>CAMBIK010000126.1 GCA_945867435.1 Klebsiella pneumoniae
CGTCCAGTTGATCTGGACGCCCGCGCGGTGGCCTGCTTAGGCGCGGCTCGCCGAAGCCTAGCTCTGCAGGAGCTGGAGGGCGCCTTGGTTGATGCCCTTGGCCTGCGCGAGAATCGCGGTGCCCGCCTGCTGCATGATCTGGTTCCGGCTCATCTCGGCGGTTTCAAACGCGAAGTCGGCATCTCGGATCTGGCTTTCGGCTGTCTTGGTGCTTTCCGAGAACGTCTCGAGGTTGTTCAACGCGCTGTTAAGCCTGTTTTCTGCAGCACCGTACTCGGAGCGGTAGCCGCTGACCATGGTGATTGCGACGTCGAACAAGTCGAGGGCGGTGCTGCAACCGCTCGATGTGGTCATATCGATGGTTGCGATGTCGATGCCGAGGGTGGTGGCACCCAGGTCGCCCAGGTTGAAGGTCTCCTGGTCGTTCGCGGTGGCATGGATGCCCACCTGCACTCCGATGGACGTCGTGACGCCATCGGTGAGCTTCTGGCCGTTGAACTCGGTAACGGCGGCGATACGGTCAACTTCGGCGGACAGCGCCTCGAATTCGTCATTGAGGTACTGGCGTTCGTTGGTTCCGAGGGTATCCGAGGCACCCTGAATCGCCAGGTCCCGCATACGTCCCAGCAGCGCCGCCACTTCGGTCGTGGCCCCTTCGGCCACGGCGATCATGGAGATGCCGTCCACCACGTTGCGCTGGCACACCTTCGCCGCGCTCGCCGCCACTTTCAGGTTCTCGGCCACGCCGAGTCCTGCAGCGTCGTCGGCCGCCTTGGAGATGCGGAGTCCGCTGGAGATGCGGGCGAACGAGCGGGTGAGGGCTCGGCTGGACTTGTTCAACTGCGTTATCGCCCTGTCTGCGGCGGTATTGGTGTTCACGGTGAGTGACATGGCTCTACGCTCCCTTGAGTGATTGTTCGGTTTGTTTGTTGGCTCTGGCGGTTCGGGGCCCGCCGGGATGCCGGCTTGGGGTGTTCTTCGGTCAGACGTGAATAAAGTTGAGCCGTTGACTCGTTCTTTTTTACACCACTGACGGTGGTGTTCAAAATAATACTGAAGCAAACCAAGCTTTAGGATGATCACATTTTCGACGCCCCTGCCTCCGACGGGGTTTTGCCCACCCGTACTCGGCCGCCGCAGGCCCGATCAGGCGGGTGGCGTTGCCTGTGCTTGAAGAGTTAGGGCCGCTTCGGCAAGGTGAAGGCGGTGTCGCTCAAGCGGGAAGGGGCCGAACCAGACCCATTGCTTATGGGCGCCTGATTGCGCCCGACCGGCATCACCCTTACGCCTGAGCAGTTCCGGGCTGCTTTCCCCTTCTTTCTGCAGTGGGATGCGGCAGGGTGCTTGATGGACCTGGGCGCCTCCGCACGACAGCTCCTTCCGGAGCTCGCGCTGGGGGTCGACATCCTGTCCTGTTTCACGCTTTCGGCCGGCCTTCGGGTCACCGGTCCCAAGGCCACCCCGCAGCAGAGGGAGGACCTCGTCGTCCTGGAGCATCGCACGCGGGCCGTTACCCTTCGCGGCCACGCTCTACCTCTAGAGGGTGGAGCGAGGCTGTATCTGTGTTCGCCTTGGCTCACCGGTCCCACGCAGCTGGACGAGCTGGGGTTGTCGCTCTCTAGCTTCGCGATTCACGACAGCGCGCTTGATTTTCTGTTTCTGGTCGAAGCCGAACGCGGCGTGGTGGCCGATCTGCGCGGCTTGGCCGAGCAACTGAGGCGGAAATCCGTGGAGGCGGAGGAGGCCTCCGCGCAAGCCCGTCGGCTGGCACTGGTCGCCGTTGCCACCGACAACGGCGTCTTCATTGCGGATGTCCTCGGGCGCGTCGAGTTTGTCAACGCGGCGTTCACCCGTCTCACGGGGTGCACGTCGGAGGACGCGCGCGGTCGTGAAGTGGGCTCCCTGCTCTCGACTCCGGAGGAAGGTGAGGAGCGTGAGCCGCAGGTGACCCGAGCCATCGCGGACTGCTCCGCGCTACGCGTGGATCTGTTTCGGGACCATAAGGAGGGTGCCCGCACCTCGTTCTCCCTGGAGTTGACTCCCGTGGCCGACACGAGGGGGGTGGTGACCCACTTCATGGGTCTGATGCGTGACACCCCGCCGCCGGCCAGGGTGCCTGTCGTCGCGCCGAACGCCGAAGCCTCGGATGGGCCTCTCGACTGTGCCGTCGACGATCTGGTGCGGGAAGTCGGCCCGGAGAACACCGCCGAAATCATGGAGTTGTGGACCGTCGATGCCCTGGCGCGAGCCGCCGATCTCGTGTTTCTGGCCCAGAGCTTCGACCAGGAATCCCTCCGGAGGATCGCTCACGCGATGAAGTCTAGCAGCGCGCTGGTGGGGCTCCCTCTTCTGCAAGTTGATTGTGCGGCGCTGGAGAAGCTGGCCCGCGGCGGCGAGTTCGAGGGTCAGCCCGAGCTGGCCGCAGCGATCGCCAGCCGGGTGCGCCGGGCCATCCCGGCGTTCGTTGCCAAGGTGAACCAGCTTCGCGCCAGGTCGCCATACTGAGCCTTGGGCTCAGAAGTTCAACAGGTTTGAGCCCTCCAGTCGGCGCATCAACTCCACGATGCCGCCCACCCCAAGCTTGGCATGGAGGCGAGCGCGATGGATCTCTACCGTGCGTGGGCTGATGCCGAGCTTCGCACCCACCTCCTTGTTGGCGAGGCCTTCCACCAGGAGTGCCAGGACCTCGCGTTCCCGCGGCGACACGAGCTGCATCCGCACGCGGAACTCCCGCAGGTCCAGGCGTCGCGGTCGGGCGTGGGCCTCGGCCTGAACGAGCTGCGTGACCGCTTCGCGCAGACGCATAGGATCGACCGGCTTTTCGACGACGTTGGCCACGCCACGGCGGGTCATCTCAATCGCCAGTGGCACAGAGGCATGCCCCGAGATCATGACCACGGGAAGATCCACCGGGACCGGGCAGTTGCGTTCTACGAACTCGGCTCCGCTGATGCCGGGAAGGAGGTTGTCTAGAACGATGACGCCGGGCAGGTCGGGGTTCCAGGACTTGAGGAACTCCTCTGCGGATTCGAAGCCCACAGCCTCGGTATCCGGCACAGCCGCAAGGAAGCGCAGGTAGGTGAGGCGCAGCACGGCGTCGTCTTCGATCACATAGACGCGGCATCGTTGCGCGGGCGTGTCAGACATGGAAACTCCCTTAACCCAACCCGAGACATAGCTCGGTGTGGCCCCCTCGCGCCTGCCGAAGGTAGGTAATTCTCCAGTCTGGCTGCCTCCCGGCCACCTCCGGACGTCGCTGTCGGGTAGGATAGTGCCCCCACATGCGCATCCGCCTGGCCATCGTGCTCTGCTTCACCGTCCTCTGCCTCGCCTGGGTGGTGTGGGGCCTGGATGTGGTCTCGGGGCTCGAGAGCCTCGGGCGTTTCCGCTGGGGTTTTCTTGTCCCGATCTGGGGACTGTACCTGTGCGCCCACGTCCTGCGCGCCCAGCGTTTCCGAATTCTGCTTCCCATGAAGCTCGACTACCGGGCATCCTTTTCAGCGTTGAGTATCGGTTATTTGGCCCTGCATGTGTTTCCCTTTCGGCTGGGGGAGTTGGTGCGGCCCTACCTGGTATCGGAGCAGCGCCAAGTGCCGTTTGGGGATTCGCTGGCGGTGGTGGTGATCGAGCGCATCCTGGACGTGATGTGCTTGTTGGCCATGGTGCTGGCGACATCTTGGTTCGTGGACCTTCCGACGCAGATCGAGGTTCATGGCTACGATCTTCTTGGTATCGCGCAGCGTGCGGCGGGGGGCCTTGCGCTGGCCGGTGCCGTGGGGGTGGGGGGGGTGGTGGCCCTGGGGCCGCGCGCCCTGACCTTCACGGACCGACTCCCGGCAGGCGCGTTGTTCCGTCGGTTCCGGGCGTCGCTGGTCGCGCTCACGCGGCGGCCGGCGGTGGCGGCGCAGGCTGTGGCGTTGAGCGCGATGATTTGGCTGCTCACGCTTGCCGCGGTGCAAGTCCAACTCAACGCATCTCCGGGTCTTCCCCGTGGGTTTCTGGACGCGCTCACCGCCTGGACGGCCACGCTGTCGGGCATGGCCGTGCTGCCCACGCCAGGCTTCTTCGGCGGCTTCGAAGCCGCGTGTACGGCTGCGCTCCTGCTTCTCGGCGCTCCACAGGACCTAGCCGCTCCGTTCGCCATCGTGCTGCACCTCACCCAGTTCGTGTTCACCGTGGCGTTGGGGGGGTGTTTTCTGATCGTGGAAGGACTGAGCCTCAAGGACATCGTTACGCGAAGCCGCGCTCCGTAGCTTCAGGCATCGCAATGTCCGAAGCTGCAATGCCGGCCCTTGGGGCAGGGCAAGGTGTCTGAACAATCGCGGATGCCCTGCTCGCACTGGCCTCGCAGGCAGCGGCGGTTTGCTCCGCAACTGGCGTCGCCGATGCACTCGCGTGCTCCCTCGGCGCACCGGTCGAACTCGCACCGCTGCGCGGCCGAGCAGTCCCCATCGCCAGCGCAATCGCGCAGGCCGGGCAGGCAGCCGCCGTTGTAGCAACGCCGTTCCCCCTCGCAGTCGGTGTCGTGGCGACATTCGCCGGCCTTCCAGCAGCGCCCGCCGAAACACTGCGCGGCACCCGCGCAATCACGGTCGGCTTCGCATTGGCGGGGGCCGGCGGCGCACGCGCCGTCGTCACAATGGGCATCTCCTCCACATTCGGCATCCGCGGAACACAACGCCCCGCGATTGATGCACACGTCGAACCTGCAGCGTTGAAGTGCCCCGCACGCGGCATCTTCCGTGCAGGCGCGCCCCACCTGCTTTGCGGCCGCAATCCACGCATCTACCGAGGGAGGCCGGGGGTCGGCGAGCGCCGAGCTGGTCACGAACTCGGGGCGTGTGCTGCCCACATCGGCTTCGAGCGAGGGTGCTGCGACGAGCGGTTTTGCTGGCGGCAACGGCGCAACTGCGACTGGCTGCGGGGCGATGGAATCTTGGCGGGGGTAGCCCGGGACGAGGAGCCACACCGCCAGGCCAAGCAGGAGGAAGAGGCTGAGCGTGGCGAGCAGCGGGCGCATACGCCGTGCTAACCGACCGGGCCGCCGCCTCCCCGCGGGATGGGTTAGGAGGGCCGGCTTGCCTCCCCCACCCCCGACCCCCGCTCGTCTCCTCCTCGCCTACGACGCTCATTATCGGGCGTCGATGACGGTCGCACCCGCCGATGTGGAGAACCCTGAGGTGTTGGCGGCGGCGGCTCGCCTGCTCCCCCCTGCCGCCCGATCTCTGCTGGACCTGCTTCTGCTGGCGAGCGTTCCTGGTGAACCTCTCCCCGAGCGGCTCCGCGAACGCATCGGCCGGGATGGACAGCTCCTGTGGTTGGCCGCCCTGCTTTTGCCGCGCGCCTCCTCCTGGCAGGAGGGCGGCCTGCATCCGCAGCATTATTCGGGATCGTGTCGCCTGAATCCCGGCCTGAGCGGGCTGGCGATTTCGGTGGACCGCGTGCCCCATGAATGCGTCGCTTCCTTTCCCCCCGCCGATGTGCGGTGGGATGCGATTGTGGTCGCCGCCGCGCTGGAGGCCTCGCCCGCGTCGCTCACCCAGGACGGAGTGATTCGTCGGGATGTGGAGCGAAGGCTGTACAGCCAGCTCGGCGACGACGATCATCGTTGGTCCTTGGCCTTTCGGTACGGCCGCGCCGCCGCTTTGATCCGTGCCACGGGCGGTCGCTTGCACGGCTTGCCCGACGCGCATCCGCGGCCCCTTGGCGATGTGGCCGGGCTGATGCCCAACGCCGCGGCCGTCGCCGCCGCGACCCTTATCCTCCGCTTGGCCCTCCCCGAGTGGACGTCGGTGGCATGGCTCGAGTCGCTGTTCGACGGCGCTTGCCGCGAACTCCTGTTCAGCCCTCTCGGGCGCGGCTATTCGCAGAACAGCGAAGCCTTCGACGACTCGGGTCTCGTGCGGGTCGAGTTGCCGGCGCTCCAGTTGGCCTTGGATGTGCTTCATCGGGTCGGTGCGCTCGATGCCGCTCGCGACCACGATCGCGTGCTCGCGTTCCGGGTGCCGCAGCCGCGACCCAAGGCGTTGGGCGGATTTATCCTTACGCCGGATGGGTCGCTGTTGTGTCATGTGGCCGAGCTCCGACTCGACGTGTACGCGCGCCTCGCCCGCGTGGCGCCGTTTGTGGATGGGGACATCTTGCGGCGGCACCGCCTTACGCGCGAAGGAATTGTCGCGGAGCTGGGCGCGGGACACCGGGACACGCTGGAATTTCTTGCCGAGCACAGCCGTACCGGCGTGCCCGCCAACCTCATCGACCAGATTCGGGAGTGGCAGCGTTCGGCCACGCGTCTCTCCATCCTCACGGGCGTGGATATCGTGGAGGAGCCTGATGGAACCTTGCGTATCGCTAGTCCGACGGATGTGGGGAGGGTGATCGACTACACCACGCGGCCGCGCGCCCGCTTCGTGGCTTTGCACGGCAAGCTGCTCGTTCCGGATGGCTGGGACCCGTTGGATGTGCGGGCGGCGCTCGCTTGCATTGCTCGCCCTGCCGGTCGGGAAGGCGATGCGTGGGTGTACGAGCCCGAGCTACGCGCCCAGTTGAACCCGGCACCGCTCCTCGCGCGGCTACGCGAGTACCATGGCGGAGAACTTCCTGGCGAAGTCGAAGCCTTGGTGCTGGCGGGTTCGGGAATCGGTCCCGCCGCGGCCACCGAGGCGGTCATCGTGAAGCTGCCGGCCGAGGTCGCCAGTGCTTTACGCCGCGACCGGATCGCCGGTCCGATGCTACGGCGCACCGTAAGCGTAGACGAGAGCGTGGTTCCCGCGAACGACCTCGAGCCCCTCCGGGCTCGGCTCGCGGAGCTCGGGATCGATTGGACAGGGGTCGGCGAGGCCCGCGCTGCAGATTCGGTCGTTCTGACGAGTCCCTGACCCCAAGCGCGGAAGGCTGTGGCAGAGTTGCCTCGTGTTGCCATCCACGTTGAAGGGGCCGGGCTGGAAGAGCCGCTTGGCCGAACACGCCGAGGAGGTGACTCGCGGCGCAGGCTGGGCTCCCTACGCCGTGAACAGCGAGGTCGGCCGTCTGAAGGCGGTGCTGCTCACCTGGCCGGGGGACGAGCTGGCGTTTGATGGGCCGGCTGCAGACGCGCTCATGGCTGCGAAGCCGGACCTGGTCGCGATGCGTGCGGAAGCTACTGAGGTCGCCGCCTTCTACACGGCGTTCGGTGTCTCGGTCCACTGGATCAGGCCCGTTTCCGCTGCGCCCCCCAACCTCATCTTCGCCCGTGACCTGGTGTTCATGACGCCCGAAGGGGCCGTTCTGGCGCGGATGGCTTCGCAGCAACGGGCGGGAGAGGAGCGCCACGCGGCGCTTGCTCTGGCGCAGGCGGGGGTGCCGATCCTGGCCACGCCGCGGGGGGCGGCCACGTTTGAGGGTGCCGATGTGCTGTGGGTGCGCCCCGACCTGGTCTTCGTCGGCCTCGGAAATCGCACCAACGAAGCAGGTTTTGTGACCATCGGTCGCGTGCTGGCGGACCAGGGTGTGCGGGCGATGGGCGTGCAGCTCGCACCTACCGTTCAGCACCTGCTCGGCTCGATGAACCTGGTGGATCGCGACCTTGCGGTGACCTATGATGCGACCCCTTCGCTGCGCGCCGCGCTGAGCGAAGCGGGTGTTCGCACACTCGATTTCGTGGACGTACCGGAAGTGACCCAGGCGCGCTCGCTGAACTTCGTGACTGTGGCACCTCGAGAGATCGTGATGCCCGCCGGGTCTCCTCGCACCCGCGCACGGCTGGAGGAAGCCGGCGTTCGCTGCCATGAGCTTCGGGTGGACCAGTATCTGCGCGCGGAAGGAGCTCTGGGCTGCCTTACCTCCGTGCTTTCGCGGGAGGCCTGACCGTTGGCGCGAGCTCGCCGGGTGCAACCCCTGACACGCCGCTTCAAGGCAGTGGCGGCCGCCTTGGTGCTGTTCGCGATGCTGCTCGTGGCGGAAGGCAGCGCGCGCGCGGTCGGACCGCGACTGCCCGCGTGGCAGGGCGGGGGCCCGCGGGGGGTGCTTATGGCCGGGAGCGAGACCCGCCTGTGGACGATGGCGGAGGGCACGTTCGCGAATGGCCGGTCCAGCGCCAGCATCAACAGCCTGGGCCTGCGCGGGTTGAAGCCGCCGGGACCGCGGCCGGAGGCGAGGGAGCGCGTTCTGGTGCTGGGCGACTCCAGTTTCTTCGGCCATGGCATCGGTGACGACGAGACCATCGCCGTGGCGCTCGAGCGCGGCCTGCGCGCCGCGGGGGTGGATGTCGAGGTCTACAACGGGGCTATCCCAGGCTATTCCACCGAACAGACCCTCTTGCTCTTGGACGAAGTGGGGTGGCAGCACGAGCCCACGCTGCTCGTGGTCGGCAACCTCTGGAGCGACAACAACATCGATGCTTATCGCGACATCGATCTGCTTCGTAGCGTGGCGGCGGGGGGGGGGAACCCGCTTATGGCTTCGGCGTTCGTGCGGCTCAGCGCGAGCTGGGTGGACCGGGCGGCGGGGGGAACGGGGGCGCGGTTGGTCACATGGCAGCGGGACACCGGGTGGCCGACCGCCCAAGACCGGCGCGTGCCCATCCAGGACTACGCGGCCAACCTCGATCGCATGGTGCGTGATGCCCGTGAGCGCGGTGCGGGCGTGCTGTTCGTGGCCCCTGTCAACCGTGGACTCGCCGATGGGCGGTACGATCAGGGCGCCATCTGGGACCCCTACTTCGATGCGCAGCGGCAGGTCGCCGCCTGGCACGGCGTGCCTGTGCTGTCCGCGCGCGCCGTGCTCGCCGCCGATCCCTCGCCCAACGCTGAGAAGTTCATCGACGTGATGCACCCGTCCGCGCTCGGCGCCCGGCTCATTGGCGCCGGGGTCGCGGTGCGCCTGGGCGCGGAGGGCTGGCCCGGAAACGACCTTTTGGGCCGGGCCGAGGCCTTCGATCCCAGGGCGCTCAGCGACGACGCGCGCAGCTATGCCCTCCCTTCGCCGCGCACTGAGTCGGCTCAGTCGATGTTGTTCCCGCCGGAGGACGCCGGCCTGGCGCCCACGACGGTGCCCGCCCCCTCTCCGTTCGGTGACGGTCGGGACGGCGTTCCCCCTCGCTAAGTCGCCGCGTTATCGGGTGCGGGAGGTCGCTCCATGCTCCTGATCGTCTCGATTTTCGCCTGTGGTTCGGAGGCCCCCCCCTCGCTCCCTGTGCCCCCCCCGCCCACGTTCGACCTCGCCGCCAACGCGGCCAACTTGAATGTGATCGTGATCAGTGTGGACTCGCTCCGCTTCGACCGCACCGGGCTCGGCGGCAGTAAACTGACCCCCAACCTGGATCGTCTCCAGAGAGAATCGGTCGCGTTCACCAACGCCACGGCGGCCGCTCCGTGGACCGTGCCCTCGCACATGGCCATCTTCACGGGTCGCTGGCCCACGCATCACGGGGTGGTGAACAAGCTAAAGCCGGGTCGCGACGGCAAAGAGTTGGTGTTCATGAAGCTGGCCGACGAGATCCCGACCTTTCCCGACCTGTTGGTCAAGAGCGGCTGGAAGGCGGTGGCGTTTACCGGCGGTGCCGGCGTATCGGCGAAGTTCGGGTACAACCGGGGTGCGTACGAATCCTATCTGGATGACCGTGTGTTCGCGGGCTTCGACTATTCGGCACCCCCGGCGATGGCCTGGCTCGACGCCCATGCGGCCGACCACTTCTTCATGTTCCTCCATGGCTATGACGCGCACGGGCAGCACCCGCTGGTGGACAAGACCCCGCGTGAGGCGGTTCCCACCTATGCCGGAAGCATGGATGGCAGCATCGAGGAGCAGGCGAAGCTGCGGGAGGCCGGGCTCGCTTCGATCGTGAATCCAGGCGATGCGGCGAAGGGAGATGTCTCTGCGGAGGATGCTGCTTTCCTCATGGCTGTGTACGATGCCAAGGTGGCCGAGGCCGATGCGCGCGTGGGGGTGTTCATGGCCAAGGTCAAGGCCCTCGGGCTGCTAGACAAAAGCATCGTCGTCGTGATTTCGGATCACGGCGAGGAGTTCATGGAGCATGGCTACCTGGACCACGGAGCCACGCTGTGCGAACACCAGCTGCATGTGCCGCTCAGCATTCGCTTTCCGGGTGGCGAAGGATCGCGCGTGGTGGAAACGCCGGTTCGCACCATCGATATGTTCCCGACCGTCTTTGATGCTCTGGGCGTCGCCCTTCCCCCGGATATCGACGGGAAGAGCCTCCTCCCCCTCCTCGCGGGCGAGTCGACCGACCTGCCCATCCACGCGGAGAGCGATTACCGACTCTTCGTTCACCTGCGGTCCAGTCGCGTCGGCAAGGACAAGCTGATCCTCGACCTCGGGGATGGTCAGCGTGCGCTCCACGATCTTGCGGCCGACCCCGAAGAGATCACGAACCGTTCCATGGACGATGCGAAGACCACCTACGAGCTGGAACAGGATGTGCGCGGCTGGATGGGCTCGATGGGAGCAGACCCGAATCGGTATCTGAACACGAAAGAAGAGCACATCAAGCTGTTTTGACCGGTTGGTGTGATTGACGGGTCACGCTCTGGACTGTACCGTGGTCCTCCCGAACGGGGAGAGCACCATGGCGTACACCCCTTCGCTCGATCCTGCGCTCTACGCGGCGGCCAACAGCCGCACCGACCAGCAGTTGATGGATTTGATGGCGCAGCAGGCACTGAATCCGGTTTCGACCATGAGCGCGAAGCCCTGCGTGGCGCTGGTGGTGGGCCCTTCGCCGTTTTCCATGCCACGAGGTTGGGAGTTCTTCCTCACCTCGCCCTACGAAGGTGTTTCCTACATCGCGACGGTCCTTCACAACGCCGGCTACCCGGTACGCATCATCGACGTTCGCTACGACAAGGCGCCGCTCGAAAGCGCGCATCGCCAGATTCTCGACGGCTGCGATGTGCTCGGCCTCGCCACCTACGAGGACTGCTACCCCTTCCTGGAGCAGCTCATCCGGGAGGTGAAGCATAGCCGGCCGAAAATGCCGATCATCGCGGGTGGATCGCTCGTCACCTCGGTGCCCCATGTCTTCATGCACGAGACCGCGATCGATGTTGCGGTCATCAGCGAGGGCGAACTCACCATTCTTGAGGTGATGGAAGCCTACTGCCAGGAGGCATGGGAGGTTCGCCTTCCCGAGATCCGTGGCATCTGGTACCGCGACTCCCGCGGCAGCGTTCACCAGAACGCCCCGCGGGGCCAGATGCCCGACCTGAACTCGTTGCCGACCATGAACTTGGATCTTTGGCCGCAGTTCAACGACCCGCGGGGGATGCAAAAGCAGATCATCGCCAGCTACTCGCGCGGCTGCAAGATGGACTGTTCGTTCTGCTACCGCACGACGCCCCAGGAAAGGGTGAAGAGCCCGGAGAAGCTCAACGCGGAGCT
>CAMBIK010000127.1 GCA_945867435.1 Klebsiella pneumoniae
CGGATATCCAACGCTCCACATCACCGGGCGTTCAGATTCGAGTAGGGTGCGAAGCGTTTCCAAGTCATCCATGAGCGCCTCCGGCAAAGGATGCTCAGATCGTCACCCGGTCACCCAACCGCCGCGAGGGGGGACGGCGAGGATGTACCCTGCTCGCAGCAATTGAGATTTGTTGGCACCTGCAACAAACGTCACGGGCGCGCCCAGCTGGTCCCACAGCACACCCGCCACGGTGCTGGCCAGCAGCATCGCCAGGCCGCTGACCAGGTTGAAAAAACCAAAAGCCGTGCCGCGCAGGTCGTGCGGCGCCGTGTCGGCCACCATGGTGGCGAGCAGGCCCTGGGTCATGGCCATGTGCAGCCCCCACAACACCACGCCAGCCGCGGTCCAGCCCAGGCTGCTGCCGGACGCCAGCACCACGTCGGCGGCGACCAGCACCACCAAGCCCCATGCCAGTAGCGTGCGGTGGCTCACCGTGTCCGACAGCTTGCCAAAGGGGTAGGCGCCGAGGGCGTAGACGATGTTCATGCCGATCAGCACCAGCGGCGTGTACGCCACCGGCAGGCCGCCCTGCAGCGCGCGCAGCAGCAAAAACGCCTCGCTGAAGCGGGCCAGCGTGAACACGGCGCCAATGACGACCACGCGCCAGTAAGGCGTGCTCAGTCGGCGCAAGTTGGCTTGGCTGATCGGGTTGACGCGCGGCGTTCCCCGGGGTGCCTGGGCGCGCTCGGGTTCCTGCACGCCGAACAGCAGCAGCGCCACCGCCATGAAGCCCGGCACCATGGCGACCCAGAAAATGGCCCGGAAGTCGTTGGCCCAGAGCAGCATCAGGCCCATGGCCAGCAGCGGGCCGACGAAAGCGCCCACGGTGTCCAGCGACTGACGCAAACCAAACGCCGCGCCGCGCATGCCGGGCGGCGCCAGGTCGGCCACCAGCGCATCGCGCGGCGCGCCGCGAATGCCTTTGCCGACGCGGTCAATCAGCCGCGCAGCCAGCACCATGCCGGTCGTGCTGGCCAGTGCAAAAAGCGGTTTGGAGGCCGCGCCCAGGCCATAACCCAGCACCGCCAGTGGCTTGCGCTTGCCCCAGTAGTCGCTGAGCACGCCCGAAAACACCTTGACGATCAGCGCCGTGGCTTCTGCCGCGCCTTCAATCAGCCCGACCGCCCACATGCTGGTGCCCAGCACCGTGACCATGAAGACCGGCAGCAGGCTGTGGACCATCTCGGAAGAAATGTCCATCAGCAGGCTGACAAAGCCCAGCGCCCAGATGGCGGCGGGGAGGCGGGGTGCGGGGTTGGCGGGTTGGGTCATGGGCGATGGGCCTGGTTATTTTTACCAACGTATGCGTTTGCGTCGCGGCGCTGTACCAGGTGCCCCGGCCTGAGCCTTGCTGAACAAGTTGCCCGGCACCACCACCACCCCTAACGGCTACCCTCCGAGGTCGGCGCGGGGGTCGCCGCGCTCACGCTGCTTCTGCGCCGCCGCGCGGCCACCCGCTCGCAAACATCGGGTCCACGCGGGGCGTAGGCGGGGAACGGCAGCGCGGCTGCGCGCGCCCCGCACTTTTTCGCGCCGACGAGGCCCTGGCCGTGCGGCAACACCGCTCACGAAAACCAGTCCACGGTGGCGCAGGTGCCGGCGGCGTGATCCACCGGATGGGTGAAGAAGCGCCCCTGTTCGATCTGTCGCTGTTGGTTCCTGCCTGATCTGCGAGCAGGAGGACGCCAGCGCTGTTGCACGAAGCCGACGTGCCAGCGGGAGCGGCATCGGCGGTCCTGCGCGCGAAGTGGAGATCCGGGTGCTGGTGGTGGATACCCCGCGACCGAGGAGCCGTCGCCGGGGGCTACAGGCGGTGAGGGCGGGGCCGCGCCCAACAGCTCGAAGGGCGGACGCCGGAAGGCTTCGGCAGCTTCACAAAGTTACGCAAACGGACTCTCTCCTGGGAGCTCTACACCCTCACCCCACCAGGCTCTCTCGCTTCTGGCCCACTCGAGCGGAGGCGCGGGAAGTCACCGTCCCAGCAGGTCGAACAGACCCCAGATGCCGATCGCGCCAAACACCAGAGCGGCCCCGCTCCGAACGACCTTCAACGGAATTAACTTTGTGATACGGTCACCCAAGTACACCGCCGGTATATTGGCGATCATCATGCCGATGGTGGTTCCGACAGCGACAAGCCCGACTGCGTGGTACTGCGCCCCGAGCGCCACGGTTGCGATCTGGGTCTTGTCTCCCATCTCGGCTGCGAAAAACGCGACCGCAGTGGTAACGAACGCTCCGTAACGCGGGGTGGACTGCTCACTCTCGTCGAGCGTGTCCGGCACGAGGATCCAGACCGCCATTGCGAAGAACCCAAGGGCCACCGCCAGCCGGAACCAGAACCCGCCTAGGAGCCCGGCAACCGCGGACCCCGCCCAGGCTGCGAGCATGTGGTTGAGGAGGGTGGCAGCGAAGATCCCGGCGATGATCGGTCGCGGCGCTCGGAAGCGGCTCGCGAGCACGATGGCGAGGAGCATCGTCTTGTCACCGATCTCCGCGAGCGCGACGAGGAGGGTGGAACTGAGCACAACATCCACGATTCGAGTCCGTCCGGGCGGAGGGGTGAACGACGACGCCGGCCCTACCGCCCGGAGTGGGGAGCACCTAACGCCATCGGCCAGCTGCTCCCGGGATGACGGACGGCGGGAAGCCGGGGGCAGGCCGCGAGAGAGCAGCGGACGCCGTGCACCTCAAACGCAGTGAAATCCGCATCGATGGAGACCCATCGGCACCGGTGCTCCATGGCGACAGGGGATAAACGCTCTGGGTGCAGCCCGTTCCCCTCGTCATTGGCGTTCTCTATGTGGCGGCGGGAGGGGCCCTCGGGTCGGCGGCCCGCTACCTCGCCGGCGCAGCGATCACCGGTACCGGGTTCGCCGCGTGGGGCGGCACCCTCGCGGTAAACGTGGTGGGGGCGTTCCTCTGCGGGGCGCTGCACCAGAGCGCGCCGACAAGTCGCACCTGGTTGATGTTCGGCACCGGCGTGCTCGGCGGATTCACAACGTTCTCCGCCCTCACCCTCGATGCCGTACACCACTTCGGCCCCCTACCCGACTGGCGAGGCAGCGCCTACGCCGTGGGCAGCGTAGGGCTCGGGATGGCGGCGTTCATGCTCGGCGGGTTCTGTGTGCGCTGGGTGGTGGCCCACCGATAGTTCAAGGAGGGGGCGCTCGCGCCGGCATCGGAACGACCGTCGGCGTCGTTGCGCTCACCAGAGACCACATCGCGTTCGCTTCGCCTGAGTTTGTGGCCGTGGTTGTGTTCAACGCGCTTGCGATCGTTCTGGCCGCGCACGGCGCCTCACCGCCAGGGCGGCGACCATGACCAACCCAGACCCTGTTGCGGCGGCACCTCCTCGGGCCGAACACCCACACCTCGGCTGCTCGGAAGGGACCTCAGGGGTGTCGAATGCCGCCTGTCCGTCGTCGCCGTCGCAGTCAAAGGGCGTGCCGGCGACGTGGCCATCGGGCTGGTTGCACGCGCGGAGGGCGCTGCCCTCATCGACGAAGCCGTCGCCGTCGATGTCAATGTACCAGGTGGCCGCATCCACGGCGTCGTCCTCGTCCAGGAGGCCGTCGCAATCGTCGTCCCATTTTCCGTTGCACACCTCGTCTGCGTCGGGGTGGATCGAGGCGAGCCCATCGTGGCAGTCGCCGTCCGGGGTCTCGGCCCCCGTCAACCCCGGCTCGTCGCAGGCGAACGAGCGGGTGCGAGAGACATCTGAGGTGCGGTACCCGTCGCTGTCGGCGTAGTCGTAGGCGACGAGCAGTTCGCCAGTTCCGACGTCCAGGTGGGGCCGGTTGGCGTGGTAGCCGGTGATCGTGCGAGGATGATCTGGTAGTCAGGGGCGATCATCCGGGCGGAGCCGAGGTTGCCGACGCTGTAGGTTCCGAGCAGCCCGTACGGATCCGGCAGGTATTCGACGGTGGGCGCCGCCGTGGGATTCGTGGCGAGGACGTGGATCAGCACCGGCAGCGGGACGCTCGGGGGGGTGCCCATGTCCACGACGAGGATCGTTACCCCCGTGGCGGACTCGCACATGCACAGGTCGTTTGTGACAACCGTCGCCCAACCGGCGTCCATGTTCGAGAAGAGCACGATGGGGGGGGTGGACCAGGTTCAGGCCCGTGTCGACGACCAGCAGGCCCACGCCCACCCCCGCGCTGCCGTCCGAGTAGGCGAAGGCGATGAAGTGGTAGCCCCACGCCCAGATGTGCCAATGATCGGCGATGGCCGCGGGTCTGGTGTGGTATGTAGCCTCATAGGCGTTCAGTGCGTTCGCCGTATTCAGCAAGGTCTTCCAGGTGGCCGAGTCGATCGCGTCTACGTCGGACCGCGTGATCTCGATGGTGGTTTGCCCGGTGGTGGATTCCGCTGACCAAACCGGAGACTGCACATCGTCGGTGACGGGGAACAGCCACATGAAGCCGGGAAGTTCCACCCGCCTCCATTCGGTGATCAACCCCCGCCAGTAGGTGCTGGTGTCGGAAACCGAGAACGTCGTCTGGCCTGGACCGAACATGGGCATGCTGCGCTCAACGATGGTGGATAGCCGACGCATATACGCGGAACAACCCGCGCCCGAGAAAGCCGGAGCCGATGGGGTCAGGCAGTCCGCAACTCGATAAACCCGCACGCGGCACCGGTGGCCAGCGTGCTGCCCTGGCCGAGAGCCACCAACCACCCCGGCCGGATGTAGGTCTTCGTGTCGGTGCTGACGTTCGCTGCGGCTGGATCGATGGGCCCGTTCGTGTTGATCACGTTGCCTATCGGGGTCGCGGAATCCGGGTTGCGCACGTCGTTGCACGTCTGCACCGCAGGCTGCCACTGGAACTCCCCGTTGCGACCACGCAGCTCACCCCACGCCTTTGCACTGACGATACCGCCCACCAGTTCCCAATCCCCGGTCGGGATAAACACGGCCCCGGTCGAGACGGCAGCGAAAGTAGTCCAGTCCAGCTTTAGCTACTTATTTCGTGACATTAGTACGCTCGGACATCGAGCTATAGCGCACGAACAAAAACAAACCAAACTAATTTCCCTTCCCGACGCACCAAGCCAACAGGTTGACCTGGTGGCAAACGCCCTACCCCCACCACCCCACGAAGATCACATGCTTCGGCCCCCCGGAGCCCCCGCGGGCACGCACTCGTGCCACCCGGACGCGCATCCCCGCTTTGCCGAGGCGGCGTTCGAACTCCCTGTCCTCGTAGGCGCTCCACACCACCAGAGTTCCCGGTTGGCGCAGTGCCATCCGCGCGCGGTTCAGCCCCGGCACCCCGTAGAGCCGCTCGTTCGCCGGCTGGGTAAACGCGCTGGGACCGTTGTCCACGTCAAGGAGGATGGCATCCCACTTTCCAGGCGTTGCGATTAGGGTATCGCCCACGTCGCCGATGATGAGCTCGGTGCGCGGGTCGTCGAGTGGGTTCCCGGCCAGATGCCCAAGCGGACCGCGATTCCAGGCCACAACCGCCTCGGAAAGCTCAACCACCGTGACCCGGCAGCTCTTGTTCGCCTCGAGCGCCGCCCGCAGGGTGTACCCCATGCCAAGCCCCCCGACGAGCACCTTCGCGCCATGACGCGTGGCCCGCGACAGGCTCGCCATCTGCTCCTCGGAGCCATGCATCCGGTTCGACATCAGGTCGCGACCGTCGGCGCGGATGACGATCTCGGTGTCGCGCTGCCAAAGGCTCAGCTCGGTGTCCTGCGGAGTCCAGGCGGTGTCGAGGAGAATCCAGGGCTTCATCGCCTACACCGCCGCCCGGCCGGCCTCGGTCAGCGCGACACGACCATCGATGTAGGTGACCAGCTCCTCACCCGTGAATTCCTCCATCAAGCGGGAGAAGCTGCGGTGGGCCACAAAATACTTGGCCTCGCTCTTGGTGTGCATGTCGGCCATCGTGGCCTCCCCTCCCTGCTCGACCAACCACTTGAGCATTCCCTTGCGGGTACGCAGCCAGTGCTTCGCCTGCTTGGCGAGGTCGGCCTCGGAGGGCGGCGCAGGCTCGGCCGAGGCAGCGGCCGGCACCGGGACGGCGGGAGCCACCGGCGGCGGCTCGACCGCGGCAGGGGCCGTGACCAGCGTGGCAGGGGCCCGAATGACCGTGGGTACGTCGGTGAGCGGAACGGGCACCTCGTCGAACGGGCGAGGGGTGGGCAACTCGGTCCGTAGGCCAAGGATCTTCTTCAAACGGTCGCGAAGGTGGAATGGGGTCATGGCTACTTACCGCAGTCGTCGTTGGCGGAGCCGGGCGTACCCACCTGGGCTTCGGCGCCGAAGGTGGACGTTCCCGCGCACCACTGAGATGCGTCCTGACTGCCCGCAGGATCGAGATGGTCGGCATCGCGCTGCTCGGCGGACCCCTTCACCATTCCCCAGGCGGCCTCTTCGTAGCTCACGCTGTCGATGATGCCGGAGGCGGCGGTGAGCACGATCTCGTCCCCATCGTTGCCAAGCTGGAAGACGGCGGCATCCCAGGCCCACGCCACATCCACACCGCCGTTGGCGTCGCTATCGGCGCTGTTGCCAAGGACGACAAATCCATGGGCGGCGAGCTTCAAATGCACTTCGATGGTCACGAGCTGCGGAGCGGTACCGTCGAGATCGCCGAGAGTCATTCCCTTCAGGTCGAGGTCACGACCGGTGAGGTTCACCAGTTCCACCCACTCTCCGTAGGTATCTTCAATCGGATGGGAGTTTGCCATGAATTCGTTGATAAACACATCGCCGGCAGCGTAGTGTGTATCACCCACCGCTGCGGTGTCGTCGCCGCCGCTATCGGTGTCCTCCGCGGAGTCGTGCCCGCTATCGGCACCCGAGTCGTGCGCCGTGTCCGCGCTCGGTTCCCCCGAGGTGTCCACAGCCGAGTCCTCCGCTGAGTCCGCACCGGAGTCCTCCGGGACCGGACCCGAGGTGGCCTGCGGGAAACACGCGAGCAACGAGAACAGAAGCATGGCGGTCATGGCCGTCCAGGGGTTCGGGGCGAGCTAACCGGTCACACCGCAGGATGCCGACTCAGCGGTTCCACCCGCGGGTGACCGACCAGGCCCAAAACATAAGTGACCATGTCCTTGCCGTAGAAACGGAAGCGATGAACATCCTTGAAGCCCCAGCTTTGAAGCTGACGGTTGGCCCCCTCGTTGTCGGTTTCCGTGGTGATCTTCACTTGCTTGTGCCCACGCGAGGCCAGCTCGTCGAAGAGAACCTTGTTGATGTGGCCCGAGACCCGCTTTCCCCGCAGATCGGGCGCAAACGAGCAGAACAGGCTCTCCCCAGGCACATCCGCCGCGCCGGACACCCCGAAGTAGCGGTAGGTCTCGACCAGCGCCTTCGCGGCCGAAGGGTTGCGCACCAACCCGAGCGCAGCGGCCGGCCCAAGGAACATGTAGCGACGGAGGGCGATGTCACGATACATCGCAGATGTATCATAGCTACCAGCGATGAAGCCTCGTACTTCACTGTTCTCGATATAAACGAAGCCCACAAACCACGGACAATCCACCAGGGACTGGTAGAGCGCGAGCAAGAAGGGCAACCCCAGGCGCGACCAGAGGCTGCGCCCCATGGCGGCATGGTGAAGCTGCGCCACCGCCCACGCATCCCGAAACTGCATGGGCCGAATGGCACCCAGCACTTCCGGATCCACGTCGAAGGGACGAATGGGACGATCTTCCGGACTCACGACTTCCTGTGGGCGGTCTTCAAGGTGTCCAGGAAGGCGGTCTGGCTGATCGCACGGTGCTGAGCGGCGAGGAAGTTGCCGAGGGCATCCTCCGCTTGCGTGCCGTAGCTTTCGTTCAGCAGGCGACGAGCGAGCGTGAAGGCCACGGTGTGCATCGGGCCGAAGCTGGCGATGGTGGCGGCCAGGGCCGCATCGAGATCGGTGGTCACGCAGTCCACCAGACCCAGCCGAAGCGCTTCCTCCGCGCCGACCACGGCCCCGGTCATCACCATGCGCTTGGCATGACCCAGACCGATGTACTTCGCCAGTCGGAACGTGGCCATTCCCGGAAGAAACCCCAGCGGAACTTCATTGAGCTGGAACGACGCGCCCGGAACGCAGATCCGCTGGTCGCACACCAGGGTGAGCTGGAAGCCACCGCCGACGCACGGGCCATCCACCAGGGCCACCGTGACCTTGTCGAGCGTTTCAAAGCGGTTGACCAGCTTCTCCCACTTGTTGAATCCATGGATGTCCATGGCTTCTTTCGGGTCGAAGTCGAGAAAGTCGATGCCGCCGGAATGGCCGCGCAGCACCACCACCTTGGCCTTCGACACATCTTCGAGGTGGTCGCAGACGCGTTCCAGCTCGCGGATCTGCTTCACGTTGATTCGCGGGCTGCGAAGCGAGATGATGGCCTGATCGCCACGTTCGTCGAAGGAAAGGGTGTCGTACACTTTAGGCTCCTACCAGCGAATGAGCGCCGTCTCGATCGTCGAGCCGGGACCCATGGTCATGAGAATGCCGTAGTCGCCGCGTCGAACACGGCCTTCGGCGATGAGGCGAGTCAGCGAGAACAGAAAGGAGGCCGAGCTCACGTTCCCGAAGTCCCGCAGAACGGAGTGGGTGTGGCGCACGTCGTAGTCGGTGAGACCGACGTTGTATTTGATCGCATCCACCACCTTCTTGCCGCCCGAATGGACGATCCAATGGGCGATGTGGCGCCGCCGAAGGCCGAACTTCGCCAGCAGGCGCCCGACGGGCCGCTCCGCATTGGCACCCACGACGTAGGGAATGTCCCGGTCCAGGAAGAAGCTGTACTTCCCGTGGTCCTCGTCCCAGTCGAACCGCATCGCATCGATGGCGCTGGTGATAATATGGCTGTCAAAGCCAAGGATCTTGGGAGCAAAAGTACGCTCGTCCTTCTCGGACGCCCGGACCAGCACGGCGGCCACACCATCGCCGAACAGCGAGTTCACGATCGCCGTGCGCATCGTGCCATCGAAGACGTAGGTGGCGGAACAGATCTCGTTGCACACCATGAGCGCGTTCTTCCCAGGGTTGGCCATCGCCCAGGCCGCCACCGGATTCAGGCCGTTCAGCCCCGCGTTGCAGCCCATGCCGACCAGATCCACGCGGGAACAGTCCTCGCGGAACCCCATGTGGTTCATCAGGATCGCGGTGATGCCGGGAGTCAGCCACCCTGTGGAGGTGATGCAGCACAGGTAGTCCACGTCCCTCACGGTCAGGCCGGCGGCCTCCAGGCACACCGTGATCGCCTTGGGTGCCACCTCCAATGTGCCGCGGCGGTGCTTCCGCAGGAGGTCGCCCTGGGTCTCCGGAGCCGGACCGCCTTCCGCGTTTGCATGGGGGAGGTACAGATGTCTTGACCGAATGTGTGAGCTTGAAAACAGCGATACAACCTTCGGATCGGTGACACAGTATCGATCGAGGATGTCCTGCTGAGACCAGCGATCCGGCGGATTTGCGGTGCCGAGCGACAAGATGCGTGGGCGCAGATCCAGCATGCACCCCAAGTGTAGCCCGGTGGCGGGCCCACGGCGGGCCGCCTACTCGACGCCGGGCTCGCGTTGAGCAACCTGCAGAAGGAACGACTCGGGCAGCCGCGTGGCCTTGCGCGCCACGAGATCCAGCATCACGAACGTAAGTTCGCCGTCACAGACGATCTCATTGTCCCGCGGGCGCGTGATGGTCTGGCGGAGGCGACCGATGTCCCGGCGGGCGGAGAGGGGCTCGACGGAGACATGCAGCTCGTCGTCGTAGAGACACTCGCGCCGGTAGCGAATGTCCACCCTCAAAATCGCTGGACCGACGCCATTTTTTACCATTACAGGAATCGGCATGCCGCTGTGCGCCGCCCAAGCGAACCGCGCCCACTCCATGTACTCAAGGTAGTGCGCATGGTTGCAATGCCCAAACATGTCGATGTGGGAGCTGGGCACGCGAAGTACGAGACCCGGGAAGTCCAGGGACATCGGGCCGACGGGGGGGCGGATCACTGATTCCCGATCTCCCGCAGGAGTTCCTCCCACCATGCGGTGCCAGGGCCGCTTACCTGAAGAATGATGACCACCACGATGTGAAGAATGACCGCGAACGCCGTGATGGCGAGGCCGCCGATAGCCAGATTTTTAGAAGTGGGGCTGAAGCCTTCGCTGTGGTGCCGCGACAGCGCGACCGCCCCGAGGATGATGGCCACCAACCCTGGGATGTAGCCGATGCAGCAGCACCACACCAACGGGAGCGCAACGAACGACAGCACGAACGAGGTGACGCTCAGCGGGTCGATTCGGTCGGTTATCGGGTGAGGTTCCATCTGCTGCTGTCCGGTCCGGGGTTCGTGGGCGGTTCACGCCTAACACATGCCCCGTTCCAGCACCGCCGCGGGCTCGCTCAAAAGAGACCCGTCGGTCGGTCCCGCAAACTGACTCGACAGTCCGAAAAAAGAACAGGGACGCGCACTTGGACGATTCGACCGGGCGTGGTAAGCGCCGCCGGGTCATGTGGCCCGCTCGCAATCGGAGCACCGCTTAAACCGCCGGCACGCTCTACCCTGCACCCCTGACATCGAGGAACCAAATGGATAGCCTGGACCTTATCAAAGCGGCGATCGTCGCCGTAGACCCGTCGAAGGCCGCCAAGCTCAGCACGCTCACCGGGAAGACCGAGATCCGCGAGCTCGGCATGGATTCGGTCGCCACCATGGAGATGGTTGGCTTCCTCGAAGAGAAGCTCAACACCCAGTTCTCGGACGAAGTGATGATCCGCATCCAGACCTTCGGGGATCTTCAGACGCTCGTCGATCGCGCCAAAGCCGGTTGATCTCGATGGGGGCAGCGATCGCGATTGTCGGGATGGCGTGCCGCTTCCCGGGTGCTGAGAACGCCAACCGCTTCTGGAAAATGATCCGGGAAGGTAGCAACAAGTTTGCGCCTCCCCCACCCGATCGTTGGGATCACAATGCGTTCTGGTCCACCTCAATGCGGGCCGTGGACCGCTACTATTGTCCCAACGGGGCCTTCCTCGACGATGTGCGCTCGTTCGCAGCGATGGAATTCGGCATCCCCCCGCGCCGCGTCGAGGTCATGGACCCGCAGCAGCGCTTCTCGCTGGAATGTGCGTGGACCACCCTACAAGATGCGGGGTACGCCGCCAGCATCGATGGCATCGACGGCGGGCGCCCCATCGACCGCTCGCGGGTCGGCACCTTCATGGGCCTATCGGTCATGGAGTTTCGCGCTATTCTCTCCACGCGCTCGATGGCGCAGATGCTCGCGGCCGGCCAGTTCGGCGAGCCCGCGACCCC
>CAMBIK010000128.1 GCA_945867435.1 Klebsiella pneumoniae
CTGGAGCGAGGATCTCAGCGCGAAGGACGGGGGCGCGCTCGGCGAACTCGCGCTGGATGCACTGGACCCGGCGCGGGCTACCGCCGCAGACATAGCGGGTGCTGGCGCGATCACGGGCGTGATCGAAACCGGCCGAGGCTATGAAATCCTGCGGGTGGAATCGATCGAGGCGGCGCGGGTGATTCCTGTGGAGGAGGCCCGCCCCCAGATCGCGGTGCAGATGCTCAAGGAAGAACGCGTGGAGACCGTGGTCAGCGCGTACGGTGCCCGCCTGGCCAGCGAATGGACTGTCGCGGGCGGAGAAGTCCCCCGCGCGCTCACCGAAAGCAAGGCCCTGGCCGTGGATTCGACCGGACCGTTCAGCCTCGCGTCGGTCGTGGTGCCGCGGCTCGGTGAAGGAACGGCCGTTGCCGAGCTGCTCAATGCAGTGAACACCGCTGCATCGGGGCAGGTGCTCGCGCTGCCCGTGCGCGTGAAGGGCATGCCGTATGTGGTCCAAGTCTCCAGCCGCGAAGAGCCCGATGAATCCACCTTCGAAGCGTTGTCTGCCGAGGTGCGCGCAGGGTTGGAAGGGGCCAAGAAGTCCGCCTTTGTCCAGGCGTGGCTCGCCCAGTTGGTGAAGGAAGCCAAGGTTGAACGCTATGTAGGCCAGGCCACAGCCAGCTGAACGGTAGCGCGGTAGGCGGCATGTGCCCTTCGTGAAGCCCTCGCGGCCATGATCGCGTTTTTCTTTCGGCAGGCTTTCTTTCTCAATGTGTGCGTGGTACAAAACTCTTGACACGACAAGAGTGCTCCGAGCCTTTGGCTCAGTGTTGGAGTCGGGTCAACCGGAGGACGGACAGATTCGTGCGCTGTTGAACTTGATGCTTGGCAAATCCTGCTGAACCCATCGTCGGCCGAGTGTGGAGCACACCCGGCCGCCGAGTTGACGCTGTTGCTCCCGCGCGACCTGTCCGTTCCTCCCTGAAATCCCATGACTGAAGGACTCTCCCTCCCCGAACTCCGCCGTCCGAAGCTTCGGCTGGAAGGTGCGCGTGCCTTCCGCACCCTGGGGGACAGCGCGCTTGCGATGACGTGGCGGGCACTTCAACCCGGCGATCGCGCTCCCTTTCTCCGGGCCGATCAGCCACCGCTCACGCGTCTTCGCTACCTGGCGGACGACGGGTGGGGCGCGGACCTGTTTCACCTGCCGCCCCCGCCGGGTTCGAGCGGGGAGCCCGTTGTGTTGGCGCATGGGCTCGGCGGCTCGCACCGGGACTTCGCTCTTGAGGCCGGGCGAGGGCTCGCAGAAGCACTACGTTCCGCCGGATTCTCGGTGTACCTTATGGAACATCGTGGCGATCCCTGCGCCGTACCGCCGGTTGATGCCCGTCCATTCACTGTGGATGACATCGCTACGCGGGATGTGCCCGCGGCCATCGACCGGGTTGTGGAACACAGCGGCTACCCGCGCGTGCTCTGGGTGGGGCACGGGCTGGGAGCCCAACTCTATTGTCTGGCGCGGGTGCTTGGTGACGAGCGCAGGTTTGCGGCGGCTTCCCTGATCGCTCCGGCGGTCCGATTCAGCGCCCCTGCAAGCGCCTTGCGCATGGCGGGTCTCGTGGCCGCGTTGCTCCCGCGGGGCTGGGTCGTGCCTACGCGCCTCCTGCAGCAGTTGGCCACGCCGTGGGTTGGGGAAGGGGCGGATGTGGCATCTCCCGACACCGAGGGTGCGAGGGTGCGCGGGCGGCTTCGCCACGCATCAGGCGACTTGCACGGAGGGGTCCTCAAGCAGGTCGCTCGTTGGGTTTCGGAGGGCACGCTGACCGATGCCACTGGCCGGCTGGACATCCTTGCGGCGCTGCGGCCGGGGGTGAGTCAGGTGATCGTGCCGAGCGAGGACCCCGCGTGTCCTCCGGGCGCCGCGGAGCCGCTAGTCCCAGTTCTGGGCGCTGAACATCTTCAGTTGCCTGCTGGGCGGGGGCACCTCGACCCGTTGCTGGGTGACCATGCGGCGGCGGAGGTGTACGCGCAGGTCGTGGCGTTCTGCCTGAGGGAGCGTCATCTCGTTCGCCAGGGCGCGTAACGGCCTGCCACAGGTTGTCGCCGGCGCTGGCTCGGGGGCATAGTCACACGTGGTGCCTTCTGTGCCTCCCAAGGGCATGAAACGCCCACGCGCCATGGGTGACTGCGGTGTGGGGGAGAGCGGTGGCCGGGGCGCGTTACCAACGTGACCTGGCCCGTAGGCCGGAAAGCGAAGCTTGGAGGCCGGAGGGTACACCGCGGTAGGGGGAGAGGGTGGCGAGCCCTTTCCCCCGTTTCTTGGTAGTCACCCATGGTGCCTTCTGCGCCTCCCAAGCGCATGAAACGCCCACGTGCCATGGTTGACTGCGGTGTGGGGGAGAGCACCACGTTCGGCGCGTTACTCACGCGCCGAACGCCGTAGGCCGGAAAGCGTAGGTTTGAGGCCGGAGGGAATGGTGCGGTAGGGGGAGAGGGCGGCGAGCCCTTTCCCCCGTTTCTGGTTAGGCGTGAGCGCAAAGGAAGCCCCCATGTCCGAATCGGATCCGCAGCCAACCCCCTCAGCCCCTCCGACGCCGCGCCGCCCCGCGCAATCTGCGGGCTCGCTGCGCGTGGTCCGGCTGGTGGTGGGCATCGCTGTCATGGGCGTGCTGGCGCTGATGGGGTGCGGAATCGGCCTCGTCCTGCTGTTGTCTGGCGATTTCAAGGCGAGCGTGACCGAGGGTTCGTTCCTCGAAGTCCAGCTGGACGGCACGCTCCGCGACGCCCCGGGAGGGGAGGGGTTCGTTTTGGATCCGGCCCAGTTCCCCCAGTTGATCAGTGAGGTCACGGCCGACATCCGGCGAGCCGCCAGCGATGAACGGATCACCGGATTGTACCTTGAGGTTAGCGACCTCGGCGTGGGCTGGGCCGGCGCGCAGGAGCTGCGCGATGCGATCGCGGCCTTCGGGGCCTCGGGCAAGCCTTGCCACGCTTGGGCGGATGGCTACGACAACAAGACGTTCTATATGGCTTCTGCATGCAAGGAAGTCCACATGTCCCCCGCTGGGGTGATGCTTGTCAACGGATTTTCGCTTACGACCGAATACTACGCCGGCACGTTTGAGAAGCTGGGGGTAACCGCCAACTTCGAGCATGTCGGTGACTTCAAGAGCGCCATTGAGCCCTACCAACTCTCCGCCCCGAGCGAAGCTGCGAGCGCCGCGATGGACAGCATGCTCGATGGGCTCTATGCAGAGCTGGTCGCCGGCATCGCCGCATCCCGCGGCGTGACCGAGCCGCAGGTCGTCGCGTGGATCGACGATCCGCCGATCACGGCTTCCAGTGCCTTGGACAGGGGGATGGTCAGCGCGCTGAGCTACCGGGACCAGGTTGCCGAAGGCTTGTGCGGCGAAGATCGTACCAAGATCGCGGATTACCACGAGCCGGAGGGGTCCGACGTTGGGGGCCGCCGGGTCGCGGTCGTACACCTGGATGGCGCGATCGTGTCGGGGGATTCGGGCGCGCCGTTGTTCGGCGGCAGCGTGGTCGGCGATCGGTCGATTGTGGAGATTCTGGACGATATTCGGGAGTCGGAAGACTTTGTGTCCGTCGTATTGCGAGTAAACTCGCCGGGGGGCAGCGGGTTGGCCTCGGACAACATCTGGCGCGCCCTCATCCGCCTGAAGGAGGCGGGGAAGCCACTGGTGGTGTCGATGGGCGACTACGCGGCCAGTGGGGGGTACTACGTGGCCGCTCCTGCCGATTGGGTCGTGGCCGAACCCAGCACGCTCACCGGCAGCATCGGGGTTTTCGGCGGCAAGATGAATCTGGGTGGCCTGTACGCGCACCTGGGTGTCACGACGCACACCTACCGCCGCGGCGCCATGAGCGATCTCTTTTCGCCGATCACCGATTTCTCAGAGCCGGAGCGCGCAAGGTTCAAGGAGTTTCTGCAGTCCTTCTACGACACGTTCGTTTCAAGGGTGGCGGAGGGGCGTCACATGACCCCCGAGGCGGTACACGCCGTGGCGCAGGGCCGCGTGTGGACCGGCGCGCAAGCCAAGGAGCGCGGCCTGGTCGATGAGCTCGGCGGGCTTGATGTGGCGTTGGCCAAGGCGGTAGACCTTGCGAAGCCGGAGCTGGGCGAAACGTTGGGTATGGAACGCTTCCCGCACCGAAGGACCCTGTTCGAGCAGATCTCCGACGATCTGGCGGAGGCCTCGCTCCCGCCGGAGGCGATGCTCCCGGAGGTTCGCCGCACTTGGTCGCAGCTCGCGATTCTCGACCGCGTGCTGGCGGATGGCGGCGTGGCGGCAATGTTGCCGGGAACGGTCACCCTGCGCTGAGCGCAGGGGGCTACGGCGGGCCGCCCGTGCCTTCGATCTCGATGGCGCGGAAGGTCATGCGGCCGGCCCCAAAGGCGCTCAACGCCTGGTTCACGCCTTCGAACGCCTCGGCATCGCCAATCTCAAGGCCCGCGACGCCCACGAGGTAGGCGGACCCACGGGGAAATGCCTCACCCGGGATCACCAGCTCTGTCAGCACTTCGCCATCTTCGTCGTTGAGCTCGACGCCGGATTCGAAGTCGTCCGGGAGGTTGTCCCAGGTGAGCTTGCTGCGGTCCAGGTCGTACACCGCTACCACCAGGTTGGCAAACGAGCCCGACGTGATTTGAACGCGTTGGGCTTCATGGGCCATCCCGGCATCATCAAGGTCGAACTTTGGAGATTCTGGTGCGGTGACGCTTAGGGTTCCGGTGCCATTCCCCAGCGTGAACTGTACGCGTGCGGTCTGCCCGGGCTCGTAGGACAGCCCATCCTGGGAGTAGAGGCGGTATTCGCCGGGGTCGGTCTCGTTGAAGTCGAGCTTGCCCGTCTCTGCGGAGACGAACTGGACCTCTGCCTCAGAAACCGGCGAGTCGGCGACATCGTTTGCATCCGTGACTTCTGCTAGAAAAACCTTGCAGAACGACGTGTAGATACCGGAGTCCTCAGGCAGTTCCAGCCCGAACGGGAGATCAGCGCCGAGGAAGATGCCCTGGGCCACCGTGGTGTCCCCGAGGCCATCGACCACCTGGCCGGCGGCCTCGAGTCGATCACAGCCGACGAGATGCAGGAGCAGGAACATCCCTGACCTGTACCACAATTGGACCCGGAAGCAAGCCTTGCGCTTGACGACCGTGGGTCGCTTCCATAGAGGGCGCCCCCTCAGATCCGGAGTTCCCATGGCTTCCAAGACCGCCCTCACCACGCTCCGCCGCGAAATTCGTCAGAAGAATGCCGGCCGGAAGGCGCGCAACGCTCGCGAGAACCGCGGCTCGACCCCTCCGTTCCCGGTGCACACGGTCGATGCTGATGCCAATGAAGCGGCGAAGAAGGCAGAGAAGTAGCTTCCGGCACTCGGGTTACGCCCAGCGGAAGTAGCGCAGGGTGTTCTCAGTGGTGATGGCGTCCAGCTCGTCGACGGGGCAATGGCGTAGCTCCGCGATCTTGGCGAGCGTGAACGCCACATAGGCGGGTTCGTTCTTTTTTCCGCGGTGCGGCACCGGAGTCAAAAACGGGCTGTCGGTTTCCACCAGCAGGCGTTCGACGGGCACCTCGCGGGCCACCGCTTGCATGTCGCCCGCGTTCTTGAATGTGACGATGCCGGGGATGGAGATGTAGCCCCCCCGCGCCACGATCTCCTGCATCTGAGCCACGTTTCCCGTGTAGCAGTGGTAGAGAACGCCGGTCTCCCAGGCGTTCATCTCATCCAGAATTCGAAGGGTTTCCCCATCGGTATCGCGGTCGTGGATGATCACCGGAAGCCGGCGCTCGCGGGCGGCCTCAAGCTGGGCGCGAAACGCGTACCGCTGCACATCTCGGGGAGAGCTGTCGTAGTGGAAGTCCAGTCCCATTTCACCCAGCGCGAGCACTTCCTCGGCGTCGGACATCTCGAACAGGGCGCGGAGCGCGGGCTCCGTGGCCTCTTTCGCGTCGTGGGGGTGCAGGCCGACCGAGCAGCGCACGTCGGGGTGGCGTCGTGCAACGTCGAGGGCGCGCTGGGCGCTGGCGTAGCCGTAGCCGCTGCCGACGGTGAGCAGGCGCGTCACCCCGGCGGCGCGAGCACGAGCGATCGCGGCATCCACGCCTTCGTCGCCCCCAAAAACGGTCGGGTCCAGGTGACAGTGGGAGTCGATCATCGAATCTCCGTGGGGCGGGCGGTGAGTTCGAGGTTCAGTTGAGCGAGGAGGGTCTCCAATACGGTGCGACCGTTCACGTTCAACTTGAGGCGATCGCGTGCGTTCGCAATGCCGGTGGCCAGGCGTGCGATTCCTCCGGGCCAAAGGGCGAGCGACCAAGCATCCAGCGTTTCGCGTCGGTCGGCGTGGACCAGCCGGTCACCGCGGTTGGCTCGTAAGCAGGCGCAGTCCCTCAGTAATTCCTCGAGGAGATCCACCACTCCTTCGGCGCGGCTCACCCCCTCGTCCTTCTTTCCTTCGGCCTCGGTGAAGGCGAAAAGTCGATGGAGCGGCTGGCCGATGGCGTCGAGCATCGCATCGCGCGCATGGGCGCGCGCCTCGGCTTCGCCCCCGTGGAGTCGGATCGCGAGGCCGGGAGATCCACCTGCGGCGCGGCCGATTTCCGGCGAGATCACACGGGACTGGAGCCAGGCGGCGAATTCCGCGGCCGGGACAGGCCCGAAGCGAATGCGTTGGCAGCGGCTGCGGATGGTGGGAAGGAGCGATGCGACGCGGGCGGTCACGAGCACGAACTGCGTGCCCCGTGGTGGCTCCTCGAGGGTCTTCAGGAGGGAATTGGCGGCATCCTCGTTCAGGATGTCGGCGGGGTCGAGGATGACGAAGCGGCGCTTTCCGCTGTGTCGCTGAAGTTGGAGGGCGCTGATCAGGGCATGCGCTTGGTCGACGGAGATGATCCGGGTCGCACGCTCTGGGTCGGCGCCGACCAGGATCAGGTCGGGGTGAGCACCGGATGCCATGAGGCGACACGACCTGCACGCCCCGCACGGGCGCTGCCCGCTCTCACAGTTCACATACTTCGCCAACCACAGCGCAAAGGTCGCTTTTCCTACGCCTTCAGGGCCTTCGAACAGGTAGGCGTGATGCAGCCGATCCTCGTCGGCTGCGCGCGCGAGCCGCTCCTGGACCAGGCGGTTGCCGACGAGCGGGAATGCGGGTTGCACGCGCCCCCATTACCATGCCGGCCGATGACTGCCCTCGATGACTGGAATGCGGCGGCCAGCAAGCACCCCCGCCCCCGCTTTCTTGAGGAAGTCCTGGCGGCGGGCGCTCGCCACGGAGGTGGACCCGTGTGCGTGCATCGGACACCGCTGTTGCTCGACGAGCGGGCGGTTCGGGTGTGGCAGCGGGTTTTGCCCCCGATGCATCGACTGCTCTGGAAGCTGCGTATCGCCTTGCTCGCAGACCTCTCCCGGGGGCCGGAAAGCTTGGCCGCGCGCATCGGCATTCCGGCGGATGCCATCGCCTGGGCGTCGATCGATCCGGGGTTCGGCTTGGTGGCCCCGCTGGCCAGGCTCGACGCCTACGTGGTGGATGGGGTTCCACGCTTCCTTGAGTTGAATGCCGAGTCTCCGGCGGGCATGGGCTACGCTTCCGCACTGGCTCCCGTGTTCGCTGCCGATCCCGCCGCGCCTTCCGTCGGTCCGCTCGGGTTCGTGGACCCGGCTCCGGCGGTGGTCAGCACGGTTCGAGCCGTGTTCGCCGAGTGGAATGGGGCGCCGGTCGCCAGGTTCAACGTGGCCATCGTGGACGACGCGGGCGTCGCCACGGCGCCGGAGTTCGACCTCCTCGCCAGGCACTTTCGAGCCGCGGGTCTCCCGACGATCATCGCCGCACCGGCCGACCTCCGCTTCGACGGGGACCGCCTCTGGGCCGGCGATGTCGCGATCGACGTCGTTTTTCGCCGCATCCTCGTGTGCGACATTCGCGCGACGCCGGTTGCATGTGCAGCGTTGTTGGCCGCGTATCGGGCGCGAAGGGTCTGCATGGTCAACTCGTTGCGCACCGCCCTGCTGCACAACAAGGGGATCTTCGCTTTGCTTCATGACCCCGCCTTCCCGTTGACTGAGGGGGAGCGTGCCTTTGTCGGTCGCCACATCCCCCTGACCTTGCGGCTCGACGACGCCGCGCGCGAGCGGGTGCGAGGCGACCCTGAGCGCTGGGTGCTCAAGCCGGCGGAAGCGCATGGGGGGCGTGGCGTCATCCTGGGGTGGAGGGTCGGTCGCGAAGCCTGGGAGCGCGCGGTCGATGGGGCGGAGGGATGCGTGGTGCAGGCCCGGGTGCAGGCCCCGATTGCAGGGTTTCTCGATGCGCGGGATGGTAGGATCCATCCGCGCGTGGTGGACCTTGGTCCTTTCCTCGCGCGCGGTCGGTTCGCCGGTTTCCTTTGCCGCGTGGCAGAGGGCGAACTGGCCAACGTCAGCGCCGGGGGGGCGACCCAGGTGCCGGTTTTTTCAGTTGCTCGGAGGGTCTGATGTCGTGGATTTGCCTGGCCGGATTGGCGCTCGCAGAAAGCCCCTCGTGGTGGACCGAGCAGGCGGTGACCCGCGCGTCGGCGCTCTTCGGCCTTGCGCAGGTTCGCGATGCCCACGCCTACGATGAGGCCCAGGATCAGCTCTCCGAAGCGAAGAGGATCGTCGGCGCCCTTGAGTTGGCCGACGCCCTGATGGTCCCGAACGAAGCACGGGCAACCTATTTTTCCGCCATGGACCGCAGTCTGACTGGCCAGTTCATGCGCTTGCAGAAACACACGGACCTGCTGGGTATCGACTATTCGAGGGTGTTCGGGGCGGCCGTCGAACGGTCCCTCACTCGGGTGGCGGGCGAGCAGACAGTCACCCAGTGTACCTCCATTTCCAAGGTCGAAGCGATGATGGGGAAGGGGCCGAAGTGCCCGGGGACCGACATTTCCGCCCGGCTCGCGGCAGCCTTGGATGGCGATCTCGTCCTGCAGGGACAGGTCGCGAGCATCCTCACGGTCGACTGGCCGAAGATCGAGCTTTCGGGTGTGGTCCAGCCGATTGTGCTGCTCGCCGGGACGGAGCGCACGGTGGATGTCGCGGCGCTGGCTCGGGCGCTGCGCGAGGATGCGCTCCGCGAGCTAGACGACCAACGGGAGGCGGAGCTGGAGCAGATCGCGGAAGAGCTGAGCAGCTCCGACAAGGTGGTAAAGCAGGCAGGCATCGCCAAGGGCGAGACCATCCGGTTGGCGTGGCGAGCTGGGGTCGCGTCCGTCGGGGCGGGGCTCTGGCCGGAGGTGAAGAAGAAGCTTGAGAAGGCCGCGAAGAAAGGCGGTCCCTCGGGTGTCGGGCTGTGCGTCAACCCGCAGCCCCTGGGGGGCTGCGGGGCACCCGACGTTACCGCGGAGGTCGTGGAACTGCTCGTCGTTCGGTGACAAAGCCGCGCCGGTCGCACCGAAGCCGTGGTAGGTAGGGTTGTGGGGCCTTGTGGATGATGCTCGTCGTGGTCACCGTAGCTGGCTGCTCCACGCCGTACACGTCGCCTCAGGGGCCGGTTTTGCGCGAGAGCGAAGAGTCGGGTGTGTTCCCCGATACCGCTGATTCCGCGCCACCCCAGGATTCCGCCGGGTTGGACACGGCTCCCGACGAACCCGTGGCTCCCCCCTGTATTTCTTACGCCGTGACCGTGCAGACCGGGACCGTGACCGACGCCTCGCTGAACGAGATCAGCGGCGTGGCGGCCTCCAGGCGCAACCCAGGCACGCTCTGGGTGATGGAGGATCATGCAGCACCCAATCAGGTTCACGCCATCGATGCCGCCGGAGAGGTGGTGGCGCGAGTGGTGCTTGAGGGGGTGGTGAACAACGATTGGGAGGACCTTGCGGTCGGAACTTGCGGCGAAACTACCTGTCTTTTTGTGGGTGACATCGGCGATAATGACCACGACCGGCCGTGGCACGGGGTGCTGCGCTTCGAAGAGCCGGATCTTTCGGCGTCCGGATTCGAGGAGATCTCGCTCGTCCCGGATATTTTCCCCTATGTTTTTCCCGAGGGGGGAACCTGGGACAGCGAGGCGCTTGCGGTCCAACCCGACGGGCTGCCCGTCCTGTTCACCAAGGAATACGACACTCAGTCCACCGCTGCGTTCAGTTTCCCGCTGCTCGACACGGCACAGACCGTGACCCTGACTGAACGCGGTCGAACCGCGACCGGAGAGGAGGGGGAAGGCTCTCGCGCCGCCACTACCGCTGCGGATCTCTGGCCCGATGGGTCCCGCCTGATCCTCCGCACCTACGCCCACATCTGGGAGTTTACCTTCACCGCTGGCGGCTTGGATGACCTGGCGGGGGCCACCCGCATCGAGCGCTTCACCGGCGCGGAGCGGCAGGGTGAGGCCATCGGGTACGACCCTTTCTCAAGGGCCTACTACACGATCTCCGAGGATCTTAATCCACCGGTATATCGTACCGATTGCAGCGAGTGATCACTTGCGGAGGGCGAGGCTCAAGCCAACGTCGGGCAGCGCCCGGTCCGGGGAAAAGGCACCGCTCATCACCAGACTTGAGCAGCCGTCGTCGTAGCCGATGCGGGCCGCCCCGTACAAGGGGTCGTCGGGTCCCAGGCCGCGGCTGATGCCGCCTCCAACTAACACTCGGCCTGTCCGAAAGGTAAGGTCGATCCAAGAAAGTTGGGCGTCAGGTGAGACCAGTGTGCCGACATCCAGAGCGACCTGGCCGTGGGTCTGCACAGCCACCGAGAGTCGGTCGCCGACCGCCTCCGTTCGTGCAGACCAGCCCGGGCCTGCGGCATCCACGGAGAGGGCTGGGGTGGCCGCACCCGCCACGCCGACCAGCACCGCCGCCTCTGCGCTCACGACGGTGTCGCCCGCGGCGGTGCTGGCCCGGGCCGAGGGGCCGACGCCCAGTGCCAGCTCGCCCGCGCGGACCGGGATGCGGAGCGGCGTGCCGAGGGTGTCTCCGACCCCGAACTCCGAGCGGGCACCTACGAAGAACTGAAATCGTTGATCCTTGACTTCGGCCCAGAATGGCACCTCAGCGCGTACCATCCCGGCGGCGAAGCCGGTGGCCGTGGGGGTGTTCCCAACCCACTCTCCCTCGCCGGCCAAGGCCAGGGCGGCTTCGGCGTGCAACGCGGTCCAGGTGTGCGAGGCGCGGGTATCCGCTCCGACCCGGGCGAACGGGTTCCCGGCCAG
>CAMBIK010000129.1 GCA_945867435.1 Klebsiella pneumoniae
TCGCAATGGCGGGTGGGCACGGTTTCGCCCGTGTCAAAACGGATGAAAACGCCGCACACCGCGTTGTCGGCGGGGTTTTGGAGCCCACTCACCGTCACCTTGGCGGACACGTCGAGCCACTGGTACCCGCGAAGGGTCACCCGCCGGCCGAGCGCCACAAACTTCCGGGTGTGCTTGTCGGCGGTGAGCGTGACCACCCCCTCGGCGAGCACGACCTTGCCGCTCGCGCCGCCTTTGCCCTCTGCCACGCGTTCCTTCCAACCCTCGGGAGCGGATTCGAAGCGTTCCACCAACAGAGGCAAGGCGAATGCCGCGTGGGCGAAGAAGGGAATGAACACCTAACGCTGCGCCTCGACGGTCTTTTCCAGTTCTTCAGCGATCTTCGCCAAGGGTTGCAGCAGGCGTTCGAACTTGTCAAACCACCGCAGCCAGATCTCGTCGCCCTGGTCAGCACCGGGCACCTCGGCGTTCACGCGGCGCACGAATTCCTTGAACTTGTCCACCCGTTCCAGCGAGCGCGGCAGCGGATTGTAGAAGTCGTGGGCGTAGTGAATGAGCGACCCCGCGGCACGGTAAAGGACGCGGTCCGATGTGCCTTCTTCGATGAGCAGGAACTCGGAGGAGACCAGCGCGCTGAAGAAGCCCAGCGCACCCAGGTCCAGCTCGCTCACCTGGGAGGTACGGTACAGGTTGGTCACGATATTCTTGTTCAACTGGATGAATTCGACGACGCGGGGCTTGAGGTAGCTCTCCGCAGCGCGCGACTGCCGCCCCGCCCGCGGCACAGGCAGGAGCACCTGCACCATGCGCCCCAAGCGCACGTTGATGCGCGTGAGGGCGATGGCATCCGGCTGGTCCTCGTCGATGGAATGAAGGCGAGGTGCGCAGGTCTCGCGGATCCGGGCCGCGGATGTTTCACCCGTGTCGAAGATCGGCCGCAGCTCGGCTTCGTCGTTCGCCTCCACATGGAACAGCCACAGCATGTATTCGCCATCCTGGCGCGGCACTTCGAGCGGCACCGCCACGGCATCGCCCAAAAGCACGCCCTGTCCGATCCGGGTCACGCCGTAGCCGCCCTGGATCACAGCGACATACTTGTCCTTTCGCTGTTCGATCTCCACCTGCAGACCTTGCACGATCCCGTGCCCGTGCATGAAGAGCACATGCCGCTGCAGGTTTCGCCGGTGGTAGGATTGCTCATCGCCCAGGTCCTTGGCGGTGAGACAAAGGCCTTCGAAGGGGCGAAGGCGGCTGAGTTGGAAGAGGTTCTTGGGCTGCACGGCTACCGTCCATTCTCAAGGGAGTCGTCAAAAAGGATCGTGAAGGAGACGTGTCCGGGCTTCTCGCTCGACACGATCTGTGAAATACGACGAAGAACGCCCGATGCACGCTCGCCGAAACGTTGCCGGAACGCGGCGCGGGGCTCGAGCACGAGCGCGAAGAAGGAGGTCGGCGCGCGGCTCGGCTCGACCACGAAGTGCCCAGCCGGCTCGTTGCGCAGGTAGCGCACATCCACGGTCGGGCCCCCCGCGAGCGTGCTGCGCCCGAGCACGAACGGGTTGGGTGCCCGCGTTTCCGCCACGCGCACGGGTGCCGCCGTAAGCACGCGGATCATCTCTTCGACGCCGGCCACGGTGCCACGCGTACGGTAAAGCCGGATCGCCCGCTTCACTAGCTCGCGCTGTTGATGGATCGGCAGCGAACTATCGAGGGGGAAGCTGACCCAGCTGGCGATCCAGGGGAGAAAGCGCGGGTCTGTGGCCACCGGGTCGATGAGTTGGGGAAGGGCATCGATGCGGTCGGTGATCGTGGTCATCACATGCTGGAAGATCGCCATGAAGCGCCGGAGCGCATCCGCGTTGAAGCCCTGGACTTCGGTAGTCTGCACCGCTTGGGGCTCTCCCCAACGCTTGGCGCTCACCTCATCCGACTTGACCACGTCGCGGCGAGCGGCCGGCACGGCACCCTGGTACAAGCCGGGAAGGAAGCGAAGGTAGCCTCGCACGGGAACGTGAAGGATCACCCGGTCCCGCGCACTCAAGGTGCCTGGGGGTCGGCCGTCGGGCGTGACGATTTCCGCCGTGATCGTGACCAAATCGTCGGGCGTGTAGTGGCTGGCCGGGGTGCCATCGGGAAGCAGACGCGCCGCCCGCACATAGGTGGGTTCGCCCCCCGCAGCGGTCTGCACCTCGATCGAACGCACGCAGCCGACGCGTTCGCCCCTGAGCGCCTCGACGAGTCGGTAGCCCACCGTGTTGCCGAGGTGGCGGTTGAGGTAGGTCTGGGCCTCGCGCACCGGGTAGTTGATCCGCACCACATCTTCCAGGTAGCGAAAGTCGCTGGCGACCCGCGCCGTCGTAATCCGGGCGAGCGAGCTGCTCATTCGGCATCTTCCATGCGGATGCGGACCCGCCTGCCCGCGAACAAGTCGGCGTCGGCCAGCACGATCTCGCGTTCCCCTTCGCCTTCTTCCCAGCCGGGCACGCCACGGCGCTGCCTTTCGCCGGAAACGTCGAAGAGTTGCACATCGATGATGTGGCGCACATCTGGAATATCTGCCACCATCCTCGCGAAGTCTTGCGAATACACCGTGCCCTTGAACGGCCACCCTTCGCCATCCAGCCCGCCCACATAGGGGTCAAGGAAGGCTTCCACCCAACGAAGCGCCGCCTCGCGCACCGCCAGCAGATTTGCGTTGGGGCGAAGCCGCACGGTCACGCTGACGTCGATAGACTTAAAGCTGGCGAGGCGCACCATTGGGGTCACATTGATCAGGCAGCGCTTCTTGAGGTAGCTCGCCACATGATCCCTGAGCCCGGTGCCCAGGAGCGGGTCTGGAAATGCTTCGCCCTCACGACGACGAGGGAGCACGACCACTTCGACGCTCCCATCGGCGTTCATCCGCCCGTCGCACGCGGCGCGTGCCACTTCGCCGCTGGCTTCCTTCGCGATGATCGCGAAGTCGGTCTGGGTGACCGCACGGTCGCGGCTGGTGAGGAGGCTGGGGGCGCGTCGGATGATCTCGTCGATGGTCTCGGCATCGCGCCCACCCGTGGCGGGCAGCAGGTTTGACACCTTCACGGCGTCGGCGAAGCCTTCCATGACGTTGATCTCGCCCGCCGCGACGTTCCCGCGGGCTCCCGGCACCACCCGGTAGGTGTCCACCACGACGTTGGCGGAGCCGACCGGCAGCATCCGGCCTCGGATTCCGTTGCCGAACGTGAGCGTGCCTTCGGTGGCATCCACGACGAAGATCGGGTCATCCTTGCCGGCGGTGAGGAGGGCCCCATCGGGTACCCGTGACCAAACTTCCCGGTTTCCATCTGCATCTTCGACGTACACCGCAAGGTCGGGGAACGCCTCGGTGCGGGCGAAGAGACTGCGCTCGTGTTCGACATCGTGCAGGAAAACCGGCGCGTTGCGAAGTTGTACGTTCTGGTGGGGTACGCCCAGCCCGGAGAACCGCTCGGTGCGCACCGTGATGAGGTTCACGACCTCGACCGTGTTCAGGAGGATGTGGGTGATGGGCGGCATCTGGGGCAAGCGGTCGAGCACCATGCCGGGTGGAAGCGCAAAACGGGCGCGGAGCCAGAACCCATCCGGTCCCGCCGGGGGCGGGTCGGGGAGCGGGAATTCCAGCGTGCCGGTCGAGGTGAGCTGGTAGGGCCTCGCGGTGCCATCGCCGGCGCCGTGCAGGCGCCTCCACTGGAAGCGGCCGAAGGGTTGGGCCTCAAGAAGTTCCCATTGCACCTCCACTCCCTCGGGAAGGTAGGCTTCCCCGCGGGTGCGAACGTGCACCACATGGCGACGACCAACCGGAAGCGGCTTGTCGAACTGCAGGTAGAGTGCCTGGTTTTCGTCCTTGATCTCCACGAAGGGGAAGAAAGGGTGAAACTCGCCGAGGCGGCCGACGGCGCGAGTGATCGCCCTCGTCAACCTTGGATTTTCGGCACGGTCATCGACCTGGGCCATGCGCGGACCGGGGAGCGGCTGATCGTAGGAACGGGCCCCGACGGCGGATTCCACGCCGAGCCGCACGGACAGGATCCGGGGCACGATGGGGTGCTGCTGCTTCTTCTCATCCTGGCCGGTGAGCGAGGACTTCACCAGTTCCATCCTCAGCCAGGTCGTTTCACGACCGTTGATCTCGTGACGCGCCAGCCCCTTGAGTTGGGTCTTTGGGTCGAGGCTCAGCCGCAGGGTACGCGGACCGACAGCCTTCGCATCGCCTTTCGCGCCGTGCGTGCCGTCGAGATGGGCAAAGGTAAAGCTGGAGAACATCTTGTCTTCCGACCACACCACGCGCCAGTTGTCGTCGGCCCGGTAGGTCAACTGCAACAAGTACAGGTCGGTGGGTTCGGGAATGGCGGTGCCGTTCATTTCGAACGTGACATCCATTTCCATCACCACGCGCTCCTGCTTGCGATTCTCGAACAGGTCGCTGCCGAGGTACCACTTTCGCCCGATCGTGGGTGGCATCATCGTGGCGAGTTGGAACGGCGACCAAGGCCCTTCCTCGACGAGGAGTGGCTCGAGTCGGCGCGGGTCGTCCCCGCACATCATCGAGAGCTCGATGGGGCGGATCCAGGTAAGGTCAACCTCAAGTTCGGGGATGAAGCCCTGGAGGAATACGGTCTCGATGCGCTCGGCGCGCAGGTTGTAGCCGTCGGTCGCCATGTCCGTGAGCGGACCGGTGAGCAGCACGACGGTGCCTTCCGAACGAACGCGCTCGCGCGGCACTTCTTCCCAGCCTTCTCCACGCCGGAAGTACCAGCGGTAGCGAGGCAGGTAGCCGTTCCGGCCGGCGGGAACACCGCGATCCACCAGCGCGAAGCGGACCACCCACCCCCCGCGGATCGGAGGTACATCCTGCAGGAAGAATTCCAGGGTACGGCCGGTGGCCCGCACTTCCCAGTTGTTGATGGGCCTCTCTTCGCCACCTCGGTCGTCTCGCCAGGTGATCTCGAGATCCTGCAACATGCGCGCGGAAAGCCAGCGTTCGTAGTCCAGGCGCCCGCGAATCCACCAGGCGGAGGAAGCGACGGGCTCGGGCAGCGGGAAGGGAGAGGTGCTTCCGAAACGCGTGAGCGCCGTGATCCCCGGCAGGGCCGCGACCAGCGTGGTTTCCGGGAGGCCCAGGCTTTCTTCCGGGTCGAGATCGGTCGGGATGGGTAGCCAGCCTTCGGCAGTCGGGTATTCCCATTGGAAGAAGGCGGCGATGCTGAGGCTGTCGCCAATGGCGGCCCCCCGCCGTACCTGGAGCCGACCGATAGGGCGCTCCCCGTCGGGTTCGACGTCCATCAGCCGCAGATCGTCGTGGGTGAGGTACAGGAACTGGTCGGGCGTGTACGCGTCGGGTCCGTAGTCCACGGGGTCGAGGTCGAACATGTCCACGCCGCGGCCCCCCGCAAACAAGAGCGCGCTCGGGTTGTCCCGCAAGTGAGCAAAGGGAACCTCGCGAACGGCGGGCCGTTGCCCCCCCCGCACCGCCATCACCCGGGTGATCGTGGCCGCATGCACCGAAAGTCCATCCACGGTCACGAAGTCCACCGCGGTGCTGTCTTCCCGCTGGCGCGTGGCGCAACGGGCGTAGGGCGGAATCTCCACCCCATGGTCCAGCCGCAACGTTAGTGTGATCGGTGCGCTCGCGGGGCGCGCTGGCTTACGTTCTTCGCCGATAAAGTTCAGAAAATGGATGTAGGTCTTGTCCGGAACCTGATTGAGCCGGAAGACGATCATCTCCGTCATCCAGGCAAAGAGCTGAACGAGGGTCATGCCGGGGTCGGCGTCGGAGAGGTTTGTCCACTCCGGCGTATACTGCGGGATCAACGCCCGTGCTTCGCGAAGAAGATCCTCGTATCGGCGATCATCGAGGTTGGGCGGACGGATCGGCATCGGGCTCGGCTGCTGGGGCCGAGAGTATATCAACCCACTGTCAGAAGCGGGTGATGTACGGGCGCATCCAGTCCACCTCGCCACGCACGCCTTGCCCGTAGATCTCCTGTACGCGCCGGGTGATTGCGCCCGGCACGCCGACCGTGCGCCGGTCGATTTCGCGAACCGGGGTGATCTCCGCGGCGGTTCCGGAAAGGAATACTTCATCGCCGACATACAGCGCATCGCGGCCGAAGTGCATTTCGTACACGGGGATCGATTCGCGCTTCAGAATGTCGATGACGGTGCGGCGCGTGATGCCGCCGAGGATGTTCACTACGGGAGGGGTCTTGACCACGCCATCGCGAGCCACGAAGAGGTTTTCCCCGGTACCTTCGGCCACATAGCCAGAGCCATCCAGCATGATCGCCTCGTCGTAGCCATTGTCATTCGCTTCGTAACGAGCCAAGATCGAGTTGACGTAGTGCCCGATGACCTTGGCCCGCTGAAGGTTGGAATTCACATGGTGGCGGGTGAAGGTGCTGGTCTGCACGCGAATGCCATCGCGCACGCCTTCTTCGCCAAGGTAGCGGCCCCAGTTCCACACCGCGATGCTCAGGTGCACCGGGTTGTCGCGTGCGCCCAGCCCCATCTTCCCCATCCCGAAGTACACCAGAGGGCGGATGTAGGCTTCCGGCATGTCGTTCGCAGCAAGGGTCTCCAAGCAGGCGGCCTTGATCTGTTCCCGCGTATAGGGAAGATCCATCCGGCACATCTTGGCGCTGTCCGTGAGTCGGCGCACATGCTCGTCCAGCTTGAACACGCCTCCGCCGCCGCCGGGAAGCGCGTAGCTGCGGATGCCTTCGAACACGCCGAGGCCGTAGTGGAGCGTGTGCGCGAGCACATGCACCTTGGCATCGTCGAAGGGGACAAGCTTGCCGTCCATCCAGATGAACTTGCTTTCGATGCCCATCAATTCTCCAGGATAACGTTTCCGTCCACATCGACCGGCACCACGACCAGCCCCAAGGCTTCGATGTCGGGTCGAACCTTGGCGGCGTCTCCTACCACGACCAGGGTGAGCCTGTCGGGGTCGATGTGCGCGGCCCATGCAGCCTGGGTGGCGGCCGTGGTCGCATCCCCGACGCGAGCGAGGTAGCCGCTCACCCAGCTCTCCGGCAGCCCGTAGGTGCGCATCGCATCGACCTGACCGAGCAAGTAGTCTGGAGTTTCGAAGCGAAGAGGCCACCCGCCGAGCAGGGATCCTCTCGCGTCGGCCACCTCCGCATCCGTAAGCGGCCGGCCTGCCTCCACTTCGCGAAGCTCGTTGAACAGCTCGGTCAGGGCGAGGGCGGTTTTTTCCGTGTGGATGCCCGAGGAAAAGCTCCACGATGTGCCCGCAGAGTCGTAGCTGACCGAGGTGCGGGCCCCGTAGGTGTAGCCCTTTGATTCGCGCAGATTCAGGTTGATGCGGGAAGCGAACTGTCCCCCCATCGCCATATTCGCAAGGCTAAACGCGGTGAAATCGGCGTCGGTGGGCTTGCCGCCGTAGGCCACGGCGCGTACCACGGACTGGGCCGAATCGGGCTTGTCGGCCAGGTATACGGTCGTCTTCGCGGGAGGGGAGGGGGCGGTCGGGACCGCCGCGACCGGAATGGCCTTTCCCCGCCAGGCGCCAAAGCGCGATTCCAGCGCGGGCACCAGCTCGGCAGCGGTGATGTCGCCCCCCGCCATCACCAGGGCGCCGGTCATCGACAGGTTGGCCTTGGCCCACGCCTTCATATCCTTCACGGAGATCCTGCCCAACGAGGCTTCGGTCGCGACCACCCCGCGGTAGGAATTCCCCCAGAGTACATGGTTCATCACCCGTTCCGCGATCCGGTTCGGCGTGTTCCGGGCCTCCTTCATGTCGTCCAGCCACAGTTTGCGCGCGAGGGCCCAATCCTCTTGAGGGAATGTGGGGCGCTGCAGCACATCGGCCAGCAGGTCCAGGGTGGGTTCGAGGGTGCTGCGGAGGCAGGTGATCGCGGCCCAGGAGCCCTCGTGGCCGGCTCCGGTGCCCAGGGATGCACCGAGTCGGCGAAGCTCGGCGCTGATGGCGGCGGCATTCCGCGTGCCCGCACCTTCGTTCAGCATGTTCATCGTGGCATCCGCGAGCCCCGCCTTGTCCGTGGGGGTGGCGGTAGCCCGGACCGGGAACGCGATGGAGAGGCTGACCAGAGGCACCTCGTGGTTTTCCACCACGGCCACCTTCGTGCCCGCGCCGATCTGGCCCCACGCGATGGTGGGGGCGGCGAAGGGTCGGGGGGCAAGGGGGGTGGGCGGCGCGGGCACATAGGCCGGGACGGGCACGGGAACCGCCACCACTGGCACCGGCTTGGGTGTACAGCCGAGGAGTGCAAAAAGAACGATGGCGCGCATCACTTCGCCTCCGGGCCGAAGGTGAGGATGAGCCGCTTGTCTGGCGGTAGCCACTTGGCGAACGCCGCGTTCACGGTGTCGGCCGTGGCCGCCTGGTACCGAGCCAGATCCTTGGCCAGGTAGCCGGGATCCCCCTTGACGGTCTGGTAGCCGTTCAACAGGTCGGCCTTGCCCTGAATGGAGGTGAGGCCGCCAAAGAAGCCCACCTCGAACGCGGTGCGGCCTACCTCGACTTCCGTCGCTGTGATCACGTGCTGACGGGTGTCGGCCAGCACGCGGTCGATCGCCGCGACGAGCTCTTCCCCGGTGTGTCCGGCGGCGGCGGTGGCGTTGATGACAAACGTGCTTTGCCAGACCGCGGAGCTTTGGTACGCCGACACATCTTGGGCGATCTGCTGGTCGTGCACCAGAGCCTGGTACAGGCGGCTCTCCTTTCCGGAGCTGAGGGCCCCGGCGAGCAGGTCCAACTCGGCATCTCCGGGCTCGTACAGGGCGGGGGTGGTCCACGCGACCCACACCTTGTCGAAGGGTACCTTGTCGGCGATGCGAACGCGTTTCTCTTCCGTGAACGCGACCGGCTCGGGCCGATTGTGCGTGGGCTGAGCGCCGCGAGCGACCGGGCCAAAATACGTTTCGACTAAGCGACGTGCCTCGGCGTCGTCGAAATCGCCGGTGAGGACCAGCGAAGCATTGTTCGGCACATACCAGGTGCGGAAGAAGGCTTTGACATCCTCAAGTTCGGCCGCATCGATCTCTTCGTGCTTGCCGATGGTCGCGATGTGGTAGGGGTGGCCGACCGGGTAGGTGTTGGCCAGCAGTTCAATCCACGCGTGGCCGTAGGGCGGATTATCGTAGTTCTGCCTGCGTTCGTTACGAACGACCTCTTTCTGGTTGGCGAGCTTTTCGGGCGTGAGGGCCTCGAGCAGCCACCCCATCCGGTCGGCCTCGAGGAACAACGCCAGCGGCAGTTGTTCGCTGGGAAGGCACTCGTAGTAGTTGGTGCGGTCCAGGTTCGTGGACCCGTTCATGCGCGCCCCCAGGGGCTGGAGCGGCTTGAAGAAGTCGTCGTCGGCGTGTTTGCTGCCGTTGAACATCAGGTGTTCGAACAGATGCGCAAAACCGGATCGGCCCGTCACCTCATCCTTGCTGCCCACGTCGTACCAGACGTTCACGCACACAAACGGCACGCTGGCATCGGGAGAGAGGGTGACATCGAGCCCGTTGCCCAGCTCGTAGTGGGTGAAGGGGATGTTCGGCGGCGCGGCGATGGCGAGGTGGAGGAGGGGAAGGAGCATCGGCTCGGGTATAGCCCGAGGTCTCCGTGTCCGGCCACTTAACGCAGGCCATGCGCGCACATATCCTGTGTGAAAGAACATCACCCTCTCGATCGACGAAGGGCTGGCGGAGCGGGCGCGGGCCGTCGCCGCCGGCCGCGCTGCGGAACACGCCGGGTGCGACCGGTGCGTGGCTGTGGGCGCCCGATGAAGACCCGGAGGGTCGATGAACGCTGCGCGGACTTGATGTCCGTCGAAGCCATTCTGCTGGGGATGCGGGAGGTTCTGTGTTGTGCACCACGGAAATGTGTTGTGGGAGGCGGGGCTCGACCCGATTTTACAGTTCGCCGCCTGGAGAAATAAGTAATAGTGTGTATGAGCAGCGACCATTTCGAACCACGTCCGGACCCTGATCGCCAACGCTGAACGCGAGCTCGTGGGTCTCCTCAAACAGGAGAATCGGATCATTCGCGTGCTGAACGAAGACTTGGAGTTTCTGGCTGAGCGCCTTCAACACCTCGTGGATGTGGACGAGGTAGGGGCCTCCGCCCGGGCGGAACGCCTTCGCCGTGTCGTGGCCGCCTTGGGGGAGGTGACCGCCAGTTTCCGCGTGTGCGTTTACGAGCCATCCTTCGATGGGCCCGTGTCGCACCGTTGTTTCCCGCCCCCTCTCGCTCCTCAAATCTCCCGCCGCCCCTCCAACGCCCTGGCCAACGAGACCCGGTCCGCGTATTCGATCGCGGTCCCGACGCTGACCCCGTGCGCGAGTCGCGTGACCTTCACGCCCAACGGCTTGAGCAGATTCGCCGTGTACAACGCCGTCGTATCCCCCTCAACGTCGGGGTCGGTGGCCAGGATCACCTCGACCACGCCGGGCATCCTCGCCACCAGCTCCCGGAACCGTAGCTGGGCCGGACCCACGGCATCCAGCGGCGACAGCGCCCCGTGCAAAACATGGTAGACACCGCGGAATTCGCCGGCGGCATCGATCGCCACGACATCTGGGGGGCGCTCAACGACGCAGATGGTTCCCGGATCGCGGCGGGGGTCGCCACATCGGCGGCACGGGCTTTGGTCGGTAAGATCGCAACAACGCTCGCATTCCTTCACCCCCTCGCGCAGGGCAAGGAGCGCCTCGGCGATCTGCGCGGCCACATCCGGCCCCTGTCGCAAAAGCCAGTAGGCATAGCGCTGCGCCGTTCGCTCCCCGACGCCCGGAAATCTGGCGAGCTGGGCGACAGCGCGACGCAAAGCATCCATTAGGCCACTCCGTAATCTTCGGCGGAGTCATCGCCCACCGAGGGCAGGTCGGCCGCGTCGCTGGGGGCGAACGGCGTGACATCCTCCAGCTCGGCACCGAAGCGTTGGATCAACTTGCGGATCGGCTCAGAGGCTTCGGCGGCGGCGCGAGCTGCGGCGCGGCGGTCCTGGTCCGCCTCCGCGATCACTTCGCGACCGGTACGGCCGGTGTCCTGTGCCGATACGATCTCCAGGGTCCTGGCACCCGGAAAGGCCGCAGCGAGGTCCACCTCGCCCAGCGCTTCTCGCAGCCGGTGCCGCCACAGTTCCTTGCGGATGCCGATCCGCAGGACCC
>CAMBIK010000130.1 GCA_945867435.1 Klebsiella pneumoniae
GGTGAGTGTCACCGCAAGGTAGGTCTCGGCCAGGTTGGCGCCGGGATCGTTGTTCACCAAGTAGCCCTTCAGGAAGGTGTCCGAGCGGAGATCCAAGCCTGTGGCGTCCAGGGTGACAAGGCCATCGGCATCCACCTGCGGCGGTAGGCTCCCAAACACCACCCCTCGGTAGGCTATCCAAGAGAGGTCGCCGTCGGTGGAACGAACCTGGCCCTCCTCGTTCAGATCGATCCCGTGGCCTGCGGCGGTCGCATAGGCGAACCAAGCCTCACGATCATTGTCCTGCAGGGGGTCCACCCACTCCCAGGCGTTGCCGATCTGGTCGTACACGCCGAAGGGACTGACACAGTCGGGCGCCGACCCCGTGAGCTGGAGATCATACACCACCGGTACGCCCTCGCTGTTGGGGAGCACGCACACGCCCTCCTCGGCGTTTTCCCCATAAGGAAAGGACTGCCCGCCCACGCCATAGACCCCGTCTGCGGCGTCTTCCCACTCCGCGTCGGTGGCGAGGTGTTTGTAGCCCATGACCTCGCCCATGTCGGACAGGACGGGCGTGGCCTCGCAGGCGGTGCGGGCCTCCAGGAAGGTGATGGCCGTCGTGGGGATCGCGCCTGCGACGCTCTGGTAGCTGCCGTCGCCGCTGACCTCGTAGGTGTCGATGCAGTAGACCGGATCCTCGACCGGCACCGGCTTCATGTCACTCGGGCATTGCATGGGGGGGGCGGTGACATCTCCGGTTTCGGCGCTGTCGGGCGCCACATCCGAGTCCCCAGAGGAATCGGCATCCTCGGGACCGACGGGCCCCACGCAAGCCGTCAGCAGGCCGATCGCCGCCATTCGTGTCTGTTTGACCACACCACCTCCTGCGAGGAACATAGCGTACCTCAAAAGCACGAACCATCGCGTTCAGCGCCTTCCGAGCCCACCCACGGACCAGAGCAGCGCGAACTCTGCGGCCACCCGGTCGGCGCGAGCTTCGATGCGCTCGCCTTCGGCTTCGCGCAGGTCGGCGCGGGCGGCCAACAGCTCGGCGAGCACGGCCGCGCCTGCCTCGTAGCGGTCCTGCACCACTCGCGCGGCCGCTTCGGAGGCTGAGAAAAGCGTTGCGGATGCCTCTTCCGCCGCCACGGCGGCTTGGCGATCCGTGAGTGCCCTGCGGACCCCTAGCGCGGCGGACTCCTCCGAGGCGGCGAGGTCGAGCTGGGCGGCTTCCACCTCAATCTTCGCCTGAGTCACGTCGTTACGGGTGGCGCCGCGGTTGAAGATTGGCACCCCAAACTGAACGGAGGCCTGGCCATCGAACCCAGCGGTCCCGCCGGCCGCCAACCCCGAGGAAGCGCCAAGCCGCAGGTCCACGGAGGGCCGCCCACTGGCTCCCGCCCCCCGAAGCGCGGCTTCTGCGCTCACCAGTCGCGAGCGGTTCGCCGCGATCTCCGGAAGTTGTTCCACGGCCATCGCCACCAAGGCGTCCAGCGGAAGGTCCGGGGCGTTGGGAGCCTCGGGCGGCATGAACGCCCAATCCAGTCGCGGGTCCAGGCGCAACGCTCCGATCAGGCCAAGCTCGGCATGGGCGTGGTCGCGTTGCGCGTTCACCACTGCCAACCTTGCCTTGGCTACTGCGGCTGTCTGCTGGAGGAGGTCCGCGCGCGTCCGGGCACCGGCCGCCACCAGCGCGGCGATGCGGCTCTCCAGCGCCGTTTCGGCGTCGAGTGCCGCCGCTGCCGAGACTTCGCGCTCGTGCGCTGCCGCGACGTCGAGCAGGTTCACCGCCAACGCCAAGGTGAGGTCCTGAACCACCCTCTGCTCCTCCACGATCGCGGTTTTCGCGGCGGCGTGGGCACGGTCGCGTTCCGCCTGCAACGCACCCCCCGCGTAAAGCGGTGTCGTGGAATCCAGCCCGAGGTCGGCGGCGGCCCCGAACGAGCTGCCGGCCCACGCGCCGACTGAGCCCGAGGCGTTCAGGTTCGGCAGCCCGGCCAATCGGCTCCGCGTGAGCGCGCTTTCGGCCCCACGCCGGGCAAGCGCTGCCTCCCTGGCATCGATCCCATCGTCGATCGCGTGCTTCAAGGCTGCATCGAGGTCGATTGAGGCGGCGAGGGCGAGGCTGGCGAGCAGGAGCATCATGTCGGGGTCACTGATACCGCAGCGCGTCGATTGGATCGAGCGCTGCCGCGCGTCGGGCCGGGTACCACCCGAAGAAGATGCCGACGCCCACCGAGAAGGCCAGGGCCACCCCGACGCTGTCGGCGGTCACTTCAGTCGCCCAGTGGGTCGTTGCGCCCACGACCGCGGTGACAGCCGCACCCAGCAGTACTCCGATCACGCCCCCCAATCCCGAAAGCACGGTGGCTTCCACGAGAAACTGAAGCAACACATCGCGCTTTCTGGCACCAAGAGCTCGACGAATGCCTATTTCGCGCGTTCGTTCGGTGACTGATACAAGCATGATGTTCATGATTCCGATGCCCCCCACGACGAGCGAAACGCTGGCTACAACCAGTAAGAGTGTCGTCATGACCTCTGTCGCGCCCCGAGCCGTGGCGGCGATCTGGGATTGATCGCGCAGCGTGAAGTCGTCTTCCACCTTGGCACCCAGTCCGTGCGCCTCCCGAAGGATGGCGCGAACCTCCTTCATCGCGTCGGGGATGGCGGCCTCAGTAGGCGTGCTGATGAGGATCTGGGCGATGTAGCTGCGGCCCGCGAATCGGGCGCGCACCGTGGTGAACGGCATGAGCGCCACATCGTCCTGGTCGTTGCCATCGGCCGTGGGGCCCTTGCCGGCCAACACCCCGACCACCTCAAGCGGAATATTGCGGAGGCGAAGGGTTTTTCCGATCGGGTCTTCATCACCAAAGAGCATGACGACCGGCGTTTTTCCTAGGACGACGACCTTCCTGTTGCCGCGAACGTCGGCGTCGTCAAGCGCGCGACCGCTCTCGATCTGCCAGCCTCGGATTGGGAAATAGTCGGTGTTCACCCCGTAGGCTTGGGTCCGCCAGTTGTTGTTTCCGACGACCACCATGCCCATGGTCTGTATGACCGGGGTGATGGCGCTCACGTCGAGCGCCTGCGCCGCGATGCGGTCCACGTCTCCCAACTTCAGGCTGTCCATGCTGTTGGCGCCGCCGCTTACGCCGGTCTTGCTCTGCGAACCGGGGGTGACCACCACGAGGTTTGTGCCAAGGCTTGCGATCTTCGCTGTCACTTCGGCCTCGGCACCCCTGCCGATCGCCACCATCACGATCACGGAGGCCACGCCGATCACCACGCCGAGCATAGTGAGCAGCGAACGTCCAGAATGCCGGCGAATGCTGTCGAACGCAACGTGGATCAGTCGACGCACCGTCATGGGTGGCGCTCCCCGTCCAACCCGGCGAGGTCGGCGGCGGCATTCGCCGGCGAGACAGCTCGGTCGTGGACGAGTCGGCCATCGCGGAGCGTCAGGGCGCGGTCGCAGTAGCGGGCCACGTCTTCTTCGTGCGTGACGATGAGCATCGTGACGCCCTCGGCATGCAGCTCCTGGAACAGGCACATCATGTCCAGCGTGGTCCGGGAATCAAGGTTTCCCGTGGGTTCATCCGCGAGGAGCAGCGCGGGGCGTGTGACCAACGCACGCGCCACCGCCACCCGCTGCTGCTGCCCGCCAGAAAGCTCGTTGGGATGGTGCCGGAGCCGGTGGCCGAGGCCCACGCGGTCCAACGCCGCCCGCGCTCGCGCCTCAGGTTTCGGGAAGCGCTGGTGCCGATCGTAGAGCATCGGCAGCATCACCTGTTCCAACGCTGACGTGCGGGGAAGAAGGTTGAAGCCTTGAAAAACGAAGCCGAGGCGTTCGTTGCGCAGGTCGGCCAACGCGTCGTCGTCCAACGACTCGACCTCCACGCCGTCCAGTCGGTAGGTGCCGGAAGTGGGGCGGTCGAGGCAGCCGAGGAGGTTTAGCAGCGACGACTTGCCCGAGCCGGACGTGCCCATGATGGCGACCATCTCCCCGCGGCGGACCGTCAGGTCAAGCCCCTCCAGCGCGACGATGTTCCCCGGAAAGGTTCTCCGTAACGCCTGTAGTTCGACAACAGGAGGCGCGATCATCAGAAGCCGCCGTGCTTCCCGGAGGGGGCCCCTTTGGCCGAGAACGGGCTTCCGCCCTTGGTGTCGGGCACGCGCTCGACCCCGGTTGCGAGAGGCAGGTCGGCCGTGAGCCCCTCGCCGCTGACCTCCGTGCATTCGGCGCCGCGGATCCCTGCGGTGACGGGGAGCGCCCGGAGCGCGGTGCCCTCCGGGGTCCACAGCACGCCTTCGGTGGGTTGTACACCTTTGCGCGGGCTCTTGGACTCCCGCTCGGCGGGGACATTGCCGGTCGTGGCCACGTCGGGGTCGGGCTTGAAGCGCAGGGCGGCGTTCGGCGCGCACCATACGGCCAGGGCTTCTGCGACGATGAACTCCACCGTGGCCGTCATGCTTGGGAGCAAGGCGCCATCGGTGTTTTCGACGGCGATGACCGTCGTGTACGTCACGACGCCCTGCTCGACCTTCGCGTCCATCCGCACCTGCCGGACGGTGCCGGAAAAGCTGCGTTCCGGCCAGGTCTGCACGGTGAAGCGCGCGGTCTGCCCCTCACGAATGAGCCCGACATCCGATTCGTCGACGTTGGCTAAGATGATCATCCGGGAGAGGTCCCTCGCGAGCGAGAAGAGCACCGGCGCGGAGAAGCCGGCGTTCACGGTCTGTCCCAGGGTGATGCTGCGCTTGACGATCGTGCCGGCGAAGGGGGCGGTGATGGTCGCGTAGCTCAGGTTGCGCCCGGTCCGGTCCACCGCGACTTGCGCGGTGCGTTCCACGGCCTCCGCGACAGCCGCGTTGGCCTGGGCCAGCTCCAGCTCCTGGTCGGTGGCCGCTTGCCGCTCATGCAGGCTCGCCAGCCTGGCGAGCTCCAGCCCTACCTGACGGCGGTGGGCTGCGGCCTCCGCCAGCCTGGCGTTGGCGGAAGCGACGTCGGCTTGCAGGAGCGTAGGGTCGATGCGCGCGAGGACATCACCCGCCTTCACGTCGTCGTTGAAGTCAACGAGGAGCTCGGCTACGATTCCGCTCACCTGGGTGCCCACATCGATGATGGGATCGGCCGTGAGCGCGCCCGTGGAGGAAACCACCCGCTGCACATCCCGGCGCGTGAGCGGTGCCGTACGCCAGGCGGGCGCTTCGGGGGCCGGCTTGAGCCACAAGAACCACGCGGCTACGGTGCCCGCGAGCAGGGATAGGGCTGTGGCGGCGACAGTGCGAGACTTCATCGCACCGGGGGCTAACCGCCCGCATCGGCCAGGGTGAACAGCACCGCCCGTGACGGGCTACAATCCGGGGGCACGGGAGCAAACCATGGCACGCATCGCCCACGCGCGACTCACTCACCCGTTGGTTCGCGGGGCCGAAGGCTTGCGCCGCGCATCCTGGGAAGAAGCTCTCGATGTCGCTGCTACAGGCATTCGTCGCGCGGTGGATGCCTACGGTCCCACCACCTTCGGCGTATTCAGTTGCAGCAAGGCCACCAATGAGATGAACTACTTCGCCCAGAAGTTCATTCGGACCGCGGTGGGGTCGAACAACATCGATTCCTGCAACCGCACGTGACACGCGCCTAGCGTCGTCGGTCTGGCGGCGGTCTTTGGAGCAGGGGGAGGCACCTCGTCGTACTCCGATGTGGAAGCGACGGATGTGATCGTCCTGTGGGGGAGCAACGCCCGCGAAGCGCACCCGATCTTCTTTCATCATGTGCTGAAGGGGATTCGAAACGGGGCGAAACTGTTTGTCATCGATCCCCGCCGCACGGCCACTGCGGAATGGGCCCACGGCCATCTGCGCCTCAGGGTCGGCACCGACATCGAACTGGCGCTCGCGGTGGCGCGCGAGATCATCCACGCCGGGCTGTTCCACGACAGCTTCGTTGCCAACGCCACCGAGCACTTTGAAGCCTTCAAAGCGCATGTCGAGCCGTGGACTCTGGAACGGGGCGAAGCGGAGACCGGCGTGCCGGCGGACTTGATTCGAAGTCTGGCACACGCCTATGCGCGGGCGGACCGGGCTCAACTTTGCTGGACGCTTGGCATCACCGAACACCACAACGCCGTCGACAACGTGCTCTCCCTCATCAACCTCGGGTTGCTGACAGGACATGTGGGCCGGCCCGGCTCGGGGATCAACCCGCTTCGCGGCCAGAACAACGTGCAGGGCGGCGGCGACATGGGCGCCCTTCCGCACAAGTTTCCAGGCTTCCAGGACCTGGAGGATGACGAGGTTCGCGCTCGGTACGAGGCCCTCTGGGGCTGCACCATCCCCCCGAAAAACGGCTGGCATCTGACCGAGATGTTCGATGCGATGCGCCGCGATGAGCTCCGTGCGCTCTACATCATCGGTGAGAACCCCGCGCAATCCGAGGCCGATGTGGGGCACGCCAAAGGCCTATTGGCGTCGCGAGACATCCTCATTGTGCAGGACATCTTCATGACGCGTACCGCCGAGCTGGCGCATGTGGTCCTGCCCGGATCGGCCGCTTGGGTGGAGTCGGATGGCACCGTCACCAACTCCGAGAGGCGGGTGCAGCGCTGCCGTAAGGCCCTTGAGCCTCCCGGCGAAGCCAAGGATGACATTTGGATTCTGGCCGAGCTCAGCCGACGACTCGGGCGTGATTGGGGTCACCCCACCCCCCAGCAACTGTGGGATGAGCTTCGCCTCCTTTCCCCGATGCATCGAGGGATGAGCTGGGCCCGCCTCGAAGCGATGGATGGCATCCAATGGCCCTGTCCTTCGGAGGATCACCCCGGCACGCGCTTCCTCCACGCACGGCTGTGGGATACGCCTCGTGGTGGTCGAGCGGCCCCGTTCACCCTCTGCAATCCCGACCCACCGGTTGACACGCTGACCGACGAATTTCCGATCCGACTCACGACCGGCCGGCGCCTCGATGAATACAACACGGGCGTCCAGACCGGCCAGTATCGGAGCCCGCTCCGCAAGCGCGAAACCATCGACCTTGCGGCAGCCGACTGTGACCGCCTCGGAATTCTCGATGGTTCAACCGTTACGGTGACCAGTCGTCGTGCGGCCGTGCGGGTGACCGCCCGTGTGGACCCCCGCTTGGATGCCGGCCTGGCGTTCATGACCTACCACGACCCCGACGACGTCGATACCAACCTCCTCACCATCGAAGCCACCGATCCGAGGTCTGGAACTGCAGAGTTCAAGGCCGCCGCGATTCGAGTGGAGCGAGAACGGATTCATGGACCTCCATCCGATCCCCACGCCCCCCAGTCCTGAAGAGATCGCTGCCGTCGCCTCCGTTTTGGATGGCGAAGGGGAGGCCGGCCGGCACCAGCTCCTGCCCGTGCTTCACGCGTTGCAGGCCCGCGTCGGCTGGATTTCGGCCGGAGGGCTGGGTCTGGCGTGTTCACGCCTGGGTGTTCCGCCCGCCGAGGCCTACGGAGTCGCCAGCTTCTACTCCCTGTTTTCCACGTCGCCGCGGCCGGCCACCGTTGTCCATGTCTGCGAGGATGTGGCCTGCGCCCTCAACGGGGCGGACCGGCTCTGTGGCGGGGCGGAGTCCCGACTGGGGCCGGCGGGCGCTGAGCGAAAGGGTGCGATGTGGCAGCGCTCTCCCTGCCTGGGCCTGTGCGAGATGGCGCCGGCGGCGATGGTCACTACCGCGGGAATCGCGCCTTCGACGTCGGCTTGGGGGCACGCCACGGTCGCCGATCTCGTCACGGCTGCCGAGTCTGGCCAAGCACCGGTACGCGAAGCGGATGCGGTGCCGCGGGCGGCCTTGAACCTGCTTCGACGCGTGGGAAAGGTCGATCCGGGCAGTCTCGGCGCCTATCGGGCTTCGGGTGGCTACGAGGCCCTGCGTCGCGCGCTTGAAATCGGTCCGAACGCCGTGATTCGTGAAGTCACGGAGGCGAAGCTCATGGGGCGCGGCGGCGCGGCCTTCCCCACGGGGCGAAAGTGGCAGGCGGTGGCTTCGCAGCCGGTGCGTCCGCATTGGCTCGTGTGCAACGCCGACGAATCCGAGCCCGGCACGTTCAAGGACCGGGTGTTGATGGAGGGCGACCCCTTCCGGTTGGTCGAAGCCATGACCATCGCCGCTCTCGCGACCGGCTGTGACCACGGTATCCTATACATTCGCGGCGAGTATCCGCTCGCTACGCAACGATTGAGGCACGCGATGGCCGAAGCCCGCACCCACGGGTTTCTGGGGCCGGACATCCTCGGAAGGGGCGTGGGCGTCGAGCTATCCATTCGGCAGGGTGCTGGGGCGTACATCTGTGGGGAGGAGACCGCGTTGTTCGCCTCGATCGAAGGCTTCCGGGGGGAGCCGCGGGCCAAGCCGCCGTTCCCGGTGGAGGTGGGCCTGTTCGGCAAGCCCACCTTGATCAACAACGTGGAGACCCTCTGCAACGTGCCGGACATCGTGTTGACCGGGGGCGCGGCCTTTGCGGCCACCGGCACGGCTCAATCCACGGGCTCGCGGCTGTTCTGCTTGTCGGGCCACGTTGAACGACCAGGGTTGTACGAGGTGATCTCGGGGATGACGCTGCGGTCCCTCATCGAGCTCGCGGGGGGTGTCGCGGGCGGGCGCAAGCTGCGAGCGGTCCTGCTTGGTGGCGCCGCGGGCACCTTTCTGCGGCCGGAGGATATGGATGTCGCGCTCACGTTTGAGGACACGCGGCGCATCGGCGCAACGCTCGGTAGCGGGGTTGTGGTGCTGTTCGACGACCAGACGCCTTTGCTGCCGCATCTGCAACGTATCGCGGGGTTCTTCCGAGATGAAAGCTGTGGTCAGTGTGTTCCGTGTCGAGTTGGCACCGTGAGACAGGAGGAGCTGCTGGCCCGGCTCGCCAACCGAACGCCGCACGGGAGTGTCACGGCTGAGCAGGAGCTGTTCCGTGACCTGGACCAATGTATGAGGGACGCGAGCATCTGCGGGCTTGGTCAGACTGCATCCTCCGCCATCGATTCGGCGATGAAGCGCTTTCCCGAGCTCTGGGAGGGCGCATGAGTCGATATGTATCACTCACCGTCGACGGCCAGTCGATACAAGTTCCCGATGGGTCTACGTTGCTGGATGCAGCTCGTGAGTTGGGGATTGATACTCCAACCCTGTGTTGGGCGCCGACCCTCACGCCGGTAAGCGTGTGTCGCGTATGTGTCATGGAAGTGGAAGGCGCCCGCACCTTGGTTCCTTCCTGTGCGCGGAAGGCGGAAGAGGGCATGGTGGTGCATACCGACTCCGCCCGCGTTCGTACGAGCCGGCGAATGGTTCTGGAGCTGTTGCAGTCTTCGGTCGATACCTCGACTGCTCCGGAACTTCAGGCTTTTGCCAAAAGGTATGGAGCGGAGCCGGCGCGCTTTGGCCCGCATGCCCCTCCCGCTCAAGGCAACGAACGGGATGCTCGGCATCCCGGTCATCACCACGCCTCCGGGGGAGGGGAAGCCGAAACGGTCGCGCAGCCCCGCAAGGTGGATAACGCTCTGTATATAAGGGATTACGGCAAATGTATCACTTGCTACAAGTGTGTCGAGGCCTGCGGGACGGACGCCCAGAACACCTTTGCCATCGCGGTTGCAGGCCGCGGATTCGATGCGCGCATCAGCACTGAGTACAACGTGGAGCTGCCTGAATCTGCCTGCGTGTATTGCGGAAATTGTATCAACGTGTGTCCCACCGGCGCTCTGATGTTCAAGAGCGAAGCCGACATGCGGGATGCGGGTACATGGAACGAAGCGAGCCAGACGACCACGCGCACCATCTGTCCGTATTGCGGAGTCGGCTGCACCCTGGAGTTGACCGTGCAGGACAACCGGATCGTGCGGGTGATGTCCCCGCCCGAGTCGAGCGTGACGAGTGGAAACCTGTGCATCAAGGGGCGCTTCGCCGTTACCTTCGTGACCACGGAACCCGACCCGACGTGATGGGGGCACCTCCGACTCCTTGACGCGGAGGGTCAGCGGGAGTACATGCGCGGCCGAACGGGGTGTAGCTCAGCCTGGTAGAGCGCTTGGTTCGGGACCAAGAGGTCGCAGGTTCGATTCCTGTCACCCCGACCAAACCGAATGACGGCGATCCGGTGACCCCGAATCGCCGTCATTCACTTTTTGGTCGTCTGGTCTAAGTACCAGTAAATCGGAGGGAGTTTGGAAGTTCACGGTGAGCTTCCCCTCGGCCAAAACGGAGTTCGATAAGAGGATTTCCAGCAAACGGTGCTGATCGCGTGGCTCCCGCGAAATCATGAGGTCATACGCCAGGTTTGCGAGTTCGAAGACGTAAATGGCCGTATCGAGGCTTTTGGCGCTCACCCGGGTGAGCCGCTGGATCTCCTCGGCGGACTCGGCGCGCTGCGTCTCCCACTCCGACCGCTTGCTGTTGAAGAAGGCGTCGTCGATGCGGCCCTCGAGCTTGTCCTCGTAGGCGGCGTTAGATGAGCTGAAGCTGATCCGATTTCGTGGACGGTTGTTGATGATGTCTTCGGATCACGATCAGGGCCGGGAGGGACCCGGGCGCCGACGGTGATACTGCCTCCGGGTGTCGTTCCTCCTGCTCTTCGCCTGCGTGACCGACGTGCCTCTGGGCGGGCCGCAGAACCCGGCCGAGGTCGGGCCCTGGCCGGTGGGGCGCGAGACGGCCACCCTCGCCGACGACCGCGGCGGCACCCTCACGGTGGATGTGTGGTACCCCGCGACCGAGGCCGACGAACCCACGGCGTATGCGCCCACCGTCTTCACCGGGCTCGCCGAGCTGTGGGCGCCGCGTGTGGACCAGCGCTTCCCGCTGGTCGCGTTCAGCCACGGCAACGGCGGCATCCGATTCCAGAGCTATTTTGTCACCGAGTGGCTCGCTTCTCACGGCTTTGTGGTGGTGGCACCCGACCACCCAAACAACACGCTGTTCGATCTCGACATGGACCGACTGGAGGAGGTCATGCAGCGGCGCCCCGGCGACATTTCCCGGGCGGCGACCTGGGCGATGGGCGAGTTTGGCACCGAGGATCGCTACCTCGTGGTCGGGCACAGCTTCGGCGCGTGGACGACCCTCGCGGTGGCCGGCGGCGTCCTCGATCCCGACGGCTTTCGGTCCTTCTGTGAGGGGGG
>CAMBIK010000131.1 GCA_945867435.1 Klebsiella pneumoniae
TCGGCCATACCAAGGATGCACCACGCCAGCTCCACCGCGCCGGCCGCGGCGATGCAGTGGCCAAAGGCCCCCTTGAAGGAGCTGACCCGCACATCCCCCAAAACGTCGCGGATGGCGCGGCACTCCGCGATATCCCCTACCGGGGTGCCGGTGCCATGCGCATTCACATAGCTCACATCGGAGGCTGAGATCCCGGCGTCCCGCAGCGCCCGACGCATCGCCAGCGCGGCACCAAGCCCTTCAGGATGAGGGGCGGTCACGTTGTGGGCGTCGACCGAGCTACCGGCCCCCAGGAAACGCGCAAGCACCGGCGCACCGCGACGACGAGCGTCGTCCTCACGTTCCAACTGGATCAAGGCGGCGCCTTCCCCGATGAGGAACCCATCCCGCCGCCGGTCGAAGGGGCGGCCACGGGAAGGCGAAAGGGCCCCAAGCACCACGAACGAGAGGTAGCCCACCGGGTGAAGCATCGAATCGTGCCCCCCCGCGAGCGCGACATCGACCTCCCCCCGGGCCACGGCACCCGCCGCCGCGGCGATCGATTGCGCCGCAGCGGCGCAGGCCGAGAAGCTGGTCTCTTGGCGTACGGCACCGAGCCGTGCGCCGAGCACGCTGGTCACGCGCTCGGGCATGTGACGCCGGGGTGCGGGATGCGTTTTGTCCACCTCCAGGGCCAGCCGAGCGCGGTCAAACCGGTCCCCGTCCAGGAAAGGGAAAAGATCGCGCTCCAACTCGTCCGGACTGAGCGATGACAGGCCCGTACCCAGGAAAAGACCCAGGCGCCCGCCAGGGAGTCCCGGCCTTAGTTCCTCCAGAACCGCACTGGCCAACGAGCCCTTCCGGTCATCGGGAAAATCCGGATCCTCCACCAGATCGGGAACGCTGCCCACCGCGTACACATCCAACGGCACCCCCGCCGGATCTCTCCTTGCCGAGTAGCGGTCGGGCCGCCCCGCAGTGCGCACGGCAAGCGCCGTGATCACGACGCCGATCACTTCGTGCAGCTCTTCGCATCCGCCGTAAAGCAGGAGTAGGTCCCCGCGGTCGGCGCTTCGACCGTGACGAAAACGCGGCTGCGGTCCCTCTTCACAAGCTTCACCAGGCACGGCCCTACGGAAGGACCCGGGACCACGACGCGGGCATCGCCTTCGATCACGACGCCCCCGCATTCCGCGCTGATCGACCGGGTGTCGGCGGCAGCCGACACGAAGACGATATCGGTCAGGCTTGGCTGGATCTCGACCGCCGCCAACACGTCGGGCACCACTACCGCTGGTACGGCCAGCTCGGGCTCACCTTTCCAGTAGCGGAAGCCAAGGTAGCTGAAGCCGAGCAGCAGCCCGCCCACGAGCCCGAAGCCCACCACGCCCCACAGTATCGAACCGGAGGCGTCGGACTCAAGGGCCTCCGACCGCTGTTCAGCGGCCGGAGTCGGCATCGGCCGAGAGGCGAGGATGTCCTGAGCCGCCCGCCCCGGCATCGCCGGCGGCGCCGGGAGGCGAGGCGCCGGCGGCGCGAACGGCTGTACCCGCGGCAGCGGAGGCAGGGAAGTGGTAGGGGCTTCCTCGGAATCGTCAGGGACCATCGTCATGTTGGCGCGCAAGCGTTCGAGGCCCGCTGCAACCTCAAAAGCGTTGCCCGCGGGGGCAGCCCCACGCACACGCTGGGGCTTCAGTTCCTCCGCCGACGGTGGATCGAGCACGCCGGGAACGATCTCCGGCAGCATCGCAAAGGGCGAAGACTGCAGGTTTACAGGCGGGGGGGCCGACTTGCCGCGAGCGGGCGGAGCGGGGAGCGGCTGCGCTTCGACTGCAGCGCCCAACAAAGCACGCGGAAGCGGCGACGAAACAACGCTCTTTGAGGGCGGCGGCCTTGGCGGCTTCGCGACCACGGGCGGCGTTGGCGGCAGGGGAGCCGGAACGGGGTCAGGCTGCCGAGCGGGTTCAGGCTGCGGATCGGGTTGGGGAGGCAGCGGCAACCCGATTCGAGTGGGCTCGTCGCCGAAATCCCCTTCAACCCCAGAGGGAAGGTCGGGGAGGGTTCGCATTTCCGCGACCGCTGCCACGCGAAGTTGGTCCCAGCGCGCGTCTTCACGTGGAATCTCGCCCGGAAGCTGGGATTCCTCGGTGGGCAGCTCCTTGGAGGCCTCAAGCATCGCGGCGACCTCGGCCGGTCCGAAAATGGTGCTGTCTTCCGGCATGACGGAGTCTGTGAGCGGATTGGGTTCGCGAGGCGCCAGCCTGGCGGCCAGCACCAGGGGCTTCACCACAATCTCCGACCACTCCCCGAGGCCTGGACCCGGCATCTGACGGGCCAACTGCCGCGCACGCAGGACGATCTCTTCGGAAGATGGGCGACTATCTGCGTTATACGCGCACATCTCGCGCACAAGTCGCGCAACCTCGCCGCCCTGCGGGTTGGGCAAAGGACAGCTCGCGGCGAGGAACGAGAGCCGATCTTCAAGGAATGCGGCATGTTTCTCAGCACGACCCTTGGCCTTGCCGAGGCGTTCGCCCACCAGGCACTCGAACAGCGAAGCCCCGAGCGAGTACACATCGGCCCGGTCGGTCTCAGGCTCAAAGAACAAACGTTCCGGCGGCATGTATTCTACTGAGCCGAACTGGAGATCCTGCGTGTGGCTCTCGCGGTTGGCGAACTCCCCGCGTGCCACTCCGAAGTCGAGTACTTTGACGGTGCCCGACTCGTCCACCATGATGTTGCTGGGCTTGATGTCCCGGTGAATCACGCGGAGGGGCTTTTCGCCTTCGAAAGGGGGGCGGTTGTAGGCAGCCTCCAGCGCCGAAGCCACAAAGGCAGTCATCTCAAGGGCCGCGTAAGGCGGCATCTTCTGCCCCTTCTCCGCGAGGTGCTGGATCACGGTCTTCACGTCGACCGCTTCGAGGTATTCCATCACGACCGCAGCGCGACCATCGATGCTGGTCAGGTCGATCACATCCACGATGTTGCGGTGGCGCAGCCAACCCAAGAGCCGAGCTTCGTCCCGCATGCGCTGCGCCACCTCTTGGTTGTCGGACCAGCGGCGGTGCAACAGCTTGATGGCGACCAATCTTGAAAATCCGTCGGCGTGCATCACCTTCGCGAGGTACACGCTGCCAAAACCGCCCGAAGCGATCTCGCGCATGAAGTGAAATCTACGAGCATTTTCCCGGCTGGCCATAGCCGACCACCGTAGCACGCTCCGCGGTAAGTCTCACCCAGTGGGCGTTGTCAGCACGCCCAAAAACGCGAAAACAGGCCCTACATCTCCAACTCTCACGGCCCAAGCGGAAAGGTCCACGTCGGGTCGGGGAACCGGCGCGGTGAGCACCACGAAACAGGCACCCTCGCCGGGGGGGCCGTGGAGTCCCAAGCGCAGGCGGTCGCGGGCGCTCGCCAGATCGACCGATGAGTACGCCGCCCCCACCAGCGCAGCCGAGCAGCGGCCGGAGGCCAACGCCGCGTTGGCGGCCTCCCAAACCGCCCCGCCGGCCTCAGCCCCCCCCGCCAGGCAGGCATTTTCTCCCCGAATGCCGTGCTGAATGGCGATGTGGGCCAGCACCATGTTGGGGAGTGTCCGCAACGGCAGCAACGGCGGATACAACGCCCTCCCCTCGCCTCCGACCCGTTCGATGTCGAGCGCCCCGTTGGAGGCCATGGCCGCCAAACTAGCCTCGGCCTCACCCTCGTCCGGCGGTTCGCGACCGACCGCGACGAAGATCCCCAGTTCGTCCATGTCGAGGCAAAGTCCCGCCAGGGCGCGCCCCGCCGCGGGAAGCGCGAGAGCCGACGCCCGCGCCAAAAGCCGTGCGTCCTTCTTCCGTTTAAGCCACGCTTCGAGGTCGGGACCATCGACCACCCCAGCCCGGGGGCTCGGCAGTCCAAAGAGCGGAGGGTGGTCACGCAAACCGGTAGGAAGCACCGCCCCGATGCCGGCGATCATGGGCGACCAAAGATGATCGATGCGTTGCTGCCGCCAAATCCGAACGCGTTGGTGAGCGTGTGGTCGAGCCGAGCCGACGTGGCGGTACGGACAAGGTTCACACGGCAGCCGGGATCCGGTTCGTCGAGGTTGCGACTGCCTGGCATGACCTGGTCGCGCAGGGCGAGGACGCAAAGGATGGCTTCGACGGCACCGCAAGCGGCCACGAGGTGGCCCATCATCCCCTTGGTGGAAGAAACGGGCACCGGTCCAAGCAGGCGTTCCAAGGCCACGCTCTCCGATGTGTCGTTCTGCTGGGTGGAAGTGCCGTGCGCGTTGACGTAGCCGATTTGGTCGGGCCGGAGGCCGGCTTCCCCAAGCGCCAACTGCATGGCTGCGTAGGCCCCGCGACCATCGGGAGGCGAATCCGTAATTCGCCAGGCATTGCACGAGCAACCGTAGCCTTCCATCACAGCCAGGATGACGGCACCTCGCTTCAGGGCGACCGACTCGCGTTCAAGCACGAGGAACCCGGCCCCTTCGCCAAGGACAAATCCGTCGCGATGAAGGTCGAACGGTCGGCTGGCAAGCTCTGGAGCGGCGTTCCGGCTCGACAAGGCACCGAGCTTCGAGAACCCGATGACCATGAGCGGCTCCGACAGGGCATCGACTCCCCCGCACAGCACCGCATCTACTTCGCCGCGTTGAATACGCAGCATAGCTTCGCCGAGGGCCTGGGAGCTGGACGTACACGCGGTAGAAACCGTGCTGCGAGGCCCCCCCGCGCCGGCCAGAGCGACCAGACGGCGCGTGGGCGCGTCGGGGGCGAGCGCGTCGAGCTCCGCGGCGGAGGGCACGTCGGTGCGCCACAACCAGCCCCAGGGTGGGCGGCACGCCTCGCTGCCGACACACACGCCGAGCCGGGCACCCCCAGGAACGCCGCTCATCTCCAACGCTTCCCTGGCCGCGAGATCGGTCAGCGCGGCCTTCAGGGTTGCGCCTTCCCCCGCAATCGGCACCTCCGCGGCGAAGGTGACCGGGAAGCCTGTCGGGTCGAAGCGCTGAATGCGCCGCACCCCGTTCCGCGCCTCCAGCACGCCCGCCCACGTCGCTTCCACCCCCACTCCGAGGGGGGTCACCATGCCGATGCCGGTGACCACGACGCGCTCAGTCACCCGGATAACCGGCCCACAAACGGCGCAGCTCGCTCCGTTCGATCGCCTCAAGCCGCTCGGTCTCGCCGGCTTCGGCCAGCGGAACGGCGTTGAACACAAAGGTCTGCTCCGCCTGCGCCACCCGCACCCCCGCCACCCACGCGCGAGCATCCACCACGGCGCTCTCGTCGCGCAGCGAAAGAATCCGAACCTCCAGCCTCACTTCTTCGCCCGGCCGCACGAACTTGCGAAACTTCACCGCCTGCATCATCGACAGGATGGGGAACGGCCAGTCGCCGCGGTCGAGACGAACGCTGTAGCCGATGAGCTTCCCCGCGATTTGAGCCAGGGACTCCATCAAAACCACGCCAGGCACGACCGGAAATCCTGGGAAGTGGTCCTGAAACAGCTCCAGTTCTGGCGGGAATGCAACGGTACCCGCGACGAATCGGTCGCGTTCCAACTCATCGATGCGATCTACGAGACGCCAGCGCATGCGAGGCGGACCTAACGCGGCTCCCCGAGCACGCAGACGCTATACTGCCGGCCATAGGAGACGTACGCTATGCTCGCACTCTTGGCCCTGGGCTGCTTCACCCCGATGGCCGACCCGCTTTCAGTGGAGAAGGTGGTGTTTGAGAACGACTATACCAATCGCACCGACCTCGTGCTTCAGCCGTTCCACTACTCGGGACTGACCTGCCCCGACGGCGGTCCGGCCACGTTTTATGCCGTGTACGCCGAAACGCTGGATGTGGCCGCGCCGATCGTGGTGTTCTTTCATTCGGGCGCGTTTGACTACGTGCAGTCTCGAGCCGACGGCGTGGTGCCCGCGTTCGACGATGAGAATGCCGTTCACTACTCCGGCCAGGACCGGTTCACAGCCGAATGGGGGGCAAACAAGGTTTTCGAGACCCTCGGCCTGTTGGATGGCCTCGCGGAGGAAGATCGCGAACCCACCGAGCAGAACCTGGGAACCCTTCCCGCGCGCTTGGCCGATGCTGGCGCGTTTACGCTGTACCCGGCCAACTGCTGGGGGGACCTGTGGCACAACGAAACGGGGGCGCGAAACAACAACTGGGAGCTTGATGGCGGCGTGCATCGCGACGGCCGCTACCTCGCCTGGGTGATGACCGCCATCGCTAACCCGGACCCCGACATCGCGACCGAGAAGCGCACCCAGCTCGGGCTAGACGATCTGCCGATCTCGCTCGACGCCTCGGGCGTCTACGTTGTGGGTCTGGGAGAAGGGGGCCGTGCCGCAAGTGAATTGCGCATCCGCGACTTCCTCCGAGACGTACCCAACCAGGAAGCCACCCTGATCAAGGGCATGGTGGTCGACAGCACGATGGACAACCTCTCCCGCCTGGCCGAAGACGACGCGACGTTTGCAGAGATCAATGACGGCCTGGCCCGCATCTACCCGGACCACACCGACGACGACGGCGATCTCCTCGTCGATGGCGATCAGGACTCAACCAACGCCAACTTCAGAGACGACATCCAGCCGGGAATCTACGCGTACAGCCTGTGGAATTTGCTCAAAAACACCGAGCTCACGTTCCCGCTCGGCATGTGGTATTCATCCGCCGATCCTCTGGTGCCGATGGTCACGGTGGAACAGGTGCTCGCGCTCCAAGCCTCAGCTGAAGCCGACGTCTTGTTCACCGCCACCGACTATGGCAGCGACGAACACACGATCCTCAATCGCGACCTGGACGAAGCCGACCGAGCCGTAGATCTCCTGCTCGGAAAGTAGCCTCCCGTTCAGTAGGTCCGGCCCTTCCACGTTCGGAGTCCCCTCCGGGTGCGCCGCACGGAATCGAGCAGCAACCCCACGAGCATCGTGGCTCCCAGCGGCTGAAGCAGGCCATACCGCAGGGATTGGGCAAAAATCCTGTCCATCCAGGCGCGCACGACGTGCATGAGCACGATCACGCTCAACGACGCCCAGATCAGAGGCACATCACCGAGGATCAGGGCGTAGATCGCGATAAAGTAGGGAGCAAGGAATTCGACCAGCACGATCCCGATCACGAGGGCAACGGTCCCAAGGCGGAACTCCATCCCAGCGTAGAGGTTCTTCGTCCAGCCATGCCAAAGCTCAGCGAAGCCCGTGTACATCCGACAGGAGAACAGCTCACGGGTCTGAAGGCAGCGCACCCGATGTCCCGCGGCCTTGAAGGCCTTGGCGAGGCCGATGTCGTCCAGGATGTTGTCGCAGACGGCCGCGTGGCCGCCGACCGTGTCGTAAGCGGCCCTCCTCACCAGGATCAGCTGGCCGTTCGCGATGGCGCGTTCGAGAACGCTATCGTCGTTCACCTTCTCCAGGTCATTGCCCGCGAGGATGAGCCCCCCGACCGAGGGCTGGATGACTCGCTCCCAGAAGCTCCCCATCTCTAACCTACCGAATCCTGATACAAGGTCGACATCGCCCTCGATCGCGTAGGTGTGTAGGCGCGAGAGAGCGCGGGGGTCCAGCCGCACATCCGCATCCAAAAACACCAGCCATTCGACCGCGCCGACGTGGGCGTTGGCCCGCTCGAGTGCCCAGGGCTTGCCCTTCCAACCCGGCGGAAGCGGGGCGGTGCCCCCTTCAATGACCTTCACCCCTTCGCTTCGGGCAATCGCCACAGTGTCGTCACGCGAACCGTCGTCGAACACCAGCACATCCAGATGGGGGTGATCCGACGCCGCGAGGGTACGCAGACATCCAAGGATATTCCTCGCCTCATCGCGGGCGGGAATGACCACGGTCATCCGCGGCAGGTCCGGATGAACGGGAGCGTCGGGGCCAAGTTTGTACCGGCTGTTCTGGCGCGAGCGCGCCACGCGTGCGACCACGCTCAGCCAGAAGATGGCGATGCCGACAAGCAGAAGGTTCAGAGGGGGTCCGCGGGGAGGCGCCGGGTCTAACCGCAGGGCGAGCGGTCAGCCGGCCCGCTCCACCAGCTCCGCGAAGCGGTCCCCATCGAGAACGATGGGGTTCTTGACCTGCGCCTCCGGTGCTCCTTCGGCGACGCGCGCTTCCTTCCACCGTTCCCACGCCACGGCGGGAAGGACCAGAACTTCTGGGGGGGCGTAGCGACCAGTCTCACGACGGTCGTCGTACTCGAGGTTCTCTCGACGCAGCTCCGCATCGAACTGCCTGGGGTCTACCTCACCTCCCCGCTCATCCACGCCGATCGCCACTCGCAGATGAGGGACCTCGGCCCAAACGATGCAGGCGGCCACGGCCTGCGCGGAATGGAGCACGCGCTGGGCAACAGCCTGAAGTTGGGCCTCCGTGACCCTTTCGCCGACCGCGCTCAGTTCCGCGCCTTGCCGCCGCACGAAAACCAACCGGGGCACGCTGCCGAGAAACCCGGTTACCCGCACGATATCGCCGAGATCGTAGCGGTAGAGCCCGGCCTCGGTGCTCACCACCAGCCGGTATTCCCTCCCCGCTTCGAGCTCCCAGGACCACCACGCCGCCCCGGCTTCATCCACGAACTCCAGCAAATGGCCCCCCAACCAAGCCACCGGGTCGCCATCATCGACAGGCACGGCAAAATAGCCCTCCGATGCCGTGACGCCCACCTCGCGCATCGGCACCTCACGCCCCAGCGCCGCGGGAATCTTGGCCGCGAAGAACGCCGCGGGCCCACCCTGCCAGCAGTTGACACGTCGCAGATTCCACGGCCATGCCGGCGACTCGGGCAGCTGCCGCTTCGCCAGCCCACGAGCGCCCGAACGAACGAGGGTACCGTCGGCGAGATCCCGACGTAGTTCCTCCCACCACTCGTGCAGCCTGCGCGTGTACAGGAGCACGGTGGAAGGGTTGGCGGCGGTCCAGCTGCGCACATCCGCCGCGAGGGCGTGGCGCAGGATGGCGTACTGCCGATTCAACACGTTCTCCAGGCAATACACCGGATACGGAACGGGTGAACGCCAGCGAACCCAGAAGGGCTGAGCGAGAAACATCCGGCCCGTATTGCTCCCCACGGCCAGCCCGCCGCTGGTGCGTTGCGTCACCGCGGGCGAGACGATGGAAAGCGCGGCCCCTCCTGCGAGCGCCTCGTCATCGCGGAGCAGCCCGAGCACCCACAGGCGTTGCGCGGCCGCGATGCTGGCGGCCCAGCTCGCCGTCACCGGCACGCGCTTGGGAACCCCGGTGGTCCCGCTGGTCTGCACGAGTTGGACCACCCGTTCCTGGGTGAGCACGCGCGGCTCCCCGGCTTCCACACGGTCCAGCCAGGGCAACAAGTCGGCGTGCGACCGCACCGGCAACGCGGCTCGCCACTCCGAAAGCGATTCCAGCCCTGTCAATCCGGCATCCTTCCCGAAGGCGGTCCCTGCCGCCCCGCGAGCGATGGACCTCAATCGACTTGTCTGCTTTCCAATCGGATCGTTCAGGGAATCGTGGAACGCCGGGACCGGTGCCCCGCCGACCGCACGGAGCAGGCGGTACGCCCCATTGCCCTCTCGAGGGAAGATCACGGCAAGGAGCTAACTCTCGACGGTAGCGGTCGGGGCCGCGGTCCGTTAGCTTCCGCACCTTCGGGATCGGAATGCGCACCGGGGATACGGTCCGGGACGGTCAGGGCAACGGGTACCAGATCGGCCAACAGCTGGGGCGCGGCCTGTGGGGGAAGAGTTTTCTCGCGCGCCGGGAGTCCAGCGACCAAGTCTTCGTCCTGAAGGTGCCGCTGGGTCCTGAAGATGCGCGGGGCGATGCTGCAGCCCCGGATTCGATCTTCGCCGCGTCGCGCGATGCGCTGATGGAAGAAGCGCGATTGTACGAGCAGGGCCGCCTCCCCTTCCTGCCGCGTGTGGAAGCACGATTCAACGCCGGGGATGGGCAGACCGTGATCTTGCTGCCCCGCTACGTCGATTCGCTGGAGCGCCGCATCCAGCAGGGCCTCGCGATCGGCGCATTGATCGATGTGCTGCTGCAGGTGTGTGTGCACGTGCGTGCGCTCGGGGCCAGCGGCGTGAGCGGTGCCTCCCTGCACGGAGGCCTGCGCCCCAGCAACATCCTGTTCACGGAGACCGGCGAAGTCGTGCTCAGCGATATTGCGGTGCCCACGGTACGGCGGAACATCGGCGTTTTCTGCTCGATGCTCCCCGCCGGATACCCATGGTTGCCCCCGGAAATCTCAGACTCCACCACGGAACCCGCTTGGTCATCCGCTGTCGACACCTGGTCGCTGGCGATGATCCTCTGGCGCGGTATCGCCGGCCCTGAGACCCCCATTGCGTACCCCGCCCGCGGGTTGGACCGCAGCGCGGTCGTCGCGGTGAAAGACAGGTTGACCGCGTGCATGAAGGCCGAAGACAGCAACCCGCGATTCACGGGTCGCCTCGCAGAAAGGATGGGCGTGCTTCTCACGCGGGCGCTGTCGTTGGAGGTCTCCCCCACCCCGCCGTACCGCTTCAACCGGCTAGAGGAATTTGCCACGCGCCTCGAAGAGATCGCCGCGCTGATCCGCCCCCACGTCACCAACGTGGGCAAGGTCCTGCACGAACGCCCGGCTGCGAAGCCGTGGTTCGATACCGAGGAAACCGTGACCTTTTCGATCACGGTCGGCGCCTCCGCCGGGGTGGATGGCCGCGAGGAAGTCGGCGTCGGCGTCGCGGTCTACGACCTTTCAACCAACACCAAGGTCTCTAATCTTGACCTTGGGTATACGGCCGACAAGCACCCATCCGGCCGCTATCGTTTCGCGTTCCGAATCACAGGGCTCGCCCCAGGGCACTACCGTACCCGCGTCGCGTTCGCGGTGCGAGACAGCGGGCAGGCCCCCGCCACCGCAGAAACCGAGTTCGAAGTTCGCGCGGCGCCGGGGTGGGTGCCCCCGCCTGAGCCTCCGCCTGGCGCGCCGGCACTCTCGTTTGTCCGTGAGTCGCTCGCCGACACCGCCCCAGAAGGCGATGCCGCTGAAATCGCGCCAGCGCCCGAGCCCGCGTTCGCTCCCACGCCGGACCGCCCGCCGGAACGGAAGGTCCTTCCTCCTGTTCAGACCGCCCCCGCCCCGCTCGAGGAACTTCGTCCTTCCCCATCCCCGGCGGTCC
>CAMBIK010000132.1 GCA_945867435.1 Klebsiella pneumoniae
CCCGGAAGGGTCGTGAACGGCCAGGTTCCGAAGCGCAGGAGCCCGAGGTCGGGCATCTCCGCGACATGGTCACGCGGCAGCTCCACGGTGCTGGAAGCGAAAACCGTGCCGGAGACCTGGTGGTCCGCCACACGGGCACACTGGTCAAACTCACGCGGAAAGAGATGAAAGACGATGTCGAGGTTGCTCAGCGGCGTGAGGAGGTCGGGCGGCAGGGGCACCACCATCGAGGCTGAGCTTTCGCCCGCAGGCTTGTCGAGAGGTGCGCTGCGCAAAGTCAGCCCACCCAGGCGAACTTCCATACTTGACAGCCGACTGTCGAGCTGCGCCGAGTACGCGTAGTCCACGCGGAACGAGCCCCCGGCCGGCTGAGAAACGGCATCGCCTTCGAGCCTCAGGGGAATGCGAATCGCCTCCGGGTAGTAGCCGCGGACCGTGTGCCCCGGGATGCCAAGATCCTGCAAGGTGAACGATTGGGGCTCCGGAACCGGCAGCGGGTTTTGCCGAGTGGGCGGAGGGTTTGACGGCAGAACACTTGAAACAATCGAGATTTGTCCCGAGAGCACCTGATACCGGTCCTGTCCCGCCAACGCGTGGGCGGCCTTGAGCAGACCCTCGGGACCGCCCCCGCTCACGATGACGACAGGCAAGGTCGGATCGGCGGGATTCGACACCAGCGCCACGAGACCCTGGTCGGCTGCAAGCTCGGTAAGGCCGGTAAGGGCGAGCACCTCGGGCACCTCGCCGACCGTGCCCACGATCAGCGCCGGCGTACGCGCCTCGCTCACAGTGGCGACAGGCTCCGCAGCATCCACCTCGCGGTAGTCCGCCAACCGGCCCAGGGCGAAGCCGACCACCCCGAGCGCCTGGATCGTTTCAGGTGAGGCGCCGCCAGGGGTGACCAACGTGACTCGCGTCGGCCCGTAGCCCAGGCGATCCACCAAGGGATACGGCCATCGAAGGAGTTCGCCCTTGACCGACGCCCGTTCGTAGGGAATGTCGATCGCGGTGTTGATGCGGATGCGTGTCCACAACGCAGGATCGAAGGGGTCCTCGCATTCGTTGCTGTAGTGCTGATCCACCATGAATGACAGGCGATTGAAGTCCTGCAGCATCGACCTTGGGACTCGCACATCGAAGCTGGCGTTGCTCACGTTGTCTGAGGTCAGCGCCACCGTGCCGATCGGGTGGTCGTTGACGGCCACGGTGAGGTGGGAGCGTTGAGCCAAAAGCGCCGCCGAATGTTCGAACGAAACGCGGACGATGGGGTCGGCGGTGAGGATCCAGGAGTCGGGGCGCGTGAAGGTGACATCCCGATGGGCATGCACCCCGTGAAGCATCAAATCTTCGGTGAGGTAGAACTCGTCGGCAAGCGTTGCGCGGTACACCCCAACCGGCTCAGCGACCTCGCCATCCTGCGCAAACCCCTGAGAGACGGCTAATGCCGCTGCGAGAAACATCATGATGGACGAAGTGGTATCCCGAACGAAGGGAAGGTGCCCGGCACACCCTCAGGCCACCAAACTGCATCGAGCTACACCTGATTCAGCTCGGTCGTGACCTCGTCGAGGAGCGCGGAAACCGCGTCAAGACGGTGGGCCAACTCCACGCGACTGATGCCAGCCGAAAGCTGAAAGCGGATGGACGCGAGCTCGAGCACGACTGCGTGCAGTTTCACTTCGGCCACACCCAGTCGCGGTGCCCGGTCGCGCTCGCCGTAGATCTGCCAGCGCTGGCGGCTGAAGCTCAGACGGTCGTTCCACGACGTGGAGATTGGGTATTCTTCGGTCAGGGTCTTCCGCATCTCCGCAACCAATATCGCCAGATCGTGGCGGGAAGCGCGGAGCTCGCCGCGACGCTCCCCGCCCCCGGAGCCGGTCCAACCGCTGTGCTCCGCGGGAACCGAAAAGGGGCGAGTGACCGGTTCCCAGTAGAGAAAAAACATGATGGCGATCGCCATCAAAACGGCTGGCGCGGGCACCGAGGAGAGGAAGGGTGGCACGTCCCCTTCGCCCTCCAGCGAGTCCTGTTCCGAGGCGCGGATTCCCGGCCAGCCGGTGCGACAAACGCGGCAGGTTGGCGCAGGCACGAGGTTCGCGGTGCGACAAAGTGGGCATTGCCATTCGGTGTTCATCGTTCGGCTTGGGCGTCGTCGTCGCGGAAGCTCAACACGATGGCACGCCACGGCGCGTAGATCACGGTCAGCAACGACTGGAGCGGGTGCTGGGTAATGGGGCGATGGGTCCAGGAGTCGGGGTCGGAGAACATCAACTCGACCACCTTCTGCTTCTCGTCGACCGTCAACATCTGGAAGGCAACGCGAAGGTCAACCTCGCCTTGCACGCCGCGCCGTTTCCGCACGTTCCCGCGCAACCGGACACCCTCGCCGAAGTTGCTTTGCACCTCCAGGACCACGTCCAAGACGCCCTCGGGGAGCGAAGGGATTCGAAGGCGCACGCCCCCCTCGCTGATGTCCAGGGTTTCCCCGATGATGGGGGCCAGCTCCGGCATGGAGGGCACGGAGACACGCACGAGCTGCTCGCGACGAACCCGCCACATCTCACGGCCCTGGGGGCGTTCAAGCGCGACCATCACCGAGGCGGCAAGGATCGCGACGTTGTAGACGTTCCAAAGGGCGGTCACCGCCAGCGTACCCCGCTCCAAGGGAAAGTCGGCCCAACGCGCGGGTGTCATGACGAGCGCGGCGACACACAGCCCCAGGATGAGCAGGTTCGGAAGCGCGTGCTTCAAATCGTAGGCGGTGCGGTCATGCACCACGCCCTTCACGGTCACATTGAACGCCCCTGAACGCGGCGAAACCATCGCCGCCAACGTGACCAGCGCCGTGTAGGGAGCGAGCGCGGTCTCGTACACCTCCGCCCAGAACGCGTGGCGCACGGAACGAGCGACGGCGAGCCCGCCAACGAGAGACAGGAAGATGTGAGGGATCGCGTAGGCGATGATCTCCCAAGGGTTCGCCCGGATCGGATGCACGCCGAAGAGGAGGAAGATCGATGGAGCAACGAGGTACACCAGCCGGGGAATCCCAAACTGAAAGTGCTGGATCGCGTTGAAGTAGTTGAGCCGCTGCGCCCACGAGAGTCCCTTGCGGGTGAGCGGATTGTCCAGTCGCAGCAACTGAGTCATCCCGCGAGCCCAGCGCATCCGCTGCGCCACATGGTACGCGTAGCGCTCGGTGGCGAGGCCGGCGGCCTGCGGGATGTCAAGGTACACGGAACGCCAGCCTTCCGCGTGAATCCGCATGGATGTGTGCACATCCTCCGTGACTGTCTCCGAGGCGATCCCGCCCACGCTTTCGATCGCCGTGCGGCGAAGCACCGCGCAACTACCACAGAAGAACGCCGAGTTCCAGAAGTCGTTGCCGATCTGGACGGCGTGGTAGAACATCTCCTGTTCCGGTGGAACGACCTCTTCCAGCCACAGGTTGCGTTCGAACGGGTCGGGGTTGTAGAAGTGATGGGGCGTTTGAACGAATCCGACGCTCGGATCCTCGATCAAAAAGCCCATCGTGAGCCGAAGAAAGCTGCGGACTGGTACATGATCGCAATCGAAGATGGCGACGAATTCACCCGTCGTCTGCTGGAGTGCCGCGTTGATGTTCCCCGCCTTGGCGTGCCGATTGTCCGTTCGGGTGATGTACTCGACCCCGAGCTCGGCCGCGACCGCCTTCATCTCGGGGCGACGGCCATCATCCAGCAGGTAGATCCTCATCCGGGGCCATTCCATGGCGCGCGCGCCCAGGATCGTCCGCCGTAGAATATCCACCCCCTCGTGGTAGGTAGGGATGAAAACATCCACGCTTGGCAGCTCGGAATCGTCCGGCAGCGGCCGCGGGGTGCGTGGGATCATGATCGAGGTCTGGAAGTACCCGAGGATGAGCACGCCCACGCCATAGATCTCCGCACCGTACAGAAGCAGGCTCAGCACCGCATCCTCGGTGCGGTCCAAAGCGAGGGTTTCGAGCCCGCGCCAGACCACATAGCGAACGGAGACGCACACCGACAGCAGCGCCACCACTAGCCGCCAATGGGGTGCACGGCGCAGCGTAAACAAGCCAACGGCCATCATCACTGCGGAGAGAATCGCGTGCGAACGAAGCGGCAAGTCCGCGAAGGCAAACACACACGCCGGAAGCAGGGCGAAGACCAACGTTGCCGCCAGCGTAAGCGGTGACGCCGACGCTTCTCGCGCGAATCGTTCAAACCACCTCGAGCGAGCCCGCGGCTGTGTACGCTGCGAGTTCATCGGGGCCCTGAGGTGCGATTCACGATCATGCGTCGTTGCTGCGGATCGACAAGCACCCTTCCCACGCTCGTGCGAAGGGCGAGCGCTGAAGGCGTGCTAACCTGTGCTCACCGTGGGCTGCGACGACAACCTTCATGCGCCCCTCGCGGCAATGCCGCTGACCAGCGGCGGTCTCCCCAGGCCTGCCACCTGCGCTCCGTTTCTCGCCTTGCTCCTTGCCTGTGCGCCCGACTCGGCGACCGCCTTTCGCGATGCCCTGGCCGGTGGCAACTGCTCCCGCGTGCGCGATTCGAGCCTCCGCGACCGCTGCTTCAGCGAAACGCTCCGCTGTGCCGAGGTGGTCGACGAGCTTGAGCGGGCAGAGTGCACCTTCCTCGACGCCGAGGCCACCTCCAACCCCGCCCGATGCAAGGACGCCGGCCCGTTCGAGGCAGACTGCCGAATGCATCTTTGGACCGCCTCGTTTACGCGCTGGGCCCCGAAGCGGGCCCTGCCCGGCACACTCGATGACGAGGCAGCCACCCGAATCGCCGCCCTCGGCTTCCCCGCCGGCGACCCCGCACCCTGGTCGGCGTGGTACCGATGGACCCTCGGGCATTCGCGCCCGCTGGACCGAGGGCTCTGTCGCACGCTGGCCACGACCGAGCGGGTCGACGCCTGCCTCCAAACGGGAATCGCGCTCTACATGGACCTGTTGAACATGGCTCGGGACCAGCACATCTATCCTTGCGATGGAGGCCCCATTCCGCCACGGCTCGCGACGACGGCCGATCCCGAGCTCGACGCGCTCCGCGCCGGCAGGACCGACCTATGCCCTTCTTGATCCTGCTCCTCGCGTGTGCGCCGACCGCGGCCGAAGCGTGGGCCGCCTCCGCAGACCCCTCGCTGCCGCTCGCCGCCGCATTTGCGCTGTGCGAAGCCACGGGCAACGACGCCGACGCCTGCTCCACCGACGTGCTGCGCGCCCGCCCCGAAGCCGACGTGGCGGACTGCACTGCCATCCGCGCCTCGCGGTGGCGCGCGGAGTGCGCATTCGCGGTGGCGGACCGTCACGCCCGCGCGGGGCAACGTGCGCTTGGGCTGGCCGCATGCGGCGTGGCCGGGCCTTTCTACTCCGAGTGTGTTTACCACGGTTGGACCTATGACATGCAGCTTGGCGTCCGCGGCGGCGGAAGGGCCAACGACGAACTGGAGGCGGGCCGCGCGCGCGTAGCCTTCTGGTCACAGCTCCAGACCGTCGGGGGGGACCCGGCGCAGCGGATGTGGCTCGACTGGTGGGCCTTCACGCTCGACGAAAACCGGCCGGCCGACCTGGCCGACTGCGACCGGCTGAGTCCAAGCGATCGCGTCTGGTGTCGCCTGGGTACCCTCCAGTTCGTGGAGCGCACCATCGCGCAGTCGATCAAGGACCATCCGGGGCAAGCGACAAGCCGCGGCCGTGTTTGTCGAGGGGGGCTCAGCGACATCCGGGAAGGCTGGCCAGACCTGTACCGGCCCGACCCCCTCCTGGATGCGAAGGCCGTCGCGGGCCGCGACCGCGGGTGCGAACCCGTGGTCGGGGTAGACGTGGGTCGGCCGTGGAACCCAATTCTACTGGAGCATCGCACATGGTCCGCTGGGTAGTCGGGTGGCTGGCCGGTGCGGCTGCGATCGTCGGGCTCGCGAGGGTCAGCCTTCGCCCGATGCAAGAATCCTGGATGGTGGTCGGTGCTTCCGCCGACGAGTCGGTGTTCGTTGCGCAGTTCGCGGTGGGGAATACCGGCGTTTTTGCAGACCAGCTCACCACGCGGGTCACCTTGCTTCGCGATGACGGCTCACCGGTGGCCCATCGATCGATCGCCGGGCCGGCGAGGATCGACGACGACGGTGTGCACCACACTTTGGACGCCCTGGAATGGACGGGGCATGGCTTCACCTGGCGAGTCACGGGAGCGGAACTGAACAGCCGTGGGGAAGTGAGCGCCGCCCGCTCCGGGTGCCCCGAAACGGCCCCCACCATGAACGGGCTGTTGCACCTCCCCGACGACGTGGGGTCCAAGGGAGCCGCAGTAAAGCTGCGCGGTCCGGCCATCGTGACGCGCACCCTGGCGCGCGGCAACGTGAGCGGCGGTGCGCTGTATGCCTTCGACCAACGCGGCGTTCTAGGCCTCGACCCGCTGGCCGCATGCCAAGCGTTCCTGGTGCTGGGCGGCGCGGTCGCCGCGGGCACGCCGCCCTGGATCCCGCCGGACCCGGAGGAAGAGTTCGAGCTGAACTTTGCGGGGCACACGATTCATGTGCGCGTCGGTCGTCACGAACTGCAGGAGCGGGCGGCGGACACGACCTTGTTCCCCGAGCGATGGCTGGCGGCGGCGGCCGGGTACCACGTTCCTTCCCTTCGGCTGGTTCGCGCACGCGTTCGTGTGGACGAGCTGCCGCCCTGGTCCGGCGTACTGGTGCTCCGCTCGCACTGACGGCGCATTGGATCCAATGCCGGTCGCTTGGGTGATTCTCCTGATGATCTGACGGCTGGCCCTGCTCGCCCTGAGTGACCGGCATTTGGGTTAGGCAGCCGCATGCCCGCCCTGGTCCTTCTCCTCTTCCTCCCCGCCAGCGCCCACGCCAACGACCTGCGCAGCCGATTTGGATTTGGCTTTCATGCTGGACTAAGTACAATCCCCGCGCTGTCCGTGCGCTATGCGCTGCCGACCGCTCGTCCCGAAGTGAACGTGCAGGTCGAGCTGGACGTGGGCTTCGACGTCAATGGAGACTCCACGCGAGCCGTGGTCGGGGGGCGCGCCCTGTATGGCGTCGTCGCGGAAGACAACATGAGTCTCTATGTGGCCGCAGGCGCCGCCTATGTGGCCGAAGGAGAGGACCCGGCCATTCGCCTACAACCCGCGATGGGCGCCGAGTTCTTCATGTTCGGGCTGGAGAACCTCGGCTTCGGCGTGGAATGGGGGATCAACGTGGATCTCGGAGCTTCGCCGGTGCTCAAAACGGTATCGGGGGCACCCGCCGTAACGGTCCACTACTGGTTCTGAACGCTACTCGCGTCGGCGGTGGACGATGCCGAGCGTCGCCAGCAGAAAAAGCGTGGCAAACAAGCCCAGTCTCAGGACCAGGTGCGGGATGCCCAGGCCCAGGTCCGAGGCACCATCGCCCTTGAAGCCGAGGTTGTAGAGCGTCCCCGACAGCTGCATCGCTTCCCAGTCCAGACCGCGAGCGTGCGGGGCCCCGAGCTTTTCACCGGTCTTGACCAGCGCATCGAAGGCGAAACGCGCCGGATTCCACCAGGTCAACTCGCGGGCCAGTTCGGGCATGCGCTTCAGGCTCAACAAAATGCCGGAGAACGCGATCTGGGGGATGAGCAGCAGCGGCAGGCTTCCCACCGCCCCCTCGCTGCTCGTGTTGATGGCCGAGACCAGGAGTCCAAGTGCCATCCCCACCACGCCGGTAAGGGCCGCCACAAGGGTGAACGCCGCGGCACCGAAACCGTATTCGGTGACCAGCACGGGGTGGAGCGCGAGGTTGAGCAGAGCAAATCCGGCACACTGCGCCGCGACAAGCATGCCGAGCACGTGCACCTTGCTCCACACATACGGAGCCGGACGTACGCCCAGACGGCGCTCACGCATCCAGATCACTCGGTCGGTGATGAGCTCCCTCACCGCCCCGCTCATGCCAAACCAGAGGCACGACAAAGAGACCATGAAGAGCATTTCTCGAGTCGGCAGGGGAAACACGATCTTCATCACCGCCGCCAAGACCGGTGCCTGGGCGATGAGAACGGCCAGACCACCCAGATCCCTGCTCTTCACCCGGGCATACCGCCGAACGAGCGTACCCATCTGCGCCCACGCCCCCGGGCGACGCACGAGCGAAGCGGCCGAGGCCGCCTCCGTGGGTTCGTCGAACTGGTCACGCAAGCTGAGCAGCTCCTCGCGCATCGTCACGAAGGTGCTCGCCTCCTGGCTCTTACGGTACGCAGACCCCCATTCGGCCGGCTGGCGGTCGGCGAAGCGGTTGAAGATGGCGTCGGGCGTCGTGACATGAAAGTATTCGCAAGCGGCAGCAGGCGAGCCGAAGAAGGCAAGTCGCCCCCCCGGTGCCAACACCAACAAGTGGTCCACCTGCGCAACGATCTGCGGCGTGAGGTCGTGGGTCACCACGAAGATGATCCGCCCTCGGTCCGCGAGCTGGCGAACGAGCCGCATGATGTCCTGCGACGCGCGCGGATCCAGTCCACTCGTCGGTTCATCGAGGAACAGGACGCGCATGCTCCTCGCCAGCAATTCCTGCCCTAGATTCACGCGCTTCCGTTGACCACCCGAGATGCCGCGATGCGCCGCATCCCCGATCCTGGACCCGCGGATGTGCTCGATGTTCAGCTCGGACAGCACACGATTCACCTCGACCCGCGCATCCTCCGCCGTGGAGGAGGCTGGCAGGCGAAGCCGAGCGCCATAGGTGAGGCTCTCTTCCACGGTCAGTTCGGGGTGCACGATGTCGTCCTGAGGGACGATCCCCACGCTTTCACGTTCGGCGAGCAGAGCGGCGTGGAAGTCCTCTCCGTCGAGAGTCACCGTGCCGCTATCCGCGGGCGTGACGCCCGCGATGGCGTTGAGCAGCGTGGTCTTGCCCGACCCCGAGGGGCCGATCATCGCGACCACCTCCCCGGAAAATACGGTGAAGCTCACATCGTCCAGAAGAGAAACTTCACGAATGGAACGTGACAGATTCTTCATCGACAGCGCGGCGAGCGTGCGCTGACCCGACACTTCGACCGAGTTGCCTCCTTCCTCCAGCCGCACCGTGTAGGGGCCGACCCGGAGCTCGTCTCCCGCCGCGAACGGAGCCGCGCTGACCGGACGCCCGTTCAGCACCGTGGGCCGACCCGACTGGCGATCGACCACCCGCCACCCGGCCGCGGTGCGCGTAAGTTCAGCCTGCCGTGGGGACACCTGTGGATCGGGCAATACGACCTGGCAAACAGGCGATCGGCCGAGGGAAACGTTGTCGCCATCAAGGAGAACGCGCCACCGCCCGCTGGCCAACTTTTGGTCGTGGCGTCGGTACAACGTAGAGAAGACCACCGCATCGACGCCCAGGGCTTCCGCCGTAACGTTCAGGCGAAGCAGCTCCTCGTCGGCGATGACGCCCCCCACGGCACAAACGGAGAAGCATGCGTCCAACAGCAACAAAGCCTGCGCCACGCCATACCGGTGAGCGAAGCCCGCTAGGCTGAGATCCGTTTCCTCCTCTTTCCAGAGCACGGCGGCCGCTTCGTCCCCAAAGCGGGCACGATAGGCTTCCAGCTCCGCATCGTTGACCCGGCCACGGAACTCCGGCGTTTCTACGATCGCCAACAAGCGCACGGCCGCATCGGCCACGAGGACGGTGCGGCGGCCAAGCACGACGAGCATGGCAGGGTGGCGTTTCGGGAGCCCTGTATCCGAGAGTGCGGACACCGACACCAGCAACAACGCAAAGTCTACGGCGAATGCCGTGGCTTCGTCGCTTGGCAGCGGAACGCCAGAGGCCCGCAGCCCCTCAAGGATGCGGGCGCTGCGAGAGGCGGTGCCGCCCTCGACCGCCACGCCTACTTGTACGTAACCGCGGTCGCGATGCCGGCCTTCGTGGCACCATCCCTCAGCTTGGTCGCATGCACGGCCACGTAGAAGGTATCGGTGGAACCGGCCGTGTAGGACAGAATCGGCTCACGATCCTGGCCGGTGTCCTTGAGGACCTCGTTCCCGAGCGAATCGTAGAGCACGATGTCGGCGTTGACGACGTCGTCATCCCCGCAGACCATGATCTTGTACTCGGTGTTGGCGTAGAGCGTGACCAGGTAGACGCGATGCTGGGTCTGCGCGAGTGCGGCCGTGGTGGCCGTTCGCACCGCCCAACCCTGGTTGTATCCCTCCCAGATCTTGTTCTTGAGGCAGGCCTCGGCCGAGGCCTCATCGGCCAGGGCGGGAGCGAGGGTGGCGGCTATGAAAAGGGCGGAAAGCATCGGGGCTCCTAAAGCAGCGCCAAGACGGCGTCGGTCTGGGTCTTGATTTCCTTCACGTCTTCAATCGTGAGGGCGGGTTTGCTTGCAATGGCCTTGAGCATCGTGAGCGTAGCCTGCAACTGCTTCAGCACCGCATCGGGGGCTTTTCCTTCCCCTTCCGTGGCTACATAGCGCATGAAGTAGTCGGCCACTTGGGGCTGACGCAACAGGTCAGTGCCCGCGGCGGCGGCAGCGGGGCTGTTCGACGCTAGGATGGCGGAAGCGACGAGATTGCTGCCCTCAAGCCAGCTGCCTGCCTGGACCAAAGGAACCGCGCGCTCCCCGGCCTCGAACCGGATCTCGGGGATGATCGCCCCGTGCATCTCGTCGAGTTCCTTCACGAGGTCCCCGCGGGACACCGAGCCGTTGACTACGCGTGCATTGATGTCATCGATCGTGGTCCCGATGTCACTTCCGCCGCCAAGGGCGGCCATTCCAGCCTTCACCGTGTTCAGTCGCGCGGTGAGCTTCTCGTGAGGCGCATCCTTGACCGTGAGCACCGCATCGGCAAGGGCAACGCCCGTTCTGACCGCGATCACGTCTTTGTTTTCGATGTCCATCTTCAAGGCGCGTTCCACAACCAGACTGCTGAGCCCGGTGGCGATGCCATGCTTCTCCAGTGCGCGCTGCATTTCGGCCGGAGAGGGGACCAACGCCACGTTTTCCGCTGCGGCAGCCAGCGCGGCGAGGTCGAGCTTCGGGGGACCGGCCGGCTCTGCCGCGACGGGCTTCGGCGGTTCCACAGGAGCATCGCCATCACACCCCGAGAGGTGGAGCAGGCCAAA
>CAMBIK010000133.1 GCA_945867435.1 Klebsiella pneumoniae
CAAACTCTCCAGTTTTAATCCTGGTCCGCGTTTCGTGGCTAAACGAAACTTCAGACTCAATCTCTATTTGAACTTTCGAAACTGCTACCAATTTTTCAAAGACCGACCCGGTGGGTTCACTGGGTTCTCGTAGGCTGACCCGGGGGTCGGCGTTTCGAGGTGGCCGCTTCTATACGGAGGCTGCTCAGACGTCAAGGCACTCGGGCGACGTTCGACGCGGTTCGTGGCACTACCCGGGGAGGAGCGTGGGGTGCATGAGGAGCACCTTGTAGATCCATCCACCGAGCATTCCGAAAAAAAGTACTGATGCAACCTTGACTTCGTGGTCACCAATCCAGCCGAGCGCCGTGCGCCACAGACCCTTGCCGGTGACCAGATCGACCAGGCCGATGATCGCGGCCACCACCGTGGAACCGAACAGCACGACCCCGAACGGCTGATTGAGGAGGGCATCGAGCGGGCGGAAGTGCGCGAACAGCGTGAACGTGGTGGTCATCCCGCACATGGGACACGGGTAGCCGGTGAGGTGCAGCATTGTGCATTCGCCGAGGCCCAGCTGACGGTGTGTCCCGAAGCCCTTCTCATCTGGGGTAAGCCACGACGCCAGCCCGAGGACCGCCAAGGCCGGGGCGCCCACCGCCAACCCGACAAGGCGGTTGAAGCTCCCGGCAGGCTTTTGAGCCATCCATCGGGAGAACGCATCTGCCCACGCGTTGACCCGAGCGGCCAACGTTCCGGTGTTCACGGCCCATCCTCGGTAACAGCCGCTGCGAGCACCGTTTCGATGGCGGCCGCTTCCCGTTCCATGGTGTCAAGCCGTTCGCGATAGCCTACCTTGAGCGCACGCATTTCGCTCGCCAAGTTCAGGGCGGTCAACATCGCGGCCGTGTACTGATCCACCCCGGGGCTTCGACCGATGAGCTGCTTTAGCCGCTGGTCTATGTCCAGGGCCGCGGCTTCCAGCTCGTCTCCGTTATCCGCACGCAGCGTGTAGTTCCGGCCGAGGATGGTGATCAGCTTCTGCACTCGCTTGGGGCTAACCGGGCGGGCCAGCGAACGCCGCCTCAGACGTAGCCATGATCCCGGAACCACCGAAAGGTCTTCTCGATCGTGATTTCTATCAGCGTTCGCGGCACGCCCAATTCATCCCAGCTCCGCTTGCCGGCGCGATACCTCTCCTGGTGCATGGCGGCCAGCACATGTGCATTGAGGCCCGCGAAGCGATGGGAGTTCACCCGGTTGAGCAGCGTTCCCGCCAGCCCCGCCGCCGCAAACGCTAGCCGCGGCACGGCTACGACCGGACCACGCCGACCCGCCACTTTCGCACACGCCGACATGAAATCGCGATAGCTAAGGTTCCAGTTGCCTAATAGGTAGCGGCGGCCGGGGATTCCCTGCTCCATCGCGGCGACATGACCGAACGCGCAGTCCTCGGCGTCGATGAAACACTTTCCCCCGCTTGGAAACACGGGAACCCAGCGCTTCGCTACGGCGAGCAGAAGCTGCCCGCTGGTTGGCTTCACGTCCCAGGCCCCGAGCACAAAGTCCGGATTCACCACGATTCCGCCCGCGGCCAGGGTGATGCGTTCCGACTCCAGCTTGCTCGCGTAGTAGGCGTACAGGCTTCCAGACGCCCCGTAGACCGTAGGCGCGTCGATCAGGGTTTGCTCGTCCCCCGGAGCATCTCGAGGGCCAAATCCCACCGTGACCGATGAGGAGCACGTCACAAATCTCTGCACGCCCGCCATCTTGGCCGCCTGCAGGAGGTGGCTCGTCGCTTCCACATGCAGATCCCACATCGCCCGATCACCGCCCGGTCCGGGGTCGAAGATTCCGGCGACGTGGAGCACTCCAGCGCAACCCTCCATCGCCTTCGCCATCGCCGTCTCGTCGCTGAGCGAGGCGGTGACGAGCTTCACATCCAGGCCTTTCACGCACAGATTTGGCTTTCGCACGGCACAAACGACCTGATCGCCCCGGGCGAGGAGGTGCCGCGCGACATTCGCACCCACGAAGCCGGTCGCGCCAGTGAGGAAGACCCGCGCCATCGGCTACCTGTTGCGGACCAGCATCTCCCGCGCGATGATAATTCGCTGAATCTGCGAGGTCCCCTCATAGATTTGGAAGATCTTGGCGTCGCGCATCAGCTTTTCTACCGGGTATTCCTCCGAGTAGCCGTAGCCCCCGTAGACCTGAACGGCGTTGGTGGTGGTTCGCATCACCACATCCGCGCAGAAAGCCTTCGCCATGGCCGCTTCCTTGGTGTTGCGCTGACCCGCATCCTTCATCCATGCGGCCTTCCAGCACAGCAATCGGCCGGCATCGATCTCGGTGGCCATGTCGGCGAGCATGAACTGGATCGCCTGGTGGTTGGAGATCGGCTGGCCAAAGGCCTTGCGTTCCGTGGAGTATTGCAGGGCGTGCTCCAGCGCGGCACGCGCCACGCCGATGGATGAGCAACTCACCGCCGGTCGAGTGTAGTCGAAAGCGGCCATGGCAAGCTTCCAGCCATCCCCCACCTGGCCCACCACGTTGTCCTCGGAAACCTCGACATCGTCGAACGTGATGCCGCGCGTGTCCGAGCAGCGCTGGCCCATGTTGTATTCCTTCTTTCCCACCGTGACTCCGGATTGGGAGCTTTCCACGATGAACGCGGTCATGCCCCCCCGCGCGAGCTTCGCAGGGTCGGTAACAGCCACCACGAAGAACCAATCGGCGACGCCAGCGTTGGTGATCCACATCTTGGAACCGTTGATGACCCACTTGTCGCCCTTCTTCACCGCAGTGGTCTTGAGCCCCTGCACGTCGGAGCCCGCTCCCGGCTCGGTGACCGCGTAGGCGCACATGACTGGGCGTTCGCGGCCTTCTTCCGTCATCGGAGAGAGGTACCTCCGCTTGATCGACTCAGACCCGCCCAGAATGACCGGCTGTTGCGCCAGACCGTTCGCTTCCATCGCCGTGCCAATGCCCGAGCAACCCCAGGCCAGCTCTTCTGCAACGACGAGGCCATCCATCGCTGTGAGCCCCATCCCGCCGTTCTCAGGCGCGATGTGCGTGTTGAGAAGACCGAACGCATGAGCTTTCGCCAGCACCGCCCATGGGTATTCGCCCGTTTTGTCGTGGTGGGCGGCTACAGGACGAATCTCGTTTTTGGCGAAGTCGTGGGCTAGCTCGCGCAGAGCGAGCTGCTCTTCGCTGAGGGCGAAGTCGATAGACATGTGGGCTCTTGGTGGTCGGCGTTGCTAACCGATCTCATCGCCGGTGATTAGCCGCTGCGCATGACTTCCGCGCACACGATCGACACCGTTCCCACGCCCAATCCCGACGCGCTGATGTTCAAGGTGACCGAGACCCTGATCCCCGTCGGCACCTACGAATTCAAGAGTGCCGCGCACGCTTCGGATGCGCCGCTGCCTCGTCGGGTCTTCGACATCGTCGGCGTGACAAGTGTGCTCGTGGCCCCTCGGTTCGTGACCGTCAGCAAAGACAGCGAGAGCCCGTGGCCTTTGCTGGTGCCGAGCATCAAGGCGGCGATCCGCGACTTTCTCGATTCCGGCGACATGGCCGTGCCGGAAGATGGCGTCCCGCTCAGCGCCCCCACCGACGCGACTTCCCGCAAAGTGCTGGCGTTGCTGGATGAGTTCATTCGGCCTGCCATCGCGCAGGATGGCGGCGACATCGTGTTCCACGGCGTCGAGGATGGAATCGTGCTGGTGAAGCTCATCGGCGCGTGCGGCACATGCCCTTCCAGCACAGCTACCCTCGCGATGGGCGTGGAGCGGATGCTGCTGGAAGAGATGCCAGAGCTACGCGGCGTGCGTCAAGTCCAGGACTAGAGTAAGGCGGCGGCGCATGCTGCTCGCCCTGCTCTTCGCCTGCGACCTTCCGGCCCCAACCTTCGTCGACAAGAAGATGATCGACGACGGCCACCATCGTGGCGACACGAAAGCGATCTGTACCGGGCTGCGCATGAAGGATGATTCCACGCGCGGATACGCGGCCGAAAAGCTGGCAACATGGGTCCGTCCGGTGGACTGTCTCTGCGAGGGCTTGCTCCGCGATGGTGTGTGGGACCTGCCGGTCGTGCAGGCGATGGCAAAGGGGATCGATGACGCGCATGTGGGATGCGCTGCGGCGCTGCTTGACGACCTCGCTCAACCGACCCGAGTGGACCTCGTGAATCAGCTGGTCCGAATCAAGGCGCCTGCCATCCAGATCCGCCTGAAGGCAGCCGCCAAGGGGGATTCCGACCCTCTGGTGCGCGCCGCATCGATGGCCGTTCTTCGCGCCAGCAAGGATCCCGAGGTGCTCACCATCGTGACCGCAGCATTGTCCGACCCGGACCCGAACCTCCGGGCCGCCGCGGCGAACGCCCTCACCGGCACGCCCGCGGCGAAAGAAGGGCTCGTGACCGCGGCGCGCGACCCTGCCGCAGCGGTCCGCGCAGCTTCACTCGCCGCACTGCGCGCGATCGCGGATTTCCCCTTTGCCGAAGTCGCCTGCCCCGCCCTGCGCACGGACCCCGAACCCAGCGTTCGCTCCGCTGCGGCTGCGGCGATGAACGCGACCCGCGATGAGGCGCTGATCGCATGCTTGCGCGCCCACATGCTCGAACGGGAAGACGACTCCAGCGTTCGCCTCACCATGCTCGCAACGCTTCAATCCAGCCCATCCACTTCCGCAGCCGACGTACTTTGCGATGCGATTCCGTTCTGGGTCCACAGCTACATCGGGGCAGACAAGCCCGAGCGCGAAGGCCCGGAGGACATCATTTTCGCTCAGAACAACCGGGACTTCGAGCGTAGCTACGATTGCGTGGCCAAGGCGCTGAAGGTGGGCGGCTACAAGACCTGCGAGCAGCGCTACTATGTAAACGACTGGTTTCACGAGCTGGGGGCCAAGAACGCCGCGCCCAGCCGTTGCAACGCCAAACCTCGCGGAGGGGGTAACGCTTCCTCGGGCGAGATCGTGTTTTAGGAGGTTTCATGGGTAGCTTCGTTGAATCGCTGAAGGATCCGGCCCGGCGCCGCCTCGTGGTAGACGCGGGCGTGAAGGTGATCGAAGCGGAAGTCTCGGAGAAAGGCGGGCTGAGCGGCCTGGCCATCAAGGGTGCCTTCCGCATCGTTCAAGGCGTAAAACCTGGCTTCGTGCCGATGGCGCTCAATCACCTTATCGACGACTTCGCCGCGAAGATCGATCCCTTCTGGATCGACTGCCAGGACAAGAAAGAGGAGCCACGCGTCTACTTCACGCGCCGCGGCGTGGAGGTGGCCGACTCCCTGCTAGGCATCACCGACGAGCGGGCGAGGAGCGGGCGAGGCCCGGCACGCACGGCCTACGAAAGGCTGCGGCCGGAGGGGCTAAAGCATGTGACCGCGGCGATGCCACGTCTCGCGGACCTCTGCAAGCAATTCGCAAACTGACATCGCTGTCGTGCCTGCCGGGGGAACCCTATGGGAAAGTGTGCCTTGACTGAGGCTGGCACGAAACCTGCATAGGTTCTAAGCCAACCCCGAATCAATGATGCGCCTCTTTCCCCTCCTCTCCCTGTTCACGCTGGCCTGCGGAATCGACACCGCCACCGCCAACGGCGAGCTCGGGCGGATGACGTTCACGCTGGTCAGCGACTACTACCTGGATGAACACGACATCACCGAGTCATCCATCGTTACCGGGCACGAGCAGTCCTTCATCGTGGAGCTCACCGGCATGGGCGAGGGAGATGCCGGAAATGAGGCGGACGAGATCGAGTACGTGGTCACGCCCGACGATGGTGTCACGCTCTCCCAACAGGGTCCAGACGAGGACTCGGGGGACGATGACCGCGATTCAGACGTAGCCACAAACTTCGAGATCACGGTAGATGAACCTGGCGACTACGTGCTTGAGGCCCGACTCGCCGGGGAAACGTTTGACCGGATCCAACTCGGCTTCGACGTTCCCGACCAACTCGAGATCGCCGCCTACCTCCGCGCCCCGTGGGAGGAGGACTTCGAGCGGATGACCGATCCGGCTGAAGCGGAGTCGGTGCTCGTCGAGGCCGGCACGCAGCTCGCGTGGCTGCCGATTCCCCTCGGCGTCGACGGCTCCAGGCTGCTGGGCAACCTGTCAGTCGATATGTCAGCCGACTCGGAAAACATGGTAGTACCCTCGGCCAATGTCGATCATGTGAACGAAGACGAGGTCCAGACCTTCTTCGCGGCGGCCTCGCTCTTCTTCGTGAACGTCGGCGACGTGACCGTCACGCTCACCGACACGCAGAATGCGGCAGCGGGCAGCATCCCCTTCCAGGTTGAGGCACTCAGCGAGTAGGCGAGTCTGCATGCGGGGGATATGCGGCCGCGTGCATTCCTCGCCCCCCCCTCCCCCGGTCACCGCGGCACGCGCTTCCTCGCAGATCGTGTCGCTCAGCATCGCCCAGATCCGCATCCATGGCTGGGCGCGCTGCCTGGTGGGCGGCGGCACGATGTACCTCAGCATCCCAGCGTTCATCGTGCTCAACCTCTCCATTGTGGTGCTGCTTTTCCAATGGCTGCTCGGGCCGCTGTTTTCGCTGCCAGCGGTACATTGGCGCGACCATGTTTTCATGGACCGCGGTCGGATCGCAAACCTGCTTTGGCTCGACAGGCTGAACTGCCAGTTCTGTGGCTACGCGAACGGGCTGTGCACGATGCTCAACCGCCAATTGGACGCCCTCGCCGCCGTGAACCAGCCCGTGTCGGGCTGGCGCTGGGCGCTCGCAAGCCTCGCCGCGCTGGTGAGCTTGCCGCTCTGGGTTCTCTTCGACCTGTACACGATCCGCGGCCTTTACGGCCTCGTGATTTCGCGGTGCCTCCGGATGTCGCGCCTTTCCCTTGGCGAAGGAGCTGCAATCCTGCGCACCGAGAACTACGGCGGCCAGCTCCCCTCCCCCGCACGGATGATGCTGCGGGCGTGGAAGAACTCCGCCCTTTCGCTCTCGGTCCTGCTCGAGCAGATCGAGTCCGCGTGGTGCCCGCTGCGCCACTTCGAAACCCGTCAGGGCATCGTGTACCCGGCCCATCACGCAAACTTCTTCGGCGCCCACCAGATCGAACAGCTACGCGAAGCCAGGAACCACCTGTTTGCCAACCAGGGCACCGCCTACAAGCGACCGCGCGGCTGAAAGAGGCCTCAGCGGGCCCTATTCGCCGGCCGACCGAACAGGAATGGACTCGTCGGGGCCGGCGGTGGACCACGCGGCGACGCCCTCCCGGGCCGCCGCTAACAACGCCGCCATGGACGAAGCATCCCTCCACCGGATGGCCCTCGCGACCGCGATAGCCCCGAACGTCGCCGAAAAGGGGACCAGTCCCATCCATCCGCGATGTTTGCGCACGAAGTACGCCGTGGATCGAAAGCGCCAGCGTTCGCCGCGCAGGGCGTCTTCCACTCGCACGCCGCCCGTGAGCGCGCTCAAGTGGACAAGCTCGGCGCGAGGTTCGTACAGGAGGGTCCAGCCGGCGCGGTGTACCCGCCAGGAATAGTCGGTGTCTTCCAAAAGTGCCGTGCCCGTGTATTGCCGGTCGAACCCGCCAATCTGCCGAACGGCCTCCATCCGGTAGCTCATGTTGGCACCCTTCAGACCCCAAACGACCTGCCGCTCATCGCCCCACAGGTTGGTGAGCGTGCGGCCGCCGGGACTGAGGTGCGCCGCCACATGGTCCACGTTGGGACGAACGCTTCGCTCCACGATCCGGCCTGTCACCCCGCCCACCTTCGGATCCTCAAAGGCGAGGGTGTGAGCCTCAAGAAAGTCTGGGTGAAGCAGGATCACGTCGTCGTCCAAAAAGAGCACCACGCGGGAATCGATGCGGGCGAGCGCCTCGTTACGCGCGTTGGGAAGACCTTTTTGAGTCAGGTGCACGTAGCGGATGCGCGGGTCGGCAAGCTCGGCCACCAAGGCCTCGTTCGCCACCGCGCCTTCGGGGTCCGATTGGTCGATCACCCAAACATCGAAGTTTGCGTGCCCCTGCTGCAAAACCTGTCGGAGCGTGTCGTGGAACAACTTCCCGCGGTTCAACGTGGGGATGACGACAGACAACTCAGGCACGGGGGTACAGCTCCCAAAGGCGGTCAACGCTTGCCTGCCAAGTAAACCGCTCCGACACCATCCGCCGGCCCGCTGCGCGCACGGACGCCATCGGCTCGCGCATCGCGCGCTCCAAAGCCTCGCGGAGGGCGGGCACGTTCTCGCTCGCCACCAGCAGACCGTTCACCCCCGGCTGGAGGTAGTCGTCCCGCGCAGCCTCCACCGCGTCGCTCACAATGCACAACGCGCCAGCGTACATGCCCTCGAAGATCACGCCGCCCACGGTCTCGCCGCGGCTCGGCAAGACCACGATCTCGGCCGCTCGAAACAGGGCGACCTGTTCGGCGCGGCTACGCTCCGTGAACACGATGTCCGGGTGGTTTCCCGCCAGGCGGCGCACTTCTTCCCCGAAGGCCACCTCGTTGACGGGGCCGGAGATCACCAGCTTCCACGCTCCCGGTGACGCATCCAGGAGGGGGCGCATCGCCTGGACGAGCAGGTCGGCGCCCTTCTGTCGGCTCACCCGACTGGGGGCCAGCACGACCCTGGCCGCCCCGAGGCCCAGCTGCGACCGAATGGCATCCACTTGCGTCGCATCCACACGGTCAAACTCGGCGGGATCGACCGCCATGCCGATGTGGTGCTTCACGTTGGTGAGCCCCAGCCGGCTTCGCAAACCGGCCGCGGCCGCGGGAGAATCGGCGATCACGACTTCGGCCCGCGCCAGCCCCGCCCGTACCCAGCGCTGCCAGTACTGCGAGCGGATTCGCTTCCCCAGCCCCCCGGCACCATCCAGAATCTCGTCCAAGAAAGCCGAAGTCACATAGTTCTGCACGACCAGGGGCGTGCCCGCCACCGCCTTGCGCGCCAGCAGGGCATCGAGGTGCAGACTGGGGAACCCAACGCACACCACGAGTTGAGCCGGCAAAAAGGCATCCGCGTAGAAGGCGGGGGTGACCGCGTTCTTTTCCAACGGATTTCGCCCAAGAAGCCAACGAGAGGCGCGCCGATGAACGTGAACGCCGCCCTCGTCCGTGGAACCGACAGCCACCGCCGTGGATCCATCCATGTTGGTGAACGGGGTGGTGTGAACGTGGACTTCGTGGCCCCGCCGCGCGAATTCCTCGGCTTGATGCTGGAGAATGACTTCGCCACCGCCAACGCAGGGTGGGTAGAAGTAGCTGAAAAAGCGGATGCGCACGAGGACCGCAGGCTATCCCGAAACAACCGGGATAGCCTGCGGCCCGGAGGCCCGATGACCAGAGGCGAGCAGGTTGCAGCCGCACAGTTGGCTGCTAGAGTCGGTGGCCAAACCTCTAGGTTGACCGCCGTGCTCGGCTCGAAGACCCCCGCCGCGCTCCGCGCCGCACTGCGGCCGGCGCATGTTCCAGTGGCCGCGGAGCCTGCGCGCTTGCGGCGAGAAGGCGCGGCGGAGCTGGGACTATCCGCGCTCGACCTTGACTTCCGCGACCTGTACCCGGGCCTCGACCTCGGGATCTACGCATGCAGCCACAGCATGGGTCTCCCCAGCGTGGCGGGGCCGGCCGCTGTGGCAGAACACCTTGAACAGCTGGGTCGGCACGGCATCGGCGTGTGGGACGATGGCGCTTGGATCAAGGTCATGGACCAGTATCGGGAGCAGGTCGCCGAGCTGGTGGGAGGGAACCTCGCCCACGGCGATGTCACCTGGTTCCCGAACGCATCCGAGGCCCTGAGCGCCGTTCTGGAAGGCATTCCCGGCGGCACGTTGGTTTACACGGCCGGGCACTTCACCACGGGCCACTACGTTCATCACCAATGGTCCCAGAACACCGGGGGCAAGCTGGTGGAAGTGGCGGTCGATGCCGATGGGAGCGTGCCAACCGACCGGCTGATCGCCGCGCTCACGCCCGACGTACGCGTGCTGTCGATCAGCCACGCGCTGTTCGAGTCCGGGTGGGTTCAGGACTTGCCGGCACTCGCAGCGGCGTTGCGCGAACGGTGCCCGGATGCCCTGCTTCTGCTGGATGCCTACCAAACGTGCGGAAGCGTACCGATCGACGTCGCCACGCTGGGAGATCATGTGGCGGTAGTCGCTGCGGGTCACAAGCAGCTTCGCAGCGGCACGGGAGCGGGCTTCCTGTATCTGCCGCGCCGATGGTATTCCGAGCTTACGCCCAAGCGCACCGGCTGGTGGAACCACCGGGCCCCCTTTGAGTTCGAGAAGGGCGTCGTGGTGCGGGCCGAAGATGGCACGCGCTTCCGAAGTGGGACACCGACCTTGGTGGCGCAGGCCATGCTGCTCGGCGAGCTTGCGGCGTTGGCCACCAGCGCCGAAGGTTCGCTCACGGCGGCCATCCGGCGGGCGCGCACGGTCACCTCAGGTCTGGTGGGCACGCTGCTCGACACCTGCGCCCGAGAAGGGCTGGCAGTGCGCGGCAACTGGCCCCTCTCCAAGCGCGGCACCTTCGTGTGCATCGAAGTCGACAACGGGCCGCGGATGAACGAATCCCTGGCCCACCAAGGCATTCGCGTGGACTTCCGACCGCGAGATGGCGAGCGGGGATGGCTGCGGGTGAGCGGAAATCCGGCGGGCTTCGCTTACGAAATGGAAGCCGTGGTTACGGCGATCGCTCGCGCACGCTGAGCCCCGACTCGGTGAGTGCCAGGGCGTGCGCCCCATCGAGCCAAAGCACATCTTCCTCGGCGACAAAGGCGATGGCCAGGTCGCGCGGCGAGATGGCCACAGACGCCAAAACGCGCTCGCGGTCCAGGTCCAGAAGCTCGACCAGCGTGGTGTCCGCATCACGCACGGAAGTGATCGCGACCCAGTCCCGCCGACCATGCGCCAGCACAACGGCCGGCGAGCCGTGTACGGACAGATTGAG
>CAMBIK010000134.1 GCA_945867435.1 Klebsiella pneumoniae
GAAGATTTTGGAGAGGCCGGAAGCGTCGTCGGTGTCGGCGATGGTGCGGACGTTGCGGAACATCACTTCGGCTACCTTGCTTTCCAGCCCGGCACGCCCATCCACGAGCTTCCCGAGCACATCGCTCTCGGTAAGGATGCCGACAAGGCGGCCATCTTCTACTACCGGAAGCTGGCTGATGCCGTTGCCCTTCATGGACTTCACGGCCTCCCGCACGCTGTCCCCGCTCTGGACGGTGACCAGCTCGCGGCGGGGAAGGCCGCGCAACAGCTCGGCAATGCTGGCCGTTTCCCAGCTGCGCTCAAAAAATCCATTCTGACGCATCCAACCGTCGTCGACCAACTTCGTCATGTAGTTGCGCACCGAATCGGCCGCGAGGGTCACGATTCGCTTGTCCGGTCCGTACTTCTTCGCGATCTCGACTGCAGCCCACACCGCCGAGCCGGCGCTGCCGCCCACCAGGAGGCCCTCCTTGCGGATGAGCTTGCGGGCCATCTGGAAGCTCGGGCGGTCTTCCGACTTGATCCACTCATCCACGATGTCGGTCTCGAGCACGTCGGGGATGAAGTCGTAGCCGATGCCTTCGACCTTGTAGCTGCCAATCGGGCCGGGGCCAGCGAGCAGGGAGCCGACCGGATCGACACCGATAATCTTGCAATTGGGGACTGCCTCCTTCACGCGGCGGGCGGTGCCGGTGAGGGTGCCGCCCGTGCCGGCGGTGAGCACCAGGAAGTCAAGCTTTCCACCACATTGTTCCACGATCTCCGCCCCCGTTCCGTGGTAGTGCGCCAGGGGGTTGTCGGGGTTGGAGTACTGGTCCAGGATGTGGGAGTTGGGGAGGAACCCAAGCAGCTGCTTGGCGACGCCGATGTGGCTCTCCGGGGCGTCCCAGGCGGCCTCGGTCGGGGTGCGGATGATCTCGGCGCCGAGCGCTTCGAGCACGACCTGCTTCTCCCGGCTCATCTTCTCGGGCATCGTGATGACCATGCGGTAGCCGCGCACGGCTGCGGCCAGCGCCATCCCGATTCCAGTGTTACCGCTCGTGGGTTCAATCAGCGTATCTCCAGGCTTGATCCTTCCGGACTTCTCGGCTTCGAGAATCATCCGGCGACCGATCCGGTCCTTCACGGAGCCGCCGGCGTTGAGGTATTCGCACTTCACGAGGATCTCGCAGCCCGTTTCCCGGCCGATGGAACGGAGGCGGACGAGCGGGGTGTTGCCGATGGCGTCGAGGATCGAGTCGTAAATACCGGCCACGGGGGCTCCTACGGGCGCTGCTCTTAACGTGACGTACGGATGTCTGCCCGCTCCCCGAGGGCCGCAACGCCTACCTGACCCAGATCGCCTGCGCTCCGCCGGCGGTGCCGTAGCTGATCCAGGTGCCGGCCCAGCTTGCGGCCAGGAAATAGCTACCATCCCCTCCACAGAGAGTCAGCCCCGCGTTCGCGCCGGGCGATTCGGAGAAGTCCCAGCCCGAGCCGAGAGAGCCATGGTACTTGCAGTCCGTGGGGGCATCGGCGGGATTGTTGACCGCGCCCACGCCGCCGTCGGTGTACGAAGCCGGTCCGCCGCACCAATAGTAGCCGGTCTCCCCGCCGTAAAGCAGGTAGCCGGGGTCGCCGAAGCCGATGCGAAGCGCGCTGCGGTCGATGTCGCGGGAGGTGTAGGTGCGGGCTCCGGAAGCCGCCGCGGTCAGGCGCAGCGCCCTCCAGTCCAGACTGTCGATATCCACCCAGCCCAGGACCGCCGTGCCGCTTGCGCTCGCGGCTTCGGGAGACACCGCGACCGACGCGACGTTTTCCTCACCCCCACCAAAACCACCCTGGGAGCCGGTACTGGCGGTATTCCTCGAAAACACCAGGGTCCACCCCCCGGTGGTCATGTCGCACCAGGTCTCAACGACAGTGCCTGAAGGCTGAGAGAGCCAGTAGGCGCCGTCCGCGGCCTCCGGAGCTGCCGCGAGGATGTCGGTACAGGTGGTCGCGGGGCAGGAAGCCGCCGAGCCGACGCCCGTGCTCACGACGCCGTCGCAGTCGCGGTCCACGGGCTCGCAGCCCTCGTCGGCGCCGGGATGCACGTCGGCATCGGCATCATCGCAGTCACCGGCCGAAAGCGCGGCGCCATCGCCCACGATGCAGGCGTAGACGACCTCCCCTTCGCTCCCGTAGCCATCCCCATCGCCATCGCTGAAGAAGGCGAGCGGGTCCACTGGGTCTTCGTCCACCTCGCCGTCGCAGTCGTCGTCGGCCCCGTTGCAGCGTTCGTCCAGGTCAGGGTGAACCAGGGCGTCCGTGTCCAGGCAATCGTCGCCGGTCGCGACGCCAGCTTCGCAGTGAACCGGGGTCGCGGCATCGCCGTGGCCATCCCCATCGCGGTCCGCGAAGCAGTCACGGCTCGGCCCGGGGTCGCTGCCGGAGTCGGGCGGGCGGCTCGGGCACGCCGCAAGCAGCAGCGCGAGGATGACCAGAGCAGCCGTGGGAGGCCCACCGCCCGCGTGGCAGCCGGCCGGGGGGGCAGCAGGAGGGTCCGAGGCGGGTGGGAGCCCCGTGTCTGCGACGGTGAGCGTTCCCGACTCGCCGCGAAGCCCGCGCAGGTCCTGGGCGCCCCCCTCCCAGATGTTGGCGGCACCGAAGGTCGATCGGGTGGTCGCGCCGTAGTCCCCGTCGTCGCTGGCCACGCTGGCGCTGGGGTTGGCCAGGAGCGCGCCGACCTCGTCACTGGAGATCCCTCGACGCGGCGACCGCCCCTCCCCCACCGGACCGAAGCGCACCCTGCCATCGGCGTCGTAGGCGGTGAGCTGCCAGTCGGAAGCGGTCACCCTGAACCCATCCGTGCGGGCAAACTCCCCCGAGGGGCTGGCCGTCAGTGCCATTCGCCAATCGCCCGCCTCCGGGTCCACGCGCGCGTCTTCGACCAGGTCGGTGCTGACGGTCAACAGGGTGCCGGCGCGGAGCCGGGTGAGCGCGTCGGCGTCAGTGAAGCGGACCGTGCCCGCAGCGCCGCGCAGGTCGGCCATCTCCAGTCGCCAACCGCGCACATCGACATCCCGGGTGACCACCAGCTCGATCCACGCGCCACCGTTTCCCGCAACGCTGCCGAAGGCATCGTCCGCCCCGCTCCCCTCGAAGTCGCGGACCTCCAGCGTGTCCTCGGCGCTGACGGCGTTCCACTCGTTGAGGACCACTGGCGCGAGGTCCTCGACCTCAAAGCTGCGCGTGGCAAGCGGACCCCAGCGATCGGCCTGCAACAGCCGAGCCCGCAGTTCCGTACCGTGCTCGATCGTCAGCACCTCCGCGCCATCCACGCGGGATGCGAGGCTGGAAATCGCGCCGCCGGGAAGCCGGGGGTCGGTCCCATCGGTGGTCCACCACAGCTCGGCATCGACACCATCGGGGAGCTCGACGCTGACGTCATCTCCGGCGGTCACAAGTCCCGACGCGAGCGAGAAGATTGGTGCGGGGAGCGGCAGGTAGCCGGCCGCCCGCAACTGAAGGAGCAGGGCGTCCGTGCGCGCCGGAAAGTAGTCGTTCAGCAGCCGGTCACGCTCCACCAACCACTCGCCGTCGCGGTCCCACCAGCCGCCGCCCCACCGGGCAGATTCGGCGACCACGGCATCCTCGATGCTGTCGGCGATGCGTTGATAGCGCTCGGCGGCGCGGACGGGCGTCAGCGGGCCACCATCCTCGAGGTTGCGATGGATGGCATCCGCCCACGCCACCTGAAAATCAGGATCGGCCTCCGCCACCAGCGCCGGGAAGATGTCCGAGGGTCCCGGCAGGTAAAGCGCGTTGACATTGGCGTCGTAATAAAGGCAGATGTCGCTGTCGGAGCTGTAGAATCGGAAGCCGCCGGCATCCGCTTCCGAGGGGCCCACCGCCGCCCAGTTGTGGTAGGCGGTCCAGTCCCAGGTGTTCCCGGCGTAGTAGTTGAGCACCATGTAGTCGAGGTAGTGGTCCAGCCGAAGCCAGCGTTGAAGCATCTGTACATTCCCACGGTGGGCGGTGACCTGCCCCCAGCCGATGCCGGAACCGGAGTTCAGGTAGCCTTCGTTCACCGCCTCGTAGTCATCCTTGTTTCCGCCGAGGTACCCCGCCAGGAACGCCGCATTGAAGCGTTCCCGCACATGGTAGATCCCGGTGTATTGGCCGTTGATGTACACATGCGCGAAGCGTCCGTGGGGCGCAGTGTGTCCCATCTCCAGTTGCGAGGCGTCCATCCAGTCGTTGCGGGTGTATTGGCCCTGGGCACCAAGGTAAAAGACCGAGTCGTGGCCGCTTCGCAGGCTCAGCGCATCCTGCTCACGGGCCGGCGCGATGCCCGGGGCATCATCCTCCCAAAAGTCGAAGTCCACGTTCGACGCGCCGTACTCGCTCCGGAAGTACAGGCGCAAGCTGTTCTTCGGATAGCCGAGGCTGGAGGTCCCGGTGCGCGCCACGCCGGCATCGACCTGGAGATCGTCGCCGTCGGGATCAATCCACTCTGCCGAGGTGGCCGCCTCGGTCGTCGTGACCCCGCCGGGGAGCACCAAAGAGACGCTCGGAAGCTCGGCAAGCGTGCGCAAGACCACCGGGCCGTAATCGCCGCTCCCCGTGACGCCGGCATCCATGGTGGCCTGCCGGACAATGTCGGTCGGAAAGAGAAAGGTGTGGGTGATCGTGGGACTCTGAAGGCCGTCGTTCCCGACTTCCCTCGCCCGGACGATCGAAGTCCGGTCCACGGCCAACGGTCCGGCGTACTCCACGGAAGGCTCGCTCCCGTCGATGCTGACGTACAACGTCTCTCCCGCCACGCCGGGAACGATCGCGAGTTCGAAGGGCGCATCAAAAACGCCGCGCGCCACCGAGAAGGTAGGGACGCCCGCGGCGAGGGATGCGGCGACGAGCCAGACCACCGCTTACCCGTCCACGATGCCGTTGCAGTCGTTGTCGATCCCGTCGCGAACTTCCTTCGCGCCTGGGTAGATAGCTGGGTCGGAGTCGTCGCAGTCGGTGGAGGTGTCGTAGCCATCGCCATCCGCGTCGGTGCCGGCCTCGTCGACGAGCCCATCGCAATCGTTATCCACCCTGTCGGGGGTCTCTGTCGCGCCCGGGTTCACGGCCGCGTCGGTGTCGTCGCAGTCGGTGGAGGTGTCGTAGCCATCCCCATCGCCGTCGATGCCGGTCTCGTCGATGAGCCCATCGCAATCGTTATCCACCCTGTCGGGGGTCTCTGTCGCGCCCGGGTTCACGGCCGCGTCGGTGTCGTCGCAGTCGGGGTTGTCCGAGGTGGTACCGCCCGTGTCGAGGCAGCCATCCCGAGGCGCCTTGGGGTCGCCGTAGCCATCCCCATCTTCGTCGGCGTAGGCCAGGCAATCCTCAGTGTCGGAGGTGTCGGAGGTGTCGGAGGTGTCACCCGAGCCGGTGTCGGCCGAGTCGGTGTCGGCCGAGCCGGTGTCGGCCGAGTCGGTGTCGGCCGAGTCGGTGTCGCCCGAGTCGGTGTCGGCCGAGTCGGTGTCGGCCGAGTCGGTGTCGGCCGAGCCGGTGTCACCATCCTTCGGCACGTCGGGGAGGCAACTGGGGAGCAGGAGAAAAGCGAGGAGCGCGAAAATTCGCATGGTGCATACCCGGACAGCGACAGGGTAGCGGCTTGGTTGCGTGGGCGCTACGGATTGTCGGGGGCGATGCGAGCCTGAGGGGTGTAGACTGAATGCGTGACCGCATCCGTACTCGGGCTCGCGCCGTCGGCCGCGGCGCGTCATATCGCAACGTCGTGGCGCGACCTTTGACGTCTACAATATCTCCGCCAACGTGGCGCTTGCCGCGCACGACAGATCCGGCCTGGAGCAGTTTCTTATCCCCGGCTGGCGTGTTGCGATGCGATACGGTAACTTCACGCAGAGGTGTTTGATGCGGAGCCTGTCTCGATCGATCCGGGGGGTGGTTTTGGGCGTGGGCTTGGTGATTGGGGGCAGCGCGATGGCTGGCGATCCCGCCGCGCCCGCAGCCCCGGCCAAGCCGTCGTGTGACGAGTCGTGTCGGGCCTGCAACATGAGTCAGAAGGACCTGCTCGCCGCCTATGGCGTGAAAGAGACACCTCCGCGGTTCCTGTACGCGATGCCCTTCCTTGAAGCGGTGCCACTCGACGCGTACATGGCGTGCCAGCGGAAATTCATTGCTGCCGGCGGCAAGGGAATTAGCCCCGAGTGTACGGATCTCGTGATCAGCGAGTGTACCCGCGCCTGTGCCGCCGCGAAGTAATCTCGCGCGTTTCGAGTCACTGACAGCAAGCCTTCAACCTGCTCAACTCTATCTTTCTCGGAGTGCTCTCATGACAAACTTTCAAATTTCGAAGCTGCTTCTCGGTTGCCTGGTGGTCCTGCCAGCGCTGGCCTGGGCCGGCACGCCGACGGCCAGCTCTACGATGGTGCCGACGTCGGGTGGCAGCTGTCCTACAGGTTCCAACAATGCGGGCGCGGACTACTGCCAATCGGCCGACGGCAGGCACTTCATGCCGACCTCGGGTGGCAGCTGTCCTACAGGTTCCAACAATGCGGGCGCCGACTACTGCCAAGCCAGTGAGCTCGGGGTCTCGTTCGTGCCGACGTCCGGCGGTAGCTGTCCGACCGGTTCTACCAATGCGGGGGCCGACTACTGCCGGGTGGACAAGTGAATGGGGGGCCCCCCTGCGTAAAGCACCGCCTCATCAGACCGCCTCCGAACCCGCCAAACGCCTGGTAGGAGCTCACGATCATCGCGCCCCCAGAGCGTCCCCAGGCCCGGGCCAAACCGCCCCACCCGAGCGTGGAGCGGGCAAGCTCCATCGCGGTCGGACGGCGATTAGCGTTGCGGTGGCTCATGTTGCGGGCTCCGTATCGGGTTAGCCGCCGGCATGGCTGACGCCCTCGCACGCGCCGCCGCACGCGTGCTGGCGGGCGAACGGATCGACCGCGCCGACGCGACCGCGCTCTGGCACGACGCCGACGACGCGCTGCTCAGCCAGTTGGCCTCGCACGTTCGCGCCAGGTTCCACGCCCCGGATCGCGCCACGTACGTGATCATGGCGATCGTCAACTACACCAACGTGTGCGTGGCGCGCTGCGATTACTGCGCGTTCTACAAGTTCCCCGGGGAGGCCGGCACTTACGTCCTCTCGGTGCCCGATCTCATCGCCCGGATCGATGTCGTAGCGGGATTGGGCGGGCAGCTTGTTGGCTTCAACGGCGGCTTCCACCCCGACCTGGGCGTAAGCCACTATTGCGAGCTGTTCCGCAGCCTGCACGACCACTACGGCGACAAGCTGGCGTTCTACGAGATGACCATCGCCGAGCTCATGTTCGTGGCCAAGCGCAGCAAGCTCGACTACGCCGAGGCCGTGGCCCGGTTCCGTGCGGCGGGCACGCGGTGGATCACCGGCGGCGGGGCAGAGGTGCTGGACGATGCGTTCCGCCTCCGCCACAGTCCCGGGAAGTACAAGGTGGAAGACTACTACGATGCGCAGCGCGCCGTGCTGGATGGAGGGCTCGGCAGCACCGCCACCATGGTCATCGGCTTCGACGAGACCTTCGGGGAGCGCCTGAACCACCTGGCCCGCCTGCGCGACTTTCAGGACGAGCAAGTGGCCAAGGGCCGTGCGCTCTCCTCCTTCCTCTGTTGGACGTACAAGCCCTTCAACACCGAGCTTGGCGGGGAGGAGGTGAGCTCGCAGGAGTACATGCGCCACCTCGCATTGAGTCGTATATTCCTTGATAACATCGTGAATATCCGCACCAGCGTGCTGACCCGCAACGCCGACGCCCTCACCGGCCTCCGCTACGGGGCGAACGACTTCGATTTACCGACGGAAGACGAGGTCACGCAGAAGGCCGGCGCCACGGTCTCGCTGGACTTCGAAGCGATCCTCGATGCGGCGCGCCAGCTCGGCTTCACGCCGGTCCAACGGGGGGCGTGGCGGGTCGGAGGCTGAGCCCCCGATCACAGCGACCAGGGCACCGGCTCCTGAGCCAGGAACGCCGCGACTGCGGTCGCCACCCCCTCCGAGATGCGCTCACCCAACTGGGGATGCCAACCCGCCGCGTGGGGCGCAACAATCACCTGGGGATGGTCGAAGCGGGCGAGGTTCGTGGGCTCTTCGGGGAAGGTGTCGACGGCGAGGCCGCCGAGATGACCCGCCCGAACCGCCGCGAAGGCGGCGTCGACGTCCAAAAGCTTGCCACGCGCGGTGTTCACCAGCACCGCTCCGCGGCGCAGGCCCACGATCACTTCAGCATCCACAAGGTTCAGGCTTGAAGGTTTCAGGCTTGCGTGGAGCGTGAGCACATCGAGGTCTCTGGGAATCGGGTCGCCTTCCCGCACCTCCACGACCTCGGCGTTCAGGGTGCGCAACACGGCGGCCACCCTTGTCCCGATCACCCCCATTCCCACCACCCCCACGCGACCGACGAGCCGCGCGTCGTAGCGGCCGAGGTTGGCTCGGTCCCAAACCCCCGACCGGGCGGTCTCGCGGAACGGACCGAAGCGACGGGTCAAGGCGAGGATCATGCCTATCGTCGTTTCGACCACGGCATCCCTGCGGACCAACGGGAGGCGCGCACACCGAACGCCCGCGGCGCGCAGACCGGGTACATCGAGGTTGTCGAAGCCCGAGGTCGTCGTGATCACCAGCCGCGCCCGCGGCACATCGCCCGGCACCACGCGCCGCGTGCTGGGAACGACGATCACCTCGGCTATAGCGGGGTCGTCGACGAGGCGAACGCCTTCCGGCAGGCCGCGGAGCGGTCCCGTTTCGTAGTCGGCTTGGCCCCAGCGGCAGAGGGAAACGCTCACCCGCCCGATGTAGCCGCATCCGATCCGATCCCGCCATTTTTTGGGGGGGTTCGCGGATACTCGGGCGGCATGGCCAAAGTGCGCAGCGTCTTCATGTGTCAGCAATGCGGGCACGGCTCCCCGATGTGGATCGGCCGATGTCCCCAGTGCGGCGAATGGAACTCCCTTGTGGAAGAAGTGGCTCGTCCGGCAGGGAAGGCCCCGAGAGCCACTAGCCGGGCGCGGCCGATCACCGAGGTCGGGCGCGAAGAAGGCGGGGAGGTGCGGCTGCGGATCGGCATCACCGAGCTGGATCGCGTGCTGGGCGGCGGGCTCGTGACCGGGTCGCTCACGCTGGTGGGCGGCGACCCAGGCGTCGGCAAAAGCACGTTGCTCCTCACCACGGCGGATGCCTTTGCCAAGCGAGGAATCCGGGTTCTCTACGTCAGCGCAGAAGAATCCGCCCGCCAGGTGCGCCTCCGCGCCGAGCGGCTCGGAGTGCTCAGCGAAAGCCTGTACCTGCTCGCCGAAACGTCGTTCGAAGCCGTGATCGCCGCGGTGGAAGATGTGAAGCCGAAGATCCTGGTGCTCGATTCCGTTCAGACCCTCCACAACAGCGAACTCGCGAGTCTACCCGGCAGCATCGGTCAGGTGAAGGAAGTGGGCCATCAGGCGATGCGGCTCGCAAAGGGTAGGGATATCGCCACTTTCCTGGTGGGCCATGTAACCAAGGATGGCACGCTCGCCGGGCCGCGCACCCTGGAACATGTGGTGGATACCGTGCTGTATGTGGAAGGGGATGGTGCCACGACGTTGCGGGTCGTCCGGGCGACCAAGAACCGCTTCGGCAGCACGGGCGAGATCGGGCTGTTCGAGATGCGGGAGGAAGGCTTGGTGGAAGTGCCGGATGCCAGCGCCAGGCTGCTCCGGGAACGGTTGCCGGATGCACCCGGAACCGTGGTCACCTGCGCGATGGTCGGTTCGCGGCCGGTGCTGGTGGAAGTGCAGGCGCTGGTGGGGCGGCCCACGCAGGGAAACCCTGCGCGAACGGTGCTCGGGTTCGAGCGGGGGCGTTTGCAGATGCTGCTCGCCGTGCTCGCCCGCGAAGGGCTCGATCTCGCCGACCGGGACGTGTTCGTGAGCGTGGCGGGGGGGCTCAGCGTGGAGGAACCTGCGGCGGACCTGGCGGTGGCGATGGCGATTGTGTCCAGCGCTCGCGTGGAGCCCCTCCCGGCGGACCTGCTCATCTTTGGGGAGGTCGGTCTGGTTGGGGAAGTGCGGGGGGTGGGGATGCCGCAGGCGCGGCTTCGGGAAGCAGAACGCCATGGCCTGCGCCGGGCGTGGGTGCCGCCGGGCGCGGTGGAAGAAGGGGGCCGCATGCGAACCGAGGGGATTCGGCGGCTGGGGGATCTGGTGCGCGGGTGAAGCGGGGCAGCGCCTCCTTTCACCGATGCAAAGCGACCTCTACATAGCCCTCGGGTTCCACCTGGATCGTGCTGTGCCAGATGCCGAAATCATCCTTCAAGCACCGGGCGGCGGCACCGAGGATCTCGGCCGACTCGCGCCCGGGGGCCGCCACGACATGGCCGCTCATGGCGATGATGCCGCTGGTGATGGTCCACACATGGATGTCGTGAACCCCGGTCACGCCGGAAACCGCGAGGAGGCGGGCGCGAACTTGCTCCGTATCGATGTGGTCCGGCGCCGTTTCCATCAGCACCCCCACACAGTCCTTGAGCAGGCGGTAGGCACTTCGTAGGACCAGCAGAGCGATCACTGCGCTTGCGACGGGATCCGCCCAACCCCACCCCCGCCACCAGATCAGCCCCCCCGCGATGATCGCCCCGGCGCTCCCCAGCGAATCGGAAAGCAGGTGCAACCAGGCCCCCCGCACGTTCAACCCCGACTTGTCCGCGCCGCTGAGGATGGCGAGCCCGGCAAGGTTTACGAGCAACCCCCCCGACGCGATCGCGATCATCGGCCCCGCCTGAACGTTCACAGGCTGGCCAAAGCGATGAACCGCCTCCCACAGTACCGCCACACCGATCGCGAGGAGCGCCGCC
>CAMBIK010000135.1 GCA_945867435.1 Klebsiella pneumoniae
CGAACGTATCGTGGCAGTGCGCAGCATCCACGCTCTGTTCGGCGTGAAGGACTGGCGCGCCGGCCTGGTGCGATTGACTGTCGACACGCCGGACGTGTTGGTGCACTTGGACGAAGACGGGCTTCGGGAGTTCCGGGACGCGGCGCCGAGCGCCAATGGCGCGCCCAAGCTCACCAGCTTCCCATGGATGGAGCTTGTGATCCACGACGGTCATCTGCTCCTGGAAGGGGCCGACACCCGGGTGGAGCTTAGCGGTCTGGAGGTGGTCCCTGAGCCTCACGGCCTCGCCGACGTGGCGTTTTCGCGGCTGGAGGCGGCGGTCGGGTCCATCCACGAAACGGCCGGTCCTACGCGATTCAAGCATGTGGAGCTTTCGCCCGGCCGGGTCGATGCGCCCTCGATCGACGTGCGCTTCGACCACCTCGCGGTCGATGGCTCGCTGCGCGTGGAAAGCGGCGGGACAGTGGACGCCGCCCTGGCGATTCGGGCCGCGCTGCCAGGCTTCACCACGAATCCGGAGGACCCGCGCGCCTTCGTGGACGGGGTCGTTGAACTCGACATCGAGGTGACCGGAGCGACGGCCCACCCGGCGGTGGCGGCACGCCTGGCTACCCGAAATGTGGTGTGGTGGCGGGTCGACTCGCACGACAACCCTGCGGCGTTGGCGATCGGTGATGTCGTCGGTACCCTAAGCTTTTCTGGTCACACGCTCCGCGCCGAACATCTCCGGGTGCCGTGGGGCGGCGGGGTTGTGGACGTGGTCGCCGAAGTGGACACGACCTCTCTAGGCGTCACGCTGGCCGTCGTGGGGGAATCGTTGCACCTGGGACGCGCGCTGCGCTCCGCCGGCGCGTTCGCCTCACCCTGGGTCGATTTCCAAACGGACCTGGAAGTCCACGCGGTCGGCACCCTGTCCCCGTTGAAGCTCGTGGGCCCCTTCGAGCTCGTCGGCACCGACCTCATCGTGCGTGATGGGGTGTACGACGGCACCGAAGACGTGATGCTGGAAATCCCCCACGGCCGTTTGATCGGGAATCTTGAGATCGACTCGTCGCACCTCGTGCTCGATGCAACCGACACTCGCTTCGGACCGGGCCGCGGCACCGTCTGGGGCGACATCGGTTTTGGTCCGCTGGGACCGCTCGACGTCCGCATCGACCTCGACAACCTCGACCTCACCTGGCTGCAGCCGCTGGGCGGCGCGGGTCTGGGCGGGTCGGCTGACATCGTCGCCAGGCTGGAAGGACCGTTCGGTCGGCTTAGGGCCGAAGCCACCTTGGATGTACAGGATGCCGTGGTGCTCGACCTGCCTATCGCCGACCGCCTCACCGCCCAGTTGGACACCGACCTCACGCGACTCGACTTTTCGCAGCTGCGCGGCGAGCTGGGCGCGACGCAGTACCTGGGGAACGTTTCTCTCGTCTTCCAACCCGAAGGCCTGTGGATCGATACGCAGCTGGTAGTCCCCGAGGGCCGATTGGCCGACCTGACGGGGATCTTCGTCGATTTGGGCGATGTCGATGCCTCGGTGACCGCCAATGCGGTGCTGCACGGGCCGCCGCAGCGTTTGTCCGGCGAGGTGCATGTTGAGTTTGCCGATGTGGAAGCCTTTGGCGAACGCTTCGACGAGGGGGTGGCGACCGCTTGGATGGACGACGGGGTGCTCACTCTGGACGACCTGAGCTTCCGCCGGCCTGACGAGGCGATCCTCGCTCGGGGAACGGTGGGCCATGGCTTCGCGATGAACACGGAGATCCTCAGCGACGGTCTGCGCATCGAGAGGCTGAATCCGCTGCGCGATCTCCCGTTCCCGGTGACCGGGGAGCTGATCGCGGACCTTCATGTCGGTGGCACGCTGTTCGACTGGCAGCCCCAGGGCCGCGTCGTGTTGCAGCGAACACAAATACGCGGTCGAAACGTGGCCGACTCGGTCGTGCGTTTCACCACCGACCGCGACGGTCAGTTGAGCTTTCGCGCTGCCTTCCTGGGGGAGGCCAGCGATGTGAACGGCAACCTCCGGCTCAACGGCGACCAGCCCTACGATCTGCAAGCATCCTTCAAGGCCTTTCCGATCTCCGTGCTCTACCCGGACGGCGCCGAGGGGTCCCCGGTCGAGGCCACCGTCACGGGCGAGGTCGATCTTGCCGGCCATCTGGGCGATGATCCTACGCCCGTGGACGTGGAAGGGCGGTTCGGGGAGGTGAAGCTCGCGTGGAACGGACACACTCTTCGCAATGACGAGGAATGGGTTGTCGCCGTTCATGGTCGATCGGTGCAGGTGCCGGGCCTCTCGCTGACCGACGGCGCACGCACCCGCCTGACGCTCGCCGGGTGGACGACCGCCGATGGGCGTGCGGCGTTTCGCGGCGGTGGAACGATCGATCTCGACTTCATGCGCATGTTCGCCCCCGGAGTTTCGCTCGCCGAAGGCACGGGTACGCTGGACCTCGATGCAGGCACGGGTGTGGGCGCGAGAGGACTGAAGATCGCCTTCGCAGCCGAAGATGCCACGTTGCGCGCGGAGGTCTTCCCCAGCACGTTCACCGGGCTGGGCTTTCGCGTGGAGTCCGATGGCTCACGCTACACGCTCAGCGGCGTGAAGGCAGAGGTTGGCGGTGGAACATTCACGGCGGAGGGAACCATTGCTTCCGGGGATGGCTGGGTGCCGACGCGCTTCGACCTGCGCGGGGGGCTGCGCGATGCCCGTCTTCAGTACCTCGACTACCTCCCTCCGATCGTGGGCGATGCGGACATCCGCTTCGACGGTCCCGCGGGCGACCTGCTGATGAGCGGCACGGTCAACATTCTCGACATGCAGTTCAGGGACCGTATCGATTGGGAACGCAAGATCGTCGCGCTACAATCCAGTCGGCTCACCGATTCTGCCGCAGCGGAAAAGGAGAACTACTTCAGTCTGGATCTGGCCGTGAAGGCCAACGAGACCATTCGACTTCGCAACAACATCGCCGACGCCACCGCCTCCGTGGACCTGCGCATCGTAGGGGATACCGCGCGGCCCGGCATGGTCGGCCGCATCGAGGTGGGCGCGGGGGGGCGGGTGTATCTTCAGGATCGCGAGTTCGAGATCGCAAGGGGCGAGCTACGCTATGTGGATCCCTACCGCTTCGATCCCGACTTGGATGTTCAGCTGGAGACCGACCTGAACGGGCGCGACCAGACCTACCATGTGTACTACGGGTTGACCGGGCCGTTCTCGAATTGGACCACCAGCACGAGCAGCGACCCCTTCCTCTCTCAAGCGGACATCAATACGTTGTTGCTCTTCGGAATGACACGGGATGAGTTCGAGCAGTACGGAGCCACTGCGGCCGTGGCGCTGGCTGCGCAGGCCACGGATTTGGTCGCGGCACAGGTCGCCGCCAGCCCGGCCCAGATCGTCGACCGATGGAACCTCGTGAGCGGTATCAACTCGCGCGGCACCCCCACGTTGGACAGCAATTGGCGGGTCGTGGCCGAGAAGGACTTTCTCGGGTTCACCGCCGCCGGGGAGCTCGACCTGGCGGATTACGACATGTACCTGGCCCTTGAACGGAAGGTGACCCGCAGCTTTTTCGCCTCGGTCTACGTGACCAGTCAGGAGGAGGGGCGCTCGTTGGATCTCGGGGCTGCAGCTGGCACTGAGTTGAAGTATCGCTGGGAGCTCGACTGATCCTCGCCCTGCTGGTCCGCGCCGCGCTCGCAGCGGGTGACGATGCCTCCGTGGCGTGGGCGGATGCGTTGCTGGCCAACTCTGGCAAGCTCGTCGCGTTTGTGACGGTCTCGGCGCCGGCCGGTGGCCTGGGCGAAGAAAATATGGATGCTCTGCTCCGAATCCGGCAGGATGGAATCTACTATCCGCTTGACGTGCGTCAGGACGTTGCGACTCTCTTTCGCGCCGGACACTTCGAACAGGTGGAAGTGTACGTCGAGCCCTGGCCGGTTTTCCTGGCCGACGGGGCGGAAGGGGAGGGCGTCCGGGTCGAATACCGGGTCTACGCGACGCCTCGTATCGTCAAGCTCGCGCTGTCGGGTGTGCGCGCCTTCGCTGCGCCCGAGCTGTGGGGAATTGTAGGCCTCGCAGAAGGTGATACCTGGACTGAGGAGGGTCCGGCGCGCATCGAGAGCGCCGTCGTCAAGGCCTACCTTGAGCGGGGGTGGCCCGGGACACATGCGGTCGTGACGTGGCTTCTGAACGAGGACGGGGATGTGGAGCTCGCGGTGGCGGTCGAGGAGGGCGCACCGCAACGCGTCGTTGAAGTGAAGGTCCAACCGAACGTTGCGCTGTCGGAAGCTCAGGTTCGCGGCATCCTGGCCCGGGCCGGGCTCAAGGTGGGCCAACCCTGGACGGACGCATCATTGCGTGCGGCCCAGGGCTCGCTCACAGCGGAACTTCACGGCTGGCCATCTGAGTTTCTTGGGGTGCGCCGGGCGTGGTGGCCGGAAGCACGCGCGAAGTTGAAGATGGTGCCGATGCCCTCGGGTGGCGACCGGGTCTCGGTGCTCATCGAGCCGCGGCGGCGCTGGACCATCGCGCTGTCGGATGCGTCGGCGCGTCGGGTGCTGCCCAGCGAGGCGGACCTGGTTTCGGCGATGGGACTCGACGAGGGAGCCCGCATCGGCCGCGATTTTGGGGCGGAAGCCTCCGCGGTCATGAACGATGCCGCAGCCCAGGACGGATGGTTGGACGCCAAGATTGAGGTGTGGAAGAAGGAGACGGAAGACGCCGTGATCCTCACGATGGGGGGAAGCCGGGGACCCAGGTATGTGCTGCGAACGGTGACCTCTACGGGCGACGTGATCGACCCGGCGGCCATCGGTTCCTCGACCCGCGGGGCCTTTTACGGCTGCGTGGACACGAAGCGTCCTCGCCTGGGGGAATCGAGGCGGGCCGCCGCCGCTCGCGCCCGAGCCGAGCGGTTCCTCTGTCAGGCGACCGCAGAGTCTGCAAGGTCAAACCTGTCTTCAGCACCCTTGAGGCGACAAACCCTGACCCCGCTTGCTGCCGATGGTGCCGCCGAGGCCATCGAGGAGTTCTACCGGTCGCAGGGCTATCCGGGCGTGTCGGTGACGCGGTCGGACTTTGTGGCACTCGCGCCAGGCGGAGGCCCAACGCGTCAGGTTGAAGTTGCCTATGCTGTCGCGGCGGGCCCCCGGGCCACGCTTCGTGCCGTGGAGGTGACCGGCGCCGCCCCCACCCTGGCCGGTCCTCCCTTGTTTGCGAGCCTGGTGGGGAAGCCGCTGAACCCCAGCTCGGTCCTCGATCGGGCCCGTCGCCTCGTGGAACTGCATCAGCAAGAAGGCTTTCTACACGCGGACGCCAAGGTTTCCACGACACTCGACGCGTCCGGGACAGCGGCCAGCGTGACGGTGGAAGTCACCCCGGGACCGGTGGTGCTCGTACGCTCCGTGCTCATCCGCGGGCACAGCCGCACCCTACGGCGGACCATCGAGCGACCCATCACGGTCCACCCTGGAGATCCGGTGTCTCCGGGGCAGCTTGCGGAGCTGCGGCACGCTCTCTACGATCTCGGCGTTTTTGCGCGGGTGAACGTCGATCCGCTCGGGGATGAGGACCGCGCCAAGGACGTGATCATCACGGTTCAGGAGAAGAAGAACCTCTCCTTCGAGGTCGGCGGCGGGATCGCGACCGACAACGGGGCGGCCCTGTTCGGGCGAGCGGGCCATCGCAACCTGTGGGGGCTCGCCCATCGGCTCACTCTGTACGCCCAGGCTGGCGTCGGTTGGGTGGGCGATGGCTGGGGGCTCGACGTGCTCGCGCCCGAGTGGAAGGCGGCCCTTCGCTACGAGGCGCCGGACCTCCCGACTCTCGGCGAGCGCGTCGCCATCGACGTTCTGTTGAACGAGGAGCAGCAGGAACGGTCCTACCGCATCCAGCGGTCGGGCGGGGGTGCGGGGGTGCGGCTGCGAATTTCTCCTCGTGTCACCGCGGAGCTTGGCTATCGCGCCCAGTTCCGTCGGCTGCTCGACCTCGACCCGGGCGTGCTGGTGCCGCAGGACGCTTGGGCCGCGGAGCTCGGGGTGTCGGAAGGCACCGATGACGACCCGCAGCTCCCCAGCGCCGGGCGATGGGCCAGCGGTATCGATGCCAGCTTCCTCCTTGACTTTCGAGATGACTCGGTCAACCCCACGCGTGGCGGTATCGGCAGCCTGGCGCTGCGGATCAACGATGATCTGCTTAGCGACATTGCCTTTTTCAGGTCGGAGGGAAGCTGGACCCAGCTGGTGCCGGTGGGGGGGCTCGGTCTGGTGCTTCGCGCTCGCGGCGGAGCGGTCGTGGTCCCTTCGGCCGACGTGAACATTGCCATCGAGGACCGGTTCCGCGCCGGCGGGGGGGGCTCGTTCCGAGGCTTCGACATCGATCAGGTGGGCCCCGCGAACAACGCTGGCACCGAGTCCCTCGACTGGCCGGATGCCCTGGACCCTGTCCTCGCCCACAGCCAACGAGGGGCCGGCAGCCGGTGGGTGACCACCGGGGGCGACACCATGGCGCTCGGAACGGTCGAACTCGACGTTCCGTTCTCTCGCCTGGGCCTCCCGAGCCTCAGCACTTGGCAGCTCGCTGTTTTCGCCGACGTGGGCAACGTGTGGTGGCTGAGCCCGACCGTCGAGACAGATTCAGATCGCCTGGGCACGGACCCCGTGTTGCGCACCGGAGTCGGCGTGGGCATCCGGCGGGCCACGCCGATCGGCCCCCTTCAGCTCGACCTGGGCATCAATCCGGCCCCTTTGTCCTATCGAGATGAGCCCACCTTTCGCGTTCACTTTGCGGTCGGCGCGCTGTGAAGCGGAGCGAGCGGCGGTTTCTGTGGGCGCTCGGCTTTGTCGCTGTGCTCGTGGTGCTCGCGCCGGTGCTGGCGGCGCCCGCCGAGCGGGCGCTTGGTCTCCGCTACGTCGATGGGTTTGGCACGCAGTGGTGGTTCTGGTTCGCGGGCGAGCTGGTCGCGGGTCGGGCCTCGTTCTTCCACACCGATCTCCTCTTCTACCCGACCGGAAAGGATGTTTTTGCCCACACGGGGGGCAACCTGCTCGATGCGGTTCTGGCGCTCCCGCTGCGTGCTGTATTCGGTGACATCGCCGGGTACAACGCATGGATAGCCGTGATCGTGGCCACCAACTTTGCCGCGGGGTGCCGGCTGGGCCGGGTGGCCACCGGGATGTCGGGGTGGCCGGCGGGACTAGCGTTGGCTCTGAATCCCTACGTGCTCAACGAGATCGCAGGGGGGCGACCTACGCAGGCTTGGCTTGCGCTTCCGGCCCTGGCGATGGCGGGGGTTTGGGGGACTACCGGTGTCGTCGAGGCGGTTTTGACCGGCGTGGCCGTCGCCGCGTCTGGGTGGTTGTACTGGTACGGGGGGCTCGTGGTCGGGCTGCTTGCGGTCGTGCTCGGGACGGTGCGCATCGCCACCGATTCACGAAGGCTGCGCCGCTTCGCGTTTTTGGCGCTCTCGGGGCTCGTCGCCGCCGCGCTCGTGGCCCCGGCGATCTACCTGATGCGGGATGCCCTGGCGGCGGGGGCGGTGCCTGGACTCCTCGATGTCGGCGGGACCGGAGCCATCGCGCCGCTCCGCCTTCAGACCGAGGAGGGCGATGCGGCGGGACTGCATGTGCTCGCGCCGTTTCTCGGCGTGGCCGGGTCGCTGGTGGACGACGGGGGAAGCTTTCGCTTCGTGGGAGCTGAGCCTTCTCTTGGCTTTGCGAGCGCGGGGGCGGCGCTGGTGGGGGTGGCCCTCGCGCTGCGCGCTCGGAAGTGGGCGTTGGCGGGGGGCGCTCTTGCGGTCGCGGGGGTGGCGGCGCTCGCGGCCAGCGGTCCGCTGATCGTCTTCGGCACCGGGTACATCGTGAATGCGCCCTGGGTGTGGGCAGCGAGCCACGTTGAGATCCTGCGGCGCTGGTGGTGGCCTGGTCGCGCAATCTTCGGTTTGTACCTTGGACTTGCGATGGTGATTCCCTTGCTTGGTCGGCATCGCGGGCTGTCCTGGCTGTTCGCGCTGGCGGTCGGTGTGGAGCTGGTTCGAACCAGAGATCTCCCGATCCCCACGTGGGATGCCAGCGTTCCCGCGCCGCTCCGCTGCCTCGCCGCCGCCCCCCCAGGCGCGGTGATCGACCTTCCCTTCTTGTCGGACCAGCGCAACCTTTGGTTCCAGACCCTCCACGGGCATCCCTTGTTGAGCGGAATGCTGGTGAAGAAGCCTGCGTTCGGGAGCGCGGCCGCCTTGGAATTGCGGGCGACCAACGCCTTCCTGAACACGCTGCTTTCCTATGGCGAGCTGCGCGTCACGCAGAGCCCCGCCTTCGATCCCGCCGACCGCGACGCCCTCGTGGCCGCAGGGTTTCGGTATGTGGTGGTGGACCTCACGCGGATGGAGGGGGCCGCGGCGGGTCGCGCCGGCACGACCTTCAACACCTCCATGTGGCCGCGCCTGCGCAGGTTGCTGAACCCCATGATCGGCGCACCGCAAGCGGAAGGGGGTGGCGCGGCGGTGTACACGCTCGACGGGTCGGCGATGGCTTGCCCGTGACGCTTCCTACCCCGAACAAACCGCCTCGTACCGTTCCCACGCCGCATCCCCGATCAGCGGGTCGATGCACGACTGGGTGACCACGAGGTCCGGCAACGTGTCGCCGTCGAGGTCGGTCAAGGTCCACGCGGCGAGCGCGAGGACCCACATCCGGCAGGTCCACATCGAGTTCTCGCCCCGACGCACTAACCGTTCTAGGTTACTTCCCTTTCCCGGGTGAACCGTGCGCACGAGTTTCCTATTCGGTGGAGTGTGCGTGTGGCTCGTGGCCTGCGAAGGAGACACCACACTCAAGACGTTCAAGGAGCCTCCGGTCGTGTCGATCGACTCGCCGGTCGGTGGGGCCATCCTCGACGAGGGCGCGGCCATCCTGATGAGCGGCACCGTCACCGACCCCAAGTTTGCAGGCAGCCTCACGGCCGTCGATGTCACTTGGAGCGTAGATGGGAGCAAGGTTTGCGCCGGCGCTGTGGTCGAGCTCAGCGGGTACACCGAGTGTACCGCTGTGTTTGCGCAGGGTCCGGCCACCATCACGCTCTCCGCGGTCAACCCCGATGGCGAAACGTCCAGCTCGACTGTCGAAGTCGAGGTGGAGAGGAACAGCGCCCCCCTTGCCGAGATTGTCTCTCCGAATGAGGGTGGCGAGTATTTTGGGAATCGGCTCACCTTGTTCGAGGGCTTGGTGTCCGATGGCGAGGATCCGGCTGACGCGCTTTCCGTTGTATGGACCTCATCTTTGGATGGCGTGCTTCCGTTCTCGACTGCCCCTGCTTCGGATGGCAGCAGCAGCGGCACCGCGTACCTCACGCCGGGTGAACACCAGATCACGCTCGTCGTGACCGACACGACGGGTCGCACCGGCACCGACACCTCCACCGCCATGGTCCTCGTGGGCAGCAAGCCCACCGTGGATTTGATCGCGCCGGCCTCCGGCGATGTGGTGAACATCGATGCGATCGTGAGCTTTCAGGCCGAGATCGGCGACGACGAAGACCCCCCCGAAGACATCGTAGCGGTCTGGGAATCCGACGTCGATGGGGTCTTCTCCAATCAGGGGGCGTCCAGCGATGGCATGGCCGAGTTCACATACGACGCTCTCGCTCACGGCGTACACCAGATCACGGTGACCGTGACTGACTCGGATGGCCTCACCGCCGTGGACATGGCGACTCTCTATGTGAACGCCCCCCCCGACGCGCCTTCCGTGCACATCGATCCCGATACGCCGACCAGCGACGAATCCCTGTTCACGGTCACCGATGTGGGCAGCTACGACGCCGATGGGGACACGATCACCTACTCCTACGCCTGGTACCAGAACGGCGTGGAAACCGCGGTGACCACCAACCCGCTGCCCTCCTCGGCCACCCTACGCGGTGACATCTGGACCGTGTACGTCACCCCAAGCGATGGCATCTCCACCGGCCCCGCCGGCACCGACACCGTCAGCATCGGCAACGCCCCGCCCTCGCTCCGCTCCGCGACCATCACCCCCGCCACCGCGTACACCGACGACACGCTGTCCGTCGCCGTTGCCGGTTGGGCCGACGCCGATGGCGATGTCGAGGATTATCGCTACCAATGGTCGCTCAACGGGGTGGCGCTCTCGGGTGAAACGGCATCCACGCTGAGTGCCTTGCTTTTCGTCAAAGACGATGCTCTTTCCGTGGCTGTCACCCCGTGGGACGGCCGCGAGTCCGGCGCCACCATCGTGAGCAGCACCCGCACGATCACGAACAGCACGCCGAGCACTCCGGTGGTCGTCGTGGTTCCCTCCACGCCCGAACGTGAGGAGGATCTCACCTGCTCTGCGTCCAGCACGGACGCCGACGGCGATTCGCTCACCTATTCCTATAGTTGGACTGTCAACGGCGCGGCTAGCGGCGTCACCGGAGTGTCGGTCGCGGCCTCGTACACCGAGAATGGCGAAACGTGGGCCTGCGAAGTCACCGCGACCGACGGGACTGCCACCAGCGCCGTCGGCTCCGATTCGGTTTTGGTAGACGACTATGTGAACGTGCGGCCCGAAGCCCCTGTCGTCCACATCAGCCCCGACCCCCCCGATACCACCGACGCGCTGACTGTCGTGTTTGATGCCGCCAGCTACGACATCGATGGTGACACGCTCACCTATGGCTACGTCTGGTATCGAGAAGGCGCAGTTTCGGGGGAAACCTCGAATCCGCTTGCCGCCTCGGTCACCGCCAAGGGCGAAGTCTGGACCGTCGAAGTGACGCCCAACGATGGCTACGGCGATGGAGCATCGACGACGGCCAGCGTCCTCATCCTCAACAG
>CAMBIK010000136.1 GCA_945867435.1 Klebsiella pneumoniae
TGAGCTGAAGGCGTTAGATGAACGCACGTTTCTGACTTTCCTGGACGCCGAGGCCGCGGCCGGGAGGGTGGTGCTGGATGCCGGCCGCGTGCGCCTTCCCGGATGGAGCGTGGTGCTGACTCCCGACCAGGAGGCCTGGCGAGCGGAGGTCATCGCAGCGGCGGAAGCGGCGGGCTTCGATGGGTCGGACTTGCCGGGCGAGCGTCTTGACCGGGACGCGCTCGTCTTTTTGCTTCGTGACCGAGGCGAGATCGATCTGATCGCAGGACGGGTCTTCGCGGCCGGCGTACTGCGCCGTCTCGCCAGCGCGGTAGAAGCGTTCCTGGCGGTGAACGCGAAGATGGACCCCGCCGCCTTCAAGGAGCTTACCGGGCAGAGCCGCCGAACGGCCATCCCGCTGTTGGAATGGCTGGACGCCCGCGGGGTGACCCGCCGCCTGGGCGATGTTCGGGTGAGGGGAGCGGCCCCTAGTTCCTGAGTCGCCGCGGCAGCAGCTTGACCCCTGCATTTAGAACCTTGAACGTGGGGGATGCGTGCATCGCCTTTAGCTGGGCTCTAAGCGCGTCCCGCTCTGCCGTGAGTGCATCGAGTAGGCTCGCCGATGCCGTTTGCGCGCTTCGTCGCGGTGCCGCGGCCCAGTCGCGCAGGGGCGCCGTGGTGGCCTCGACCGACCGCAGCTTCAGCCACGCCCGGCGGGAAGCTTCGGGGGGCGCTGCCCCTTCGCGCAGCACGGCCTGGGCCAGGGCTTCCGCCGCCGCCGCCGCGCCTACTTCACACCCTGCCGGTAGAGGTTCGACCAGCAAGGCGGCGGCCGCTTCCGCGGCGATGGGGGAGCGCGTCGTGGTGAGGACGCGCAACCCCTGGTGCAACGCGTAGAGGATTCGCGTGCGCGCGCCAAACTCGGCCTCCGGCCCGGCCCGGTCGAGGCAGATCGTCGCGTGGGCGGGTGCCAGCGCGGCGGCGAGGTCGCTGTGCGGAATCCAACCGTGAAAGCGAAAGCGGCCCGCGAAGGCGGAGGCCAAGGCTCCAGCCTTGAACTTGTCGAAGCCTTCGGTGTGGTGGCCTGCGATCGCGCCTCCGAAGACGCTGACTTCGACCGGCCCCCGCGCCATCGCGAGGAGCAGGCCGGCGAGGAGCGTCTCGTCGTCGAACCAGGTGTTAAAGCCGCCGACGAGCGCGATGCGGTGGCCGGGTCCGCGAGCGGGGCCAGATTCGTCTGGGAAGGAGGCCGCGCAGGGGAGGACGTGAATCGGTTCCTCTCCGGGTGAGAATAGAGGAAGACGGCCGAGGATGCCGAGGGAGCCGAGCAGCGCGTGTCGGCCGGGCGCGCTGACCGTGGAAAAGGCATCGGCGCGTGCGTAGGCTGCGGCCCAGACCGCCATCGCGTCCACGGCCGCTGGCCTCGGGTCTGACTGGGTCGCCGCAAAGGCTTGGGCCTCCGCGAACGGGTCGCCCGCAACGTCTAGCCAAAGCATGGGGGCTAACTGCGTAACCTCGCTTGCCCCCGCGAGGGCACGCAGCGCGGCGCGGGTGGGACCGTGATTGCCCGCGGTGACGATCAGCTCCGGCGCGAGATCGCGTGCCACCCCGGGGACGTCATCCCGCCAATCCACCGTTCGCGGCCTGTCGAGCGCTTCGCAGAAGTGGCGTGTGCGAAGCGCTGCAAATCCTGAATCCTGCAGGTCTCCGATGAGCAGGACGCGGCTCAACGCGCTCCCGATTCATCGTGATGCACGATTACGCCCCACCGATGCGGAAGGTGTACGAGCCCGTGGTCCTCGACATCCTGGACGATCTGGAATTCGTAAAGTTGGTTGTGCCACGCCATCGGGCTCACATGGCCCTTGTCGTAGATTGCCACAGAGACCCGGTATGAGCCCGCGAGCAGGGCAATTTCCGGATAGTGCAGGAAAAACGTGTAGACTCCGCTCCAGTTCCCCTTGAACACGTTGTCGAAGCCCGTGTTGGGCCCGTAGACATAGGTGCCGTCGTTCCGAAACAGGGCCACGCCGAAGATGGGGTCTTCGATGGGTTCGATCGTGCGAAAGGTCACCGCCACCACGACGCTTTCTCCCGACCTGAACTGAGTTGTTTCTACCCCGGTTTCGTCCAGGAGTTGGACCTGCAGGATGCGAGCCTCGCCGGTCCCGCTCACCCGCAGCGTTTCCCCCTCTTCGACCCGTGGAGCCTCGCCGGCGGCATCAGAAAACAGCTCGGCAGCCCCGGTCGGTGCCGCCGCCCGCTGGACAGATTCGCTGACTCGCCCCGCGGGTTCGATTGTGGCGCCCGGCCGGACCACCATCGGCCGTGAAGGCTGGGGGGCTCGCACGGGCTTCGTCGAGTCTTCTACACGCAACTGGGCGCTTTGCACCCTCGTTTGGTCGAGGTACGCCTCGACCACCTGTCGGGCTGGGCCGCGCATTCGCTCCTGGCCCCCTTCCATCCAGATCACCTGCGTGCAAAGCGCACGAACGGCGTGCAGGTCGTGGGAAACCAGGACCAGGGAGGTGCCGGACTGAAACAGCGCCTCGATCCGACGGATGCACTTCCGCTGGAAATAGGGGTCCCCCACCGCCAAAACCTCGTCGATCAGCAGCACTTCCGCGTCCACATGAACCGCGACCGCAAAGCCCAATCGAAGCGCCATGCCGCTGGAATAGGTCCGGACGGGGTCGTCGATGAACTGCCCCAGCTCCGCGAAGCGGATCATCTCGGGCATCCGATTTTCCACCTGTTCCTCGGTGAGCCCGAGAAGTTGGCATCCGAGCACGATATTTTCCCGGCCCGTGAAGCCTTCCTGGAAGCCTACGCCGAGGTCCAGAAGCGCGGAGAGCCGGGCCGGCAGGTCCAGCGACCCCTCGGTCGGCTCCGTGATGCCCGCGAGGAGACGGAGAATAGTACTCTTCCCGGCACCGTTGTTGCCGATGATGCCCAGCGCCTCGCCGGCTCGGAGCTCCAGATCCAACCCGCGCACCGCCCAATGCTCGCGGTGATGGCTGCGGCTGCCGAGGAACTCAAAAATGCGAGAACGGTCGTTCGGGTAGATGTCGAAGCGTTTGCCCAACCCGGACGCTCGGAGCACAGTCGCGGGGGTGTGGAGGGTGTCGGTCACGGGCCGGAGGTCGCTCCGCATGGTACCCTGTCGCGGAGACCTACGATGCTGTTGTCCGTCCTCATCGGCTGCTCTCTCGACCGCGTTGATATCGTGGAGGGCCCTCACTGCGCTCCGGACACGGTGGGCTACGTCGTCGATACGCTGGATGGCGACACGGTCGATGTGGTCACATTCGCCTCGTTGGACCTGGGTCAAGCAGACTTGGCGGTGAACGACACCGGCGGAGACACCGGGAGCACCGGCGGTGAAACGCAGGACGTTCGTGTGGTTCGCGTTCGAATGCTCGGGGTAGACGCCCCGGAGATCGCCCATGACTCCACGGAGGTGGCGGATTGCTATGGCGACGAGGCGGCGGAGTGGGCGCGAATGTCCCTGCTCGGTCGCCAGGTTCTACTCAGCTTCGATGCAACGTGCGAAGACACCTACGGGCGCGCGCTTGCGTACGTTTTCCTCACCGATGATGGGGACACCTACGACCTGGGGGACTGCGTGGCTGGCACATGCACCGTTCCCGACGACACGAGCGCCAGCGGTGTTGTCTTGATGAACGACATCGTGATTCGCGAGGGTTATGCCCGCGTCTACAAGGATTTCGACGACATACGACTCGCCGATCTGCTCTATGGAGCGGAGAGCGCCGCCAAGGAGGACAACCGTGGCCTCTGGTCCGTTTGTGAGTAGGCGCCTTCGATGAACGGTGCCCCTGGTCGCCCCCGGGTGCTCGCGGCACTCGATGAAATCGCCCGATGGAAGGCTGCGGAGGAAGCCGAGATTGAGTCGTCCATGGCGAACGTAGACGACGACGAGGACGCCGTGCGTCGCACGCTCGAGGGCGCGCAGCGCCAACTTGTTGCGCTCACCACTTTTCGCGAGGAGCTCAACGAGAAACAGGTCGTGATTCTGCAAGAAGCGGATCGCCGGTCGCGGGCGGCACTTTTGGCCGGACTCAAGGCGGATCGGGTGCTGCTTGAGGAGCGCGCGGCGAGGCTCGATGCGGCGATCGCCGAGCGGGAAGATGGACTGCAAAAGCAACTTGGCGAGCCCGATCTCGCGGGTGCCGTCGAGGAATATGCGAACTTCGCGGAAGTGGAAGCCACCTTGGGTTCGCTCCCGTTGAGTTACCGGCGCGCCATCCTTGCCCATCATGACAAGGTGCGGCGCCGACTCGATTCCGTGATCGTGGCCAGCAATGCCGCGCCTCCGGCTTTGGGATTGGACCGGGTAGCCGTGACCGTACTTTTCTCGGTGGACCCTGCCGAAGGCCCGCCCGAAGGGATGGTCGCGGTCCTCCCTGTCGATTTTGCCCTGTTCACCGACTGGGCTGAACGACGGGAAGACCTTTGCGCGAAGGTTGCCTACCGCGTGATCGCCGCGTTGACGCGACTGCTCGCCAGCGTGGGGGCCGAGGCCGCACCCGTGCAGTACAACGAGCTTGGGGGCTTTCTCGTCGTCCAGGTCTGGCTGGGGGACTGCACGGTGAACGGAAGCCTTGAGGAGGGCGCGTTGGCGGAGATCGATGCGCTCCGAGGGGAAGCCGAGGATCTGGATTCAGCAGGCATCGAACTGCACGCGCTGTGGGTTCCCGCGGCGGTCCTTGCCGACGAGGAAGTGTAATGGCCGGCCTCGAGCTTTTTCAGCGTATGAGCCTCCAACAAGTGGCGAAGTGGCTGGAGGTGCATCCCTTCGAGGTCGTGCGTTTGTTGGCGCTGGATGGTTCGCTGCCTGCGGACCTCACGCTCGACAGCCGGCATGTGGAGCGGGTTCGGGAGGCGGGTGGTCTGGAGGTTTGGTGGGACTCCCTCCCTTCCCCGGTGCGGGGGGAGGTGCCGGCGCGTGCGCTGGTCAGAGCCGCGCTGGCGAGGCTCCTGTCGACCGGCTGCGTGGAGCCGACAGCTGTGCGTTGGGACAACATTTTTAGAGGGTTGGACGAAGATCATCAATGGATGCTCCGCCGTTCCGTGACCGCGCTGGTTGAGGCCGGGGTCTTGGTGACCGCGGCCGCGGCAAGTGGGCTGACCGTGAGCATCGCTGCAAGTCGAGAGTCCGACGTGCGTGCGTTCGCCCTGGAGGGGTCCGGCGTGGTGGACCGTCTTTGGGACCAGGCCTGACCGTGTCCGACCTCGGAAAGGGTGGGAAGAGTCGCTTGTTCGGTCGCCCCAGTGCGATTCCATCCGGACCTCGACCTCTCCTCATTGAAATTCCTTTTCCTCGGGCGACCGCCGTCTTGATTGCGGCACCGGTCGCCGACGAGCCTGCGGATGATCCGGTCGAGGTCCCCGTGCGCGTGGTCATCGGTACGCCGCCCGCGGTGGTTCCCGCCGCCGCGCTCGGCGCGGCGTTCGCGAACGCCATGCTGGAGCTGGACGACGATGTGGCGTTCGAGGAGGAATGGGAGCCCACCGTCGTGAGGTCGTTTGAGAGCCTGTCGGTCGCCGACGAGGCGTTCGTCCTTCCCGAGCCGGAGCCCGACGCGGGTGCATGGGTCGGTCGGTCGGCGGGAAGCCTGGAAACACTGGACCTGCGAGAGGAAGAGTTTCTTTCAGGGCATTTCGATTTGGAGGTCACAGAGGTTCCCCCCAACCTCCCGCCTTCGCAGCGATTCGTTCCGCGCAACCAGCGACCCGCTTTGCCGGTCGTCTCCGTTTCGCCGTGGCGATGGCTGGTGGCGGGATGCTTGCTGATCGGGGGTGCTTCCGGCGTCGTCTGGTGGCGAATTCGAGAGCCGGCGGAGCCGCAGCCGACTCCCTTGCGCTCGAAGGTTGTGGCGAAGCAGGTGGCTTCCGTTCTGGCTCCGGTGGTCGATGAACCCACGCCGCCGCTGGTCCCGCCCCCCGATCCTGCTCCTGCTCCTGCTCCCGCTCCCGCTCCCGCCGTTGTCGAGCCAGCACCGACCGTGCCTGCGAAGGTGGCGCCACGCGCCGCTCGTCCAACTTCGCCGCCCCCCGATTCGCCAGGTTCGGTCGGCACCGGTATCTTGTTTGTAACGGCGCACGAGCCTGTCCGCGTCAGGGTAGATGGCCAGTTGGTGGGGATCGCCTCGACCACGCAGGCGATCGAGCTGCCGGAGGGTCTGCACACTGTCGTCGTCCTTGGGCGAGTCCGCTCTCAGACCCAGACCGTGCGGATCGGCGCGGCGCGGCCCAGTCAGGTCGAGCTCGGTCCGGACTGAGGAAGGCTACTCCACTTTCCGCGTTCGAGCACCGAAAACGGCGGTGCCGACCCGGACGAGCGTGGCACCGTACCGAACCGCGACGCGCCAATCGTGGCTCATGCCCATGCTCAGTTCATGGAGCGGAAGCCCCTCCGCTCGGCCCCTTGCCGCCAGATCGCGCAGCTCCTCGAAATAGGCGGCGCTGCCTTCCGGGTCCTCCGAAGGAGGGGGGATTGCCATCAGGCCGCGAAGTTCAACCCCGGGCACTGCCATGAGTTCTCGTGCGAACGCCAGCACCTGGCTTACCGGCACCCCCGTCTTCTGGTCTTCGCCGAAGTTCACGCCGACCAGGATGCCCGTCGCGACTGGGCCGGATCTCTTGCCGATCTCCTCAGCGAGCGCGAGGGTGTCCACGTCGTGGATGAGCGCGGCGCGACCCACCACAAGCTTCACCTTGTTTCGCTGGAGGCCTCCGATGAAGTGCCAGACGGGCCCGGGGCCGACCTCGTCGGCCTTGTCGCGCAGCTCCTGGGCGTAGTTCTCGCCGAAGTCCACTTGCCCGGCGGCGAGCGCTTCCCGTACTTCGGCGGCGGGGCGGGTCTTGCTCACCGCGATGAGGCGCGTGGTGGCGGGTAGCTGCGCATGAAGGGCACGGATGGCAGCGGCGATGCCCATGCCTTGGGCTAACGCGCCGGGCACGCTGCCTCGGCCAGCAACGCGAGTGCTTCCCGAAGCGGAAGTCCGACCACCGCCGTGTAGCTACCGGTCACCCGGTCCACAAGCGAGCCGCCTCCGCCCTGTATGGCGTAGCCACCTGCGCGATCAAGTGGTTCTCCTGTCGCGACGTAGCGCTCGATTTCGCCTTCGTTGAGCTCGCGGAAACGCACAGCGGTGGTGACCACTCGGTGCACGGAGCGCGTGCCCACCCGCACCACCACGGCCGTGTGGACCTGGTGGGTGCGACCCGAAAGTTGCCGCAGAGTGGTTCGGGCACGCTCCGCGGTGAGTGGTTTACCCAGGATTTTCATGCCCAATGCGACTGTCGTGTCGGCGGCGAGCACCACTTCGTCGAACGCTGCGTTGACCGCAAGCGCTTTCGCCTGCGCCACCCGCAGCGCGTAGGCGCGCGGGCGTTCCCCAGGCTGTTCGGTTTCATCGATGTCGCCGGCGCGCACCACGAACTCCACGCCCGCGCTTTCCAGAAGCTGCTTGCGTCGGGGCGAAGCCGAGGCAAGGACGATCACTTGCGACGCCTCGCGAGGCGCTGTGCGCGCCGGGCATCTGCTTCGGCGCGCCTGCGCTCTTCGGCGGGGGTTTCCACTCGGAGGGTTGGCACAGCCGCTCGTAAACCATCTTCCTCCAAGGCGACGAAGGTGAGGTAGGCGGTTGAGGTGTGCCGCCGGACGCCGGTCAGGGGGTCCTCGCCTTCGACGCGCACGCCCACCTCCATGGAGTGGGTCCAGGACGCGTTCACCGACGCGCTGAAGATGGCGATGTGGCCGCGCTGGATCGGGTGCAGGAAAACCAGGTCGTCGATGCTGGCCGTGACCACCTGGCGGCGGCAGAAGCGCTGCGCCGAGATGGCACCGCAAATGTCGATCCAGGCGGCCACCTGGCCACCGAAAATCGTGCCCATCGCATTGGTGTGTTCGGGAAGGACGAGCTGCGTCATCTCCACGCGTGTGGCGGATGCGGCCACCTCTCGCAGGGGCTGGCCCATCAGCAGCAGCCTTCGGCTTCGTGGGGGCGCATCGGAGGCCAGGGATAGTTCGGCTGCGAGCCATCATTGAAGCTCCAGTCGAAAACCTGGACGCGCACAGCACCCGACACCTCGGACATTTCGGCGTCAAAGAGCGCGAAACCGTGAGCGTCGGCCATGCTTCGCACGTTGCCGCTGCCCTGATGCCCTCCCGCCGGATGCGCCACCAGCCCCTCCTCGTGGGGTTCCAGGCGCACGCGCACCAGCTCCACCCGCCCTGGAGCGCGCTTGACCGGGCGGCTGAGCACCGCATCGACCACGGGCAGAAACGGCCGAGGATCGCCAAGCATCGTGCGGATCACGGGGCGCACGAATTCGAGAAAGTTCACCATGCAGCTCACAGGATTGCCCGGCAGGCCGAAGAAGGGTTTGTTCAGGAGCTGTCCGAAGGCGAGGGGCTTACCTGGCTTCATCGCGACTCGCCAAAATTCGACTCCCGCCCCGATTACGTCCTTCACATGGTCGAAATCGCCCACGCTTACGCCGCCGGTGGTGACCACCAGGTCCGCGCCTTCGGCGGCCGCAGCGAAGCGGGCCCGGAGCTGCACCGGGTCGTCGGCGACAGTCCCGTGGTCCAGCGCCTGGCCCCCCGCCTCGATGACCAGCCCGACGAGCGCGAGGTTGTTGCTGCTGTAGATCTGCCCCGGCCCGAGCAGGCCCCCCGGCGCCACCAGTTCATCCCCGGTGGAGAGGATCGCGACCCGCGGCCGGCACGCGACGCGTACCGTGGCCAGGCCCAGGCTGGCGAGCAGGCCAGCGGTGCCGGGGCTGATGCGCTTTCCGGGCTCCAAAAGGCGGGTACCGCGGCGCACGTCGCTCCCCTCGGTGCGAATGTGTTGCCCGACCGTGGCGGCCACTTCGATGACGACGTGATCGCCGAACGTTTGGGTGTCTTCCACTTTCACGATGGCGTCGGCCCCGGCGGGCACTGGGGCGCCGGTCATGATGCGGGCGGCGGTGCCGGGTTCAACGCGGCAAGTGGGGGCTCGGCCGGCGGCGATGGTCTCGATCACTCGCAGCCGACCCGGCAGGTCTGCCGCCCGAATTGCGTAGCCATCCATGGCCGAATTCGCCCACGGTGGCAGGTTGACGGGCGCGTCCACTGGCTCTGCCAAGACCCGACCGTAGCTGTCAGCCAGCGACACGCGTTCGCTACTCCCCGCAGGTACGGAGGCCAGAATGCGGGAAAGTGCGCCTTCTACGGTGAGCATGGCTACTGTTTGATCTTGAGCTTCTGGCCCGGGTAAATGGTGGACCCTTTCAGTCCGTTCCACGACTTGAGCTCGGTGAGCGAGCAGTCGTAGTGTTCGGCGATGCTGCCCAGAGTATCACCTCGCTTGACGGTGTAGCTGGTGCTCTTTGGCTTAGCCTTTGTCGATTTTCCGGATGTGGGCTTGCTGGCCGGCTCGGCGGTCACGCTGACTTTCAGCTTCTGGCCGGCAAGGATCTTGGCACCTCGAATCCCGTTCAGTTTCTGCAGCTCGGCCACGCTGACGTCGTATTTGTCGGCAATTCCGGAGAGCGTTTCGCCAGCCTTCACGGTGTGCGTCTTGGTGGTGGTGCGCGGCTCCGCGGCTGGCGCGGGCGGCTCCGCTTCGAGTGTGACCGAAGCGAGGATCGTGGAGCCTGGCTTTGCCGGCACCACCAATTCCTGGCCTACCTTGATGCGGCTCTTGACCGTGAGATGGTTGAGCCGTGCCACATCCTCGGCGTTCACACCATACTTCTTGGCGATGCTGGCCAGGCTCTCCTTCTTTTTGACCACATGCCGCACCAGGGTGACGCGGTCTTCCGGCGGCACCTTGGCGAAGGCTTCTTCAAAGGCTGCTTTGGTTCCTGTGGGGAGGCGAACGACCCAGCTTTCGCCGTCGGGCGGCAGCGCCCACCGCCGCAGGGCGGGATTGAGATCGAGCAGATCTTCTTCCTTCACCCCGGCGCAGCGGGCGATGACATCCAATCCGGTCGCGCCGGGCACCGAGGTGGTGTCGAACGCAAACGCGGGCTGGTACTCGATGCCCATGAAGCCGTAACGCTCGGGGTGCTTCCCGATAATCGCCGCCGCGATCAGCTTGGGAACGTAGTTCTGGGTCTCGCTGTGCATCGCGCCCCGTTCGACCAGGGTCCAGAAATCGACGGTGCCGTGGCGCCGGGTTTCCTTCATCACGCGCCCTTCTCCGCCGTTGTAGCTGGCCCATGCCAGCCACCAGTCGCCTTCGAAGAGCCGATGCAAGTAGCTGAGGTAGTCGAGGGCTGCGCGAGTCGCCTTTTCCGGATCTCGCCGCTCGTCCATCCACCAGTCCACGCGTAGCTTGTATTGGCGGCCGGTCGCCGGCATGAACTGCCAAAGCCCCGCGGCGGCCGCATAGCTGGTAGCGGAGGTGGTGAACCCGCTTTCGATCATCGAGAGGTACACCAAATCCTTGGGCATTCCCCTTTCTTCCAGCGCTGCGTGCATCATCGGCAGCCAGCGTGTGGAACGCATGAGGTAGCGGCCGTAGTACTTCCGGCCGTTGCCGAGGAAGTACGTCATCCACTTCTTCACCATGTCGTTAGCGACGACGGGAATGTCGAATTCCTTTGGATCCAGGCGTTCAAGTTGCAGCGGGTCCACGGAAGTGGCGGAGAGGGGATCCAGATAGAACGCGGTCGGGGCCTCTGCGCCGAGGGCGCCGGTGTAGCCGAGCTCGGCCAGCCGTTCGTTGGCCAGCTCTTGGGAGAGCGCCGCGGCTACCGGTGCGCCGGC
>CAMBIK010000137.1 GCA_945867435.1 Klebsiella pneumoniae
CGCAAACGCCGTGAAACGCGTCGTCCTCGCCACCAATGTCGCAGAGACCAGCGTGACCGTGGAAGGCATTACGACCGTCGTGGATTGCGGCCTGGTACGCCAGGCCGCGTTCGACGCGTGGTCGGGCATCTCCACGCTCGACCTCGTGCCCATCGCCCGCGATGCCGCCGCACAACGGGCAGGCCGAGCCGGGCGCCTCGGGCCGGGCCACTGCTTCCACCTCTACAGCAAGGCGGATCTCGATGCTCGGCCGGCGACCTCGCCTCCTGAGGTGCGCCGCATCGACCTCGCGGCGACTGCACTCGCGCTGGGCGGTCGCGAGTTGACCTGGTTTGAGGCGCCGCCTCCCGGTGCCTGGCGGGCCGCGGTCACCCTGCTGGAGCGATTGGGGGCCATCGAAGGAGGCGTGCGGACCCCGTTGGGAGAAGCAATGGCCGGACTGCCGCTGCCCCCTCGCCTCGCGCGTGTTTGCCTGGAGGGCGCCGCGCTGGGAATCGGGCGCGAAGCAGCTGGACTGGTGACCCTCTTCGGCCGTAAGTTGGCGGGAGACCTTGTGCATCGCGCCTTGGATGGTGAGGGCGATGCCCGAGAGCGCGGGCGGATCGAAGGGTTGATTCGCGCCGGGGTGCGACGACCCGCCGACCCCGAGAATGCGCTTCGGCGGGCCTTGCTCGCAGGTTTTCCGGACCGAGTGGCCCGTCGGGAAGGCGGTCGCGTTCGGTTCGCCGATGGCGGTTCGGCGGAATGCGAGGTCGGCCGCGACGGGTATGTGCTGGTGACGGAAGTGGACCGGGTGGGAACACGTGTTCGAGCCCGAAACATGACGATGGTGGAGGAGAACTGGCTCTTGGAAGGCGCGATCGTGAAGGCGACTACCCGGTGGGCGGGGGAGCGCGTCGAGGTGCGCGAGGAGCTTTGCTTTGGCGACCTGGTGCTGGACACCGCCCCCGGCGCGGGCGATCCAGAGGCGGTCGCGGCGCTGCTCTTCGAGCACGCTCGACCCACAATGCACAAGCTCCTGCCGGACTGGGACCGAGGCGCCGCGTTGGTCCGTAGGGTCGATTTCCTGAGGCGGCGCGGCGTGGACCTCCCGGTGCTCGACCTGGAGCGGGCCGCCCGCCGTACATGCGAGGGCTGCCGTTCCTTCGCTGACCTCGCCAGCGCCTCGCTGATCGAGGCTGTGCATGCGGTTTTGGGAGACGCCGCGCTCGTCGATCGCCTTGCCCCCGAAGTCGTCCGACTCCCGGGACGACCGCGGGCAACGGTCGCCTACGACGCCGACGAGCCCTACGTCGAGTCGCGGATGCAGGACTTCTTCGGCCTGACCGACGGCCCCCGCATCGCCGGCGACCATGCCCTGGTGCTGCACCTCCTCGCTCCGAACCATCGTCCCGTTCAGGTCACGCGCGACCTCGCCGGCTTCTGGACCCGCCACTACCCGGCGCTCCGGAAAGAGCTGATGCGGCGCTACCCCCGGCACGCCTGGCCGGAGGATCCTCGCACCGCGGCGGCACCGCAGCGACCGTGAAGCTGGTAGGCGATGCGACTTCCGGATAGCGCCCGACGATGGCCGAACCCACCCTGACGCGAAGCGAGGCCACCCTCGCCATCAGCGTCTTCGAACGCCCGGTCGAGCGCCGCTACCTCGACCCCATCGACCTCATATGGATCGCGACAGCTCGGCGGCTCGGACTCACGATTCGGAGGAATCCGGCCATTTTTTCGTCGACGGATGGAAAGGGGCTCCTCGAGCTCGGCCCGCTAAACACCCTCGATGCGGATGACCACACGTCGCAGATGATCCTCCACGAGCTGTGCCATTGGATCACCAACGGCGAAGCTACGTTCCATGATCGGGACTGGGGGTTCCACCTCGACGCCGAGCTGGACTGGCGCGAACACAGCTGCCTTCGCCTCCAGGCCGCGCTCGCCGACACCGCCGGGCTCCGGTCCATCCTGGCTCCCACGAGCCAGTTCCGGAAATACTACGACCAGATTCCGACGGACCCCTTCGGCCCCATCGAGGGCTGGCCCTGCGAAGATCTCGTGGTCCCGGCCGCCCGCGATGCCCTGCGCCGCGCCCAGGCACCCCCGTGGGGCGAGCCGCTCGCCGCGGTCCTCGCCGCCCACGGCGCCGTGCGCGACGCGATCACCCCCTTCCTCCGAGACTACGCCACCGACATCGCCGACGACATGCTGCCGAGCCTCTGGAAGGGGTGAGGAGCGCGGTCGCCCGCATCCGGGTGCGCGGGTACACTCGCCCCGTGCCGATCTACCGCCTCCCCGACCGCATCGCCTTTCCCCCGCCCTCCCACGCGGAACAGGGGCTTTTGGCGGTGGGCGGCGATCTAAAGCCCGAACGGCTGCTCGCCGCCTACACCCAAGGGATCTTCCCTTGGTACAGCGAGGGCGAGCCCATCTGGTGGCACTCGCCGGACCCGCGCTTTGTGTTGGAGCCCGCGAAGCTGCGTGTCTCCCGGTCCCTGGCGAAGGTGATCGGAAAAAGGATGTTCGAAATACGCTTCGACACGGCGTTCGCCGAGGTGATCCATCGATGCAGTCTGAAGCCGCGCCCGGGACAGCGCGGAACCTGGATCACCCGCGACATGCAGCAGGCCTTCGTGAAGCTTCACGACCTCGGAGTCGCTCACAGCGCCGAAGCGTGGCTTGAAGGAAAGCTTGTCGGCGGTCTGTACGGCGTTTCCCTCGGTGACATCTACTTTGGCGAGAGCATGTTCGCCGATGTGGACGACGCATCCAAAGTGGCTTTTGTCGCTTTGGTGCGGTGGATGCAAGCCGAGGGCATCGAGCTGGTGGACAGCCAGGTTCACACGGATCACGTCGAGCGATTCGGCGGAGAGTCGTGGCCCCGCGAGCAGTACCTGGAGCGGCTGCACGACCTTGTCCACCGCCCGATTCGACGCGGACTGTGGCACATCGAGGCCGACGACCCGGCGCTCGACCGTTAGATCACCGTACCATGCACCCCACCCATGAGCCTTACGCCCGCGGCATGCTCGCCGTATCTTCGATCCACACCCTCTATTGGGAGGAAAGCGGCAACCCGAACGGCATCCCCGCGGTGTTCGTACACGGGGGTCCGGGTGGCGGCACCGAGCCCGCCCACCGTGGGTTCTTCGACCCGCGGCGCTACCGCATCATCCTGTTCGACCAGCGCGGATGCGGAAAGTCGACCCCCCACGCCGAGCTTCGGGAAAACACCACCTGGGATCTCGTAGCGGATATGGAGAGGCTGCGAGAAAAGCTCGGCCTCGAATCGTGGCTGGTGTTTGGGGGAAGCTGGGGTTCCACCCTCGCGCTCGCCTACGCTGAGACCCACCCGGACCGCGTGACCGCGATGGTGCTTCGCGGCATCTTCCTCGTGCGCCAATCGGAGATCGACTGGTTCTACCAGGGTGGTTGCGACCACTTGTTCCCCGACGCCTGGGAAAGCTACCTCGCCGCCATTCCGACCGCCGAGCATGGAGACCTGGTAAGCGCCTACTACCGCCGCCTCACCAGCGAAGACGCCAGCGTTCGCCTCGCCGCCGCGCGCGCTTGGAGCGTCTGGGAGGCGCGCACCAGCAAGCTGATCGTGAGCGAGGAGCTGATTCGCCGCCACGACGACGACCACTTCGCTGAAGCATTCGCCCGAATTGAGTGCCACTATTTCAAGCACCGCTGCTGGTTCGATCGGGACGATCAACTGCTCGCGGATGCAGTACGGTTGCGCCACATCCCTGCCGCCATTGTTCAGGGGCGGTACGACGTCGTGTGCCCGATGCGTTCGGCATGGGACCTGCACCGAGCCTGGCCCGAAGCAGAGCTGCACATCATCGCCGACGCCGGGCACAGCGCGTTCGAAATCGGGATCACCAACCGGTTGGTCGAGGTGACCGACCGCTTCGCGACGCGCCTGCAAGGCTAAAGCGACAAACCTACTTCCACACCTTCAAGGTGTAGGCCCGCTCGACCGAACCAGAAACCGACAGGGTCAGACCCCCGACCGACAAAGTGCCCGTAGAAAACGTGTCCGTGACCTCTCCTGCGGCTTCGGCGGTGCCATCGGTGGTGTAGGTCGTGCCATCCGCCTCTACAAAGCTCCCTTCCGCACCCGCAAAGACATGGATGAGCCGCGAGAGGTCCACCTCGGCCAGCGTCGTGATGCCTTCGATCGGCCCGGCGACCAGGGAATCAGGAGGGTCTGCAAACGTGGGAACGATGGCACCGGCGGGCGCGAAAACGGGAATTCGGTCGTAGGCCACCGAAGTCGCGACCTGCCCGCTCCCCACAAGGGACCCGTCCCACCAGTCGTACCAGACCGTATCGGCGGGCAGGCTGGCCGATGCCGTGGAGGCCTCGCTCGTGAGCACCGGATTCACCAGGAGGCTCGGCCCCAGCAACCAGGCGTCGTACCGCCCCCAATCCTCTCCCGGATGGTGGAGGAAGATAGGTCGAACGACAGGAGTTCCGAGCGTTGCCGCCTCTTCGGCCAGCCCACGCAGGTAGGGAAAGAGCGATGCGTGGATGCGACTGAAGTGGGCGAAGGCGGCTAACGTCTCGGCATCGGAATCGAACTGCCAGTCCTCATCGGAGAAGGCGCCATGGTGGGTGCGCATGATCGGGCTGAAGGCCGCGAGAGCCGCCCAGCGCATCCACAGGTCCCGCGTGCTCGGATCGTTCCCGACCGATTGGTAGCCGCCGATGTCGGAGCCCGAGAAGGGCACTCCCGCGATGGACCCGCCGAGGGTGAGCGGAACAACGCTGGGGAGCCCATCATCGGTGTCGAAGCTGGTTCGCTGGTCACCCGGCCAATGGACCGGTGCCAGGGTCGGAGAGGACGACCAACCGGCGCGAGCGAAGAAGGTGGCATCTCGGCCATCCAAGGCCTCCACGGACGCTTCCTGCCACAAGAGGGGCCACGCTTGGTGGTCCGTCTCGGCGTCCCCTTTGGACAGCTCAGCATCCGGCGGGAGCCACTCGCCATAATCGGCCATCCAGCCGTCGAACCCAAGGTCCGCACACGCCTCCATCTTGGAGACAGCCCAGTCGAATGCGGCTTTGTCGGTGAGGTCGATCGTGGTGCTCGTCTCCAGGGAAGGGCCCATGAAGGTGTAGGCTTCGCCGCTTTGGTCTTGGACGGCAAAGTCGATGGCCTCATCCCACGCTTCGGTGCCTTCAACGAGAAAGGGGGCGAAGTAAGCCATCCATTTGAACCCGAGCGCCTCCAGGGCGGCATCGATCCCGGATGGGTCGGGGTAGAGCGTCTCATCGACGGTCCATTCGGGTCGGGGGTGGTAGCCGAACGCCAACTCCTCGCCGCCACGCCAGTCTTCCGACCAGATCACCGTCGCCGCTGCACCGGCAGCCCTCAGCTCGGTTGCGACGGCCAAGACCCGGTCCGCCCCGCGCACGGCGTCCGCCCAGGCGCCGAAGGCCCAATCGGGAGGGACCGCCGGAGCGCCGTTCGCCAGCGCGTGCCTCTGGACAAGCGCCAGCGGCGTGTCTGCATCGATCACCGACCAGCCCGCCGAAGCATTTGCAACGTCAAAGCGCCACCGATCGCCCGTGCACAGGTCCACATCCACCCTTGCATGCGTACGGGTCAGCACCCCGACCGGCTCGGGACGGATGAAGAAGGGGTCCGGGTAGCTCGAGGAATGGCGGGTACCCGTAATAAACCAATCCGCCGGCTGGGTATCCGACTCGGACTTGCCGATCCCCGGCTCGCCGACCCAGAGACCGAACGCCTCGCCGACATGGTCCACGTCCATCGCGTGTTCACCGCCTCCAACGAAGTGATCGTCGCCTGTACAAGCGGCATCGAAGCGCACCCGGTTGCCTGCTGAGGCCTCCACGTCGATGGAAAGGACGTCCGTGCTGGCGGGAGCGATCGCCACCGTGCCCCGCATCCCGCCCGATTCGTCCAGCAGGTCAAAGACCCACAGGCCTTCGCCGCGGCGATTCCCAAGCTTCACGGACTCCCAGGTGGTTTCGCCTTCGACCAAACGATAGCTCCCCGCTTGCATCTCCCAGCGCTCCGTGCCCGTTCCGACCGCGAAGCGAAGGTCGGTGACGAGCGGCTTTCCGGTGTAGCGGGAGAGGTCAAGGCCCCCGTCATCGCGCGCGGAGATGACGAAATCGCCGAGTTCGACCGAGGTGGCGCAGCCGCTGAGCAAGAGGATCAACATCGACCTGCGCTATCCCGCTGGGATGGAGGGACGGGGGCCGCGTTAGCCTCGGCCCATGAACCTCATCGACTCCATCCGTGGCTCGGCTTCCAGGAGGTGCGCACCAGCGACCTCGTAGCGGCGAAGCTCACCGAGTGGGGCATCCCCATCCACCGCGGCCTCGGCCGCACGGGAGTCGTCGGTATCCTCAAGAACGGGACATCCACCCGCGCCATCGGCCTGCGCGTGAGATGGTCGCAGACGGGCTTTTCGAGCGGTTTCCGATGGACGCGGTGTTCGGCGCTCACAACTGGCCGGGCATCGATGTGGGTGTGATCGGCGTGAACCCGGGCGCCATGGCGGCGTCAAGCAACGAGTTCCACATCACCCTGCGCGGCAAGGGCTCCCATGCGGCGATGCCGAATCTGGGGATCGATCCGGTGCCCCTGGCTTGTCAGCTGGTGCTCGCGTTTCAGACGATCGTCACCCGCAACCTCCGCCCCATCGATCCAGCGGTGATTTCGGTGACGATGATCCACGCCGGTGAGGCGACCAACGTCGTCCCCGACAGGGTGACGCTCCAGGGCACAGTCCGCACCTTCTCCACCGCGGTGCTGGACACCATCGAGACGCGCATGCGCGAGCTGACCGAACACAGCGCCCATGCCTACGGTGCCACCTGTGAGTTCGCTTTCAAGAGGAACTATCCGCCGACAGTCAACCACGCGGCCGAATCGGAATTCGTGCGCAAGACCCTTGGGGAAGTGGTGGGCGCCGAGCGGGTGATTCACTTCGAGCCGACGATGGGCGCCGAGGACTTCTCCTATTTCTTACTTGAGAAGCCGGGGTGCTACTTCCTTATCGGCAACGGCCAGGGCGACCATCGCGACGCCGGACACGGCCTGGGGCCATGCATGCTTCACAACCCCAGCTATGACTTCAATGACGACCTGATTCCCCTGGGTGCCACGTGCTGGGTGCGGTTGGCGGAGGCGTGGTTCCGTTAGCGTTGTCTACCAGGTGCCGCTGCTGGCCGGACTGGTCCACGGCTCCGCAGGGGTCAAGGCGTCGCCGCGAAGGCCCACGCCTCGCGAAGCGCGTCTTTCCCGCCTGACTCCAGCACTTCGCCGTGCGACACAATCACCCGCTCGACCTCCCAGGCATCCAGCATGCGCGCCACGCTACGAGCGGCGAGCGGCGCGTCGGCGATGAACGCGCTCCGGGCGAGACGCGTCACACAGAAGCGGTCGTTGGCGTTGTTCAGCCACATCGCAAACCGGGTGAAGCCAGTGAGTCCATGGAGGTTGAAGGCGAGGTCTACACCGAGGACGGTGCGGGACTCGGGCAGGTAGAAAACAGTCTCCCCCAGCGCCGGGCAGCCCTCGAGCACCGCCATCTCCATGACATCGGCGAGCGAGGCGGGTACACGATCGCCCAGGGTCTCGTCGATCCGCACACCGGGCACCTTTTTCGCAAGTCCGGGCGCCGCGAGGAGCCGAGCCTCGGGAAACTCGGCGGCGATCCTGGCGAGGCTCAGGTGATGCACAAGGTTGGGTGCCACAATGTGAGAGACAGGCCCAAGCGCACGGATGGCTGCCAGAGAGGGGGCATTCAACGGGCCCGGTGCGTGTAAGAGTAAGGATCCATTCGGCAACTTCAAGACGTTGGTCCGCGTACCGATCTGCATGCCACCCACCGAGGCTTCGCGGTGATGCACGGACCACAAGTTCGGCGCGATCGGGGTCAGGTCGGTCGACATTTTGGCTCCAGAGGTACGTCCCTTACCCCGGATTCAGCCACGCCGGGGCAGCGGCGACGGCACCAGGAACGAGGACCGACCCCGTGGCGAGATCCGTACCTCCGAACGTAGCAGTTCGCGTTCCACGGAACAGCAAGATGGCCCCGGAAGGGGCCCTCACCGCGCCGTCGCCATCCAGCACGGCGCCGCGAAGGTCATCGGCGGCCAGCCGAGCCGCGAGGTTCCGGTAGACGATGCCAGCGGGTTTGTCGACGGGGGGACCGCCATCGACCGCTCGCAGCAGAGAGTTGGTGTTGAAGTTCACGTCTTTCAGGTTCCGACCCGCCGGCGGGTCGGTGAGCGTGTGCCAAAAGAGCCGCTCCGCCCCGGCAGCGGCAGCACGCGCAACGTAGGCGGCCACTCTCCGCCCCTGCTCCGCCTCGTTGCTGCCGTGCAGCGTGACGCTCGCCTCGGTGACCCAGATGGGTCGTTCGGGGAGCAACTCTCGGAAGTGGGTGATGGACCGAGCCAGCAACTCCCCGTCGTCGTCTGCGTAGGTGTGAAGTGAAAGAATGTCGAACGACTCCCTCACCCCGGTCTCCGCCAGCACCCGCCTTCCATAGGACAGCCCCTGTTCCGCATGTGGGCGGTACAGGCCCAGCGCCAGGATCTTCGCTGTCGGGTCGGCCCGACGAATCGCCTCGGAGGTGGCTCGTAAAACGATGGCGTAGTCCTGTGGCGTGCAGAACGTGGTCGCGTCGTACTCGCGGCGGGAGTCCTTCGGTGTGCGGCTGTTCTTGATGTCAGGCTCGTTGTCGAACTCCCAGTAGCGAAGGGGCGCGGGCAGGCCGGGCATGTCATCAACGCCATCCCCGTCGTACCGTTCGACGAGTGCGGAGACGCAGTCCCGATACGCGGCAAGGTCGCGTGGAACGTACGTTTCGGTGTGGTTTCCCGTGCGATTCGCGGGCCACGGACTCACCATCGCGACGCCGATCAGGTCGGAGCCCAGCGACCTCACCCAAATGTCCATCTCATCGCGCGCTCCCGGATTGCGGGAAAGCGAGTGGCAGGAGGTTTGGGGGAAATTGGCGGTGTGCCCTCGTACATACGTCGCGCCTACGGTGCGAGTGGCCGCGGCGTCGGCATCGATCCCGGCCTGCAACGCCACCGCATCCAGGGAGGGTCGCACTTTGGCGGGCACCGCCAAGGCCTCGTTGATGCCGAGGGCGAACCGGGCGGGCTCCGCCGCCATCGCGAGGCCAACCAGGTTCAGGATCAACACCCTTCGTGCCTCAATCCTTGATAAGGCGTAAGGTGGGGCGTGCGGCGGGGGCTTCGCGCGTAGGCGGGGGGGCGGGCGCTTCGGCGGGGATCGTGAACTGCACGGTGCGCAACGACGCCCAGGGGAACGTGCAGGTCCGCAAGATGTCGAAGGAGAGGACGACCGTGAACGAATCGGTCCCGAATTCCGGCCGGTTGTGCAGGTGCCAACGAGACTCGAGGCGGATCGGCATCGTGTCGGGGAACTTGCTCAACACCGCTGCGGGGATGCCGGCGCCGGACAACTGCGCGGAGTCGAACTGAAGGAAAAGGTCGTAGCCCCAGGTGAACCCGGCGCGAACGAGCTCCCGAGGGGCGTTTGCGAACGGATCAAAGGCGGGTTCGGCGGGCTCGTCGGCGCGGGTGCGCAACGTGTGCACGGCGGACAACGACTCGGTGCCCGCAACCACGTCGCCTTCCTCCGCCTCGGCCGGGCCGACAGGCGCGCCGACCAAGGCCGCCATCTCCCGTTGGAGGTCGAGTGCCTGAGCCACCAGGATGAACTGATCGACGGTGAGATCCTCGCTACCGCTGAGGCAACGCTTCAGCTCTCCACGCTCGATCCCCGTTCGGGTGGCTAGTTCCCCCGTTGAGAGGCTGCGCTTCTGCATCGCTTCGCGCAGAATCTTGAGCAAGGGATCGGACGGCCGCGCCATCCCGCCGTACTAACACCGATCCCCGGAGGATGAGGGGGGGCCTCGGTCGTCGGGACCGCGTGGGGCGATCAGGGCTTCTTGGGGGGAGTCGGCGCGCTCGGCGCCTCGCCAGCCTGCGCGCGTGCGAGCCGCTCCAGGTCGAGAGGAGAGGCGGTCGCGCCGGGCGGGGGGGGCGCGGACGACTCTTCGTCGGTCCCGCCGTAGCCAAAATCGGGCGGCTGGAGCCGATGACTCTCGGGTTGGGCAGGCCCTACGCCGCCCGCGGAGAAGGCAGGCGCGCCGCTCGATGCGGAACCCCCGGGGCCCTGCCCAGGCTCGATCACGCTGCCACCGCCCTGACCAGCGAAGCCGCCCACGCGAGTCGCCTTCGGTGCGGCCGCCAGCCTGGCACCGATGCCGGAATCCTGAGGGCCGAAGCCACCAGCAGGCGCCGCGGCGGCGGGCTGCCCGACACCAAAGGAGCTTCGAGGGCCCATGCCTCCAGCGGCCGTGGTTCCTGTGGAAGGCGAAGCTCCCGCGGAGGCGGTGCCTGACCCCGCCGACGCATGGCCAGCTCCGGCCACCCCCGCCGGACTCGCCGAGCTCCCGTGGGAGCCTGCCGCCGCGATTCCCCCCGCGGGTGCAGGGGCAGATTCGCCGCCGCCACCGGAACCGGAACCGCCGGACCCGGAACCCCCAGAACCGGAACCGCCAGAGCCCGCCCCCGGCCCCGTACCCCCGCCTCCACCCGAGCTCGCCGGGCCGCCAGCGGCTGCGCCGCCGCCAGAGCCGGACCCGGAGCCGCCAGCGGATGCGCCGCCGCCACCGGAACCGGAACCCCCAGAACCGGAGCCGCCAGAGCCCGCCCCCGGCCCCGTACCCCCGCC
>CAMBIK010000138.1 GCA_945867435.1 Klebsiella pneumoniae
TGAACTACAGGTGGTAACCATCGCCGATTTGCTTGCTCATCGCCGCTCCGCGTGCCGAGCATAGCCGGTCGGCGGGGGTCGGCGCCGGGACCTACAGGACTTCGGTGCTTGCGAAGAAGTAGGCGATCTCCCGCGCGGCGCTGGCCGGGGAATCGGAGCCGTGCACCGCATTCTCGCCCACCGAGGCGGCGTAGAGCTTGCGAAGGGTGCCCTCGGCGGCGTTGGCCGGGTTGGTGGCGCCCATGATCGTGCGGTAGCGAACAACCGCATCCTCGCCTTCAAGCACCAGAACCACCACGGGGCCGCTGGTCATGAAGGTGACAAGCTCGTCGAAGAAGCCGCGGCCCGCGTGCTCGGCGTAGAAGCCTTCGGCCATCCGACGGTCCATCTGGATCTTCCGGGCGGCCGCGATGCGGAGCCCTTCGCTTTCCAGCCGAGAGACGATGGCGCCGATCTTCTGGGCCTTCACGGCGTCGGGCTTGAGGATCGAGAGAGTGCGTTCCATGGGTGCTTCCTTGCGAGGTCGCGCGACTAACCGTGTCCAATGACCTCGGCCAGCTTGGACCCCATCTCCGCAGGGCTGCGGACGATGTGGATGCCCGCCGCGACCATCGCGGTGTACTTGGCTTCCGCCGTACCTTGACCGCCAGAAATGATGGCCCCGGCGTGTCCCATCCGGCGCCCCGGCGGCGCAGTCGCGCCCGCAATGAACCCGACGATGGGCTTGTTGCAGTTGAGTGCGGCCCATGCCGACGCTTCTTCTTCTGCGGTGCCGCCGATTTCGCCGATCATGATGATGGCATCGGTATCGGGATCGTCGTTGAACAGCTGCAGCGCATCGATGTGGCGGGTGCCGATGATCGGATCGCCGCCGATGCCGATGGCGGTGCTCTGGCCGAGCCCGAGACGGGTCAACTGCCCCACAGCCTCGTAGGTGAGCGTGCCCGAACGGCTAACGACGCCGATGCGGCCTTCGCGATGAATATGACCGGGCATGATGCCGATCTTGCATTGGCCCGGCGTGATGATTCCCGGACAGTTGGGGCCGATCATCCGAATGCCGCGTTCCTTGAGGTACGCCAGGATCGGGAGCATGTCGCGCACGGGAATGCCTTCCGTGATCGGCACAAGGAGCTTTACGCCGGCATCTGCGGCTTCCAGGATCGCATCGGCCGCGAACGGCGGAGGTACGAAGATCATGCTCGCGTTGGCGCCGGTCGCCGCCACGGCCTGCGCCACGGTGTCGAAGATGGGCACGACCCCTTCGAAGAAGGTGCCGCCCTTGCCCGGAGTCACGCCCGCGACGACGTTGGTGCCATAGGCCCGGCACTGGCTGGCATGGAAGCCGCCTGCGGAGCCCGTGATGCCCTGCACGAGCAGGCGCGTGTTCTTATCGACAAGGATCGCCATCTCAAACCCCCCGGACGGCGGCGACGATTTTCTCGGCCGCATCGGACATGGAATCCGCCGCGATGACCCGAAGGCCGCTCTCGGCGATGATCTTCTTGCCAAGCTCGACGTTGGTGCCTTCGAGGCGCACGACGAGCGGAACATTGAGCCCGGTTTCGAGCACGGCGGCGAGCACACCTTCCGCGATCACATCGCACTTCATGATGCCGCCGAAGATGTTCACCAAAATGCCCTTCACCGCTGGATCCGCAGTGATGATCTTGAAGGCCGCAGTGACCTTCTCCTTGTTGGCACCGCCGCCGACATCCAGGAAGTTCGCCGGTTCTTCACCGTAGAACTTGATGATGTCCATCGTGGCCATCGCAAGGCCCGCCCCGTTCACGAGGCAACCAATGTTCCCATCAAGCTTCACATACGAAAGCTCGTGCTTGGCGGCCTCCGTTTCCTGGGGGTCTTCCTCGGCAGGGTCGAAGTAGGCCGCGTACTCGGGATGGCGGAACAGGGCGTTGTCGTCGAAGGTGATCTTCGCATCCAACGGGAGTACCTGTTCATCCGCGGTGAGGATGAGCGGATTGATTTCCAGCATGGCGCAATCCGCGCCGTTGTAGGCGCGGAAGAGGCCCTGGGCCAGCTTCACGAAGTTGCCGACCGCCTTGCCGGTCAGCCCCAGACCGAAGGCGAGGTTCCGCGCCTGCCAAGCGCCCAATCCGGTGAGCGGGTCGGCCCATTCCTTGAGGATGGCTTCGGGGCGGTGCTCCGCCACCTCCTCGATCTCGGTGCCGCCTTCCCGGCTGGCCATGACCAGCACCTTCCCCACGCCGCGGTCCAGCAGGATCGCGAGGTAGAATTCCTTAGCGATTTGCACGCCCTGTTCGACGAAAATTTTGTGGACGACCGCGCCACCGCGGCCAGTCTGCTTGGTGACGAGGGTACGGCCGAGCATGGCCTTCGCCGCCTCGCCCACCGCTTCGAGGGATTTGACGACGCGAACGCCACCCTTGCCCGGAGCGTCGTCGCCCGCGACCACGAGGTCGAGCGCCGCGTCGTCTACTTCCCCGACGAAGCGACCCTTGCCGCGCCCACCGGCGTGGACCTGCGACTTCACGACCCAGACCGACCCGCCGATGGTGCGCGCCGCTTCTACTGCGGCTTCCGGCGTGTTTGCGGCAGCGCCCAGCAGGGTGGTCACTCCGTGCTTTCGAAGGACTTCTTTGCCCTGGTATTCGTGAATCTTCATTGCAGGCGGCCTCGGGGAACGCGTGGCGGGCCCTTCTAACCCGGGCCGGCCGCGCGGGTGCTGCTTTTCGCCGGCTCGACCACGAACTCGTCGGGGCGGACTACCCCCCGATTTGGGTCATGACGCCTTGGAACGCCGTGCCGCCCTCGGCCTCCGCCTCGTGCCCCGCCGGCTTCCCGCGCACAATCGAAAGCAGCAAGGCGGCGACCTCGGCATCGGTTGCCCCGGACCGCAGGACATCCCGCAGCGAGGGGGTTTCCTCGTGGGCCAGGCAGGTGCGGAGGTGGCCATCAGCCAGCAAGCGCAAGCGGTTGCACGAGGCGCAGAAGTGCTCAGTGATCGGTGCGATAAAGCCAAGGATCAGCGGCCCACACCGCCAATGCCTCGCGGGCCCCGCCCCCTGCCGCTCCGGCACCGGCACGAGCGTGCCGAGCTCACCCTCCAGGCGCTGCCGCATCTCGGCTGCCGGCACGTTCTGGTGCCAGCGCTCGGCGAACGGCATGTATTCGATGTAGCGGAGCTGCACGGCAGGCGCGAGAGTGGCCGCCCAGCGCGCCATCGAGACCAGTTCGTCGTCGTTTTCCCCCCGCATCACCACCATGTTCAGCTTGACCGGCGTGAGGCCGGCGGCGACCGCTTCGTGAATTCCTGCCATCACCGCAGCCAGATCGCCGCCCCGGGTGATCGCGGCGAACCGGGTGGGGTCCATGGAATCGATGCTGATGTTCACCCTAGTCAACCCCGCGGCCTTCAGGCGATGGGCGTTGCCCGCGAGGCGGTGAGCGTTCGTGGTCATCGACACTTCCTCGATGCCCGGAACGGCGGCAACGGCCGCCACCAGCCCCTCGATGTCCCGGCGAATCGTGGGTTCACCGCCCGTCAACCGCACGCGACGAAGGCCCATCGGCGCGAGGATCCGCACGACCCGGGCGATCTCCTCGTATCTCAACACGGCATCCCTAGGAAGCCAGGTAGTCCCATCCTCCGGAAGGCAGTAGACACAACGAAAGTTGCACCGGTCGGTCACGCTCACGCGCAAATACGTGTGCAGCCGCCCGAAGCGATCCAACAGCGGGGTGTTGGTGGGGCGGACCGCCACTACGGCAAGGCCTGCACAGCGGCCTTCACCGCGGCCACATGCCCATCCACCTTCACCGGATCGCACACCCACGCGATGCGCCCTTCACGGTCAAGCACAAAGGTCACACGACGCGACGTGGACCCATCCAGGGCGCCCCACCGCTTCGACAGGGTGCCTTCGGTATCCGCCAGCAGCGTGAATCCCAGGTTGAACTTTTGGGCGAACACCCTGTGACTCTCGGCGCCATCGGTGCTGATACCGAGTACGGTCGCGCCGAGGTCGGCGCCCTGATCACGAAACTCGCAGGCTTCGCGCGTGCAGCCCGGCGTGTCGTCCTTGGGGTAAAAATAGATGACGGCGCGCTGACCCCGAAGATCCGCCAGGGTCCAGCGCTTTCCGCGAACGTCCACGGAATCGAGCTCGGGGGCGACATCCCCAACTTGCAGCGAGGTGCGCCCGGCGAGACCCAGACTACGCTTCACGAACGACCGAATTCCGAAAGTAGGGAGCATGAGCCCTTATACCCTAGCGCGAGCTGGCTTGAGCCCGGAGCAGGCGGTCGTTTACCGCAATCCCGATCCCCACCTCCGCCGCAGGTTCGCAGACCAGGACGTCGGCGCCCGCCTCATCGGCCTCGCGCATGCGGGCGTACAGCGTGCGTGCGTACTCACGAGGGTCAAGGCCATGGATTTCCGCCACCCACAGCCCCATGTCTCGCAAGCGCGCCGCGACAACGGCCGCGTCGGGCGCCACGACCACCTTGGCGCGAGGCGCGTAGTGTGCGGGGAGGGTGCCAGGGGCGCGCGTCAGACTCGGCCCCCCCGGCTCCTCGCCCAACGCGAGGGTCAGCGCTTCGGCCGGGATTCCGCCGGGGCGCAGCAAGGCGGGCGTGGCACTCGTCAGGTCCAAAATGGTGCTCTCCACGCCCACCGTGCAGGGACCGCCGTTCAACGTGGGCAGGTCGGGGAACGACGCCAGAACATGGGCGGCGGTCGTCGGCGAGACCGCTCCGAAGCGATTCGCGGAGGGCGCCGCGAGGGGAAACCCGAGGGCATCCAGGAGCGCGAGCGCGAGCGGATGGTCCGGAGCGCGGACGGCGAGCGTGGACCCGCCACCCGTCACCGCTGCAGCGACCCCAGCTTCCGGCCGGATCGGCAGAACCAGCGTCAACGGCCCGGGCCAGAATCCACCCAGGCGGTCCGCCCGAGCATCGAATCGAGCGAAGGGGCGGGGGTCGCGGCTGTGGAGGATGAGCGGGTGGCCGGCGGGGCGCCCCTTCATCGCAAAGATGCTCGCAACGGCGGCCTGGTTCAGCGCGTTCGCAGCGATACCGTAGACGGTCTCCGTCGGGATCGCCACCAGCCCCCCGGCACGCAGGATGGAGACCGCTTCAGAGATGGTGACCACCGGCACGCCTCCGAGCTAACCTGATGCCCACCCATGCCGCCGACCACCCGCGCCGAGTCCACGAACTACTCCGAGACGTCCCGCCACGCAGATGTCATGGCGTTCATCGCCGCGCTCTCGGCACAGAACGACCGTCGGCTGCATGTGACTTCGATCGGGGTCAGTCCCGGCGGCCGAGACCTGCCGCTGCTCGTGCTCTCCGCGCACAGCTTCACCACCCCCGCCGCCTCCCGACGCGCCGGCATCCCGATCGTCCTCATCCAAAGCGGCATCCACGCCGGGGAAGTGGAAGGGAAGGAGGGGTGCCTCAGCTTGGTGAGGGACCTGTTGCACGGACCTCACGGGGACGTACTCGCCCACCTCACGCTCGTGGTGCTGCCGCTGTTCAACCCCGACGGCAACGACGCCATCGACCCCGGAAATCGCAAGCTCTACCTGCCGAAGCTCAGCGGGCAGCTCGGTCCAGAGAGCGGCGTGGGCACGCGGGTGAACGGCGCCGGGATCAACCTGAACCGGGACTACTTGAGGCAGGATGCCCCAGAGATGCGGCTTTGGCACGAGCGGCTGTGGTCGGTATGGGAACCCGACCTGACCCTCGACAATCACGCCACCAACGGGTCCATCCACCGTTTCGCGATGACGTGGGACATCCCGCACACCGTCGAAAGCGGCTGTCAGGCGCCGATCGACTACATGCGTCACCAACTGACCCCCGCGGTGGCGGCTGCCGTTCGCAGCGGTCACGGCTACGAATCCGGATGGTACGGCAACTTCGTCGAAGACGAGCGCTGCATGGATGCCGACCGGGAGGTGAACCCCGGAACCGCGGTTGCCGAAGGCTGGATGACCTACCCGCACCACCCACGCTTCGGCAGCAACTACCGTGGTTTGTGCGGGCGGATGGACCTGCTTCTCGAAGCCTACGCCTACATCTCCTTCGCGGACCGGGTGGGCGCCGCGTATGCCTGGATGCTCGAAACCCTACGCTACGTTGCCGCCCACGCCGACGAGGTGCGCGCGACTGTAGCCGCCAGCCGCACCCCACCCTCCCGCATCGCAATCCGTTACCGACTCGACCGACTCGCCGAACCGGTGGCGATCCTGACCCGCTCTCCTCGGGTGCTCGACGGCGCCCCGGCGTCGGTCTCGCTCCCCCACCTGGCACGCTTCGTCGGCACCGCCACGGTCGACCGTCCCCGCGCCTACGCCGTGTCGCCTCGCCTCGCCGCGGCCCTCCGCCGCCACGGCCTCAGGGTCGAAGGCTCGGAACGAGCTTTGGAAGTGGAGGTCCCGACCGTTAGCGGGTACGGCGCCACGGGGGGGAGGGCCATCCTCGAAGCGGCCTCCACCGAAGACGTGCGAGTGTCCTGGAAGGCCGACCGCCGCTCGCTCCCCGAGGGTTGGGGCCTGGTGCCGACCGACCACCCCCACGGCGCGGTGGCCGTGTACCTTTGCGAACCCGAGAGCGACGACGGACCGCTGGAGAACGACCTAATCGAGGCCTCCCCTGCCGGTAGCGAGCTGGCGGTGTGGCGGGTCCCGTAGCCGAGCGCGCTACCTCCCGACCTGCGTCCCCATCGCTTCCCGCATCCGGAAATAGGCTTCGGTCCATTCTCCATCGGGGCCGCGGATGCAAAACGCGGGGCGACGGTCGCAAGGACCTGACGTTAATGTCGCGACGAAAACCGTGATCAGCGGCGGTTGGTTGCCGCGAAAAACCACATCCTGGCGCACGCGAAGGGACAGCCCGGCGGCGGCGATGGCCGGTTCACCCCGCGGATCCGCGGCTGCAAAACACACGACAAAGGTGCCATCCTCTCGCATGATCTTCCCGGCCGTCGTGGCGTAGTCCGCGATGGAACCCCGCAGCTCCATCCGACAAGCCGCGCGCTGCGGATGGGGCGAGACAACCCCCTTTCCCAGCGGGATGTAGGGCGGGCTGCCGGTGACCAGATCGAAGGCACGGGTCTCGGGGAGCGAGGCGGGATCGCGCAGATCGCCCAGCCGACACTCCACGCGATCGCCCAGCCTGTTGTCAGCGACCGTGCGCTTCATCAACTCGTGGCTCACTTCCTGCGCCTCCAGCCCCACGAGGGTCGCGTCGGGGGCCATGCGCCACAGGGTCATCAACCCCACGGAGCCGATCCCCGCACCGATGTCGCAGAGGCGGCGCGCATTCGGGCACGTTTCCGCCGCTACCCAGGCGGTGAACAGGTCATCCGCGGAAAAGCGGTGCCCTCGGCGGAGCTGGTGGATCTGCCAGTCCCCCGCAAGCCGGTCGAAGGTCGTAGGCTCCGCGATCACGCTCGATCGACCCCCTAACGACCGACCAGGACGCTCAGCAGGGCTCGGGTCGATTCGTCCATCCGGTATTCCACGCCCATCCCAGCCTGCTCGCCGTTAAGACCATCCGAGACGTAACTCACGACGCCAGCGAACACGAGGGGCTCCGCCAAGCCAGGAGCATCCACCTCAAACTCGCATTCGCGGCCGACCGCCAGGGGCTTTTCCGTCTTGATGAAGGCCCCGTTACGCCGAAGATTGTCGCGGTACTCCACCAAGAAGGATTCGCGCTCGTGGTAATGCAACTTTAGCTTTGCTGGGCGTTTTCGCCGCGGCGCGGGCTCGGCTTCCGCGGCGGCCGCTGGGGCTAGTTCCGCTGCCGCTTCCACCGCAGGCGCCTCGGCAGCGGGTTCAACCACGCCGCCCGCGGTCGGCGTGTCGTCGAAGGGATTGGGAACGCCGGCAGCGGGTTCCTCCCCTACGACCACGGCATCTTGAAGCGCGCCTTCGGCTTCCAGCATGCCTTCGAAAGTCAGACCACCCGGGCCGGTACCCTCACCGAACAGCGCGCTCACGTCCACGTCGCTGCCGAACATGTCGGCCGCAAGCTCGTCCTCATCGATGGTGTGTTCGCCCACGCCATCTACGCCAATGTCGCTGTCGGGATCCCCTGCTAGGTCCTCGCTGTCAAACAGATCGGCGGCATCAAGCGGCTCCGGGCCAGCGACAGGTTCAGGTGTCGGGGCGCCCACAGCCAGCTTTGCGGGCTCACGACCGTAGATGGCTTCTTCATCGACGATGGCCGCAAGCGCGGCATCGGAGTCGAGGTCGTCGATCAGCTCGGCATCGACTGGAATGGGGGCTTGACCGAGGGCCGCCATATCGATGGAAGGCACCGGTTCCACGACGGGAATTGCCATCACCGAAGGGACGGATTCCTCCAACGCTGCCGCCGGGGAGGCAGGCCCCGCGGCAGGCACAGCCGCCGTGACCGAGGGCTTGACCACCGGCTTGTCGACAGACTTCGAGCCGAAGATCGAGGCCAGAAAGCCTGCTTTCTTGACCGTTTCCGCGCTCACGGGCACCGGCGCGGCTACCGGGCGCTGCTGGCGATCCGCAACGTCCCGCGCAGCCTGTTCGGCCGAAGGCATCTGCGGCTCCCTGGCCCGCTCGGCATAGTTCCGGATGGCGATGGCCCTCGGTTCGCCGCCCGCGCGATCGACCGCGCTCACATGGAGGATCCCGTTGCTGTCGAGACGAAAGGTCACATCGACCTTGGTCTGCATCCGAGCGGCCGGCGCGAGCCCCTCCAGGACAAACTCGCCCAAAAACTCGTTCTCCACGCTCACGCGGCTTTCGCCCTGGCGCACGGTGATGCGTACCGATGTCTGCTTGTCGAAGGCGGTGGTGAAGGAACGGGTCTCCGAGGTGGGCACCCGCGCATTCTTCGCGATGATCGTCGAGAACATCCCGCCGGAGCTATCGATGCCCAGATCGAATGGAGTCACATCGAGCAGAATGGGCTGCGGTTGACTGGAATCGGCCAGCGAGTTGCCGTAGATCGCGGCCCCCACCGCCACGGCCTCTTCCGGATGCACGCTCCGACTGGGCTCCCTGCCAAACAATCCGGACACCGCCTCCCGAACGCGCGGCATTCGGGTCTGGCCGCCCACCAGCACCACTTCATCCACCTCGGACAGAGGCAGGCCGGCGTCGGCCACGGCCCCGCGCGTGATGTCGATGCAACGGGTGATCAGGTCGGCAGTGAGCGATTCGAGGGTCGTGCGCGTCAGCAAGGTTTCTAGGTTCTTCCCGCCAAAGAGGTGCGGAACGACGATGTTGGTTCGGTCGCTGAACGACAGGTCGCACTTTGCGCGTTCGGCCGCATCCTTCAGCCGCTGCAGCGCGTTCCGGTCGGTGCGCAGGTCGCTTCCGGTGCGAGCCTGGAAGGCGTCAGCAAGGTGATCGACCACACGGTAGTCGAAGTCTTCGCCGCCCAGCCAGGTGTCCCCGCTCGTCGCGAGCACTTCGTACACGCCATCGGCCAGCTTGAGCACGGTCACATCGAACGTGCCACCGCCAAGATCGAATAGAACGACCGTGCGGTCCACGTTCTTTCGGTGACCGTAGGCGAGCGCGGCCGCCGTTGGCTCGTTCAGCAGCCGGTCGCAACGCAGCCCGGCGAGCTCGGCCGCTTCCAGCGTTTGGGCGCGTTGCGCGTTGTTGAAGTGCGCCGGAACCGTGATGATGGCCGATTCAACGGGTTCGCCAAGCGCCTTTTCGGTCATCGTGCGCGCCACCTGCAAAACGATGGCCGCCACCTCCGGGGGGGTCATCCACTCGTCGCCCACCTTGATGAGCACGCCACCATCCGCCGCCTCGCTCAGTTGGTACTGCAACCGCTGCATCGCCTTCTGGACTTCCGGGCTGTCGAACCGACGCCCCATGAGCCGCTTGCTGGCGTACACGGTGCGGTCCGGGCTCGTCAGGATCAGGTCGTGGGCGGCCTGGCCGACGATGAAGCGACCTTCTCCTCGCGAGGAAACCACCGAAGGAAGAACCTTATAGCCGCGCTCGTCTTCGATTACCCGCGGACGACCATCGGTGATCACAGCCACCGCTGTGTTCGTCGTCCCGAGGTCAATTCCGATGATCCTGCCCATTGTGCGTCCCAGGCGGCGCATGGTATCAGACCGCGGGCCGGCGCAACACTCCAGACCCGCTCAGCGTTCAGGCTCTGCCCGGAAAAGCGCGAGCTGCGGGTCGGGACGGGGGGCCACGGGTTCAACGGGATAATTACCGGTGAAACAGGCATCACAGAACTTGCTGCCGTCGCCGCCCACCGCTTCACGCACATCCTCGATGGATAGATACGCAACGCTGTCGGCGTCAAGGAATTGACGAATCCTTGGGAGGTCCATCCGGTGCGCGAGCAGTTCATCGCGCTCGGGCGTGTTGATGCCGTAGTAGCAGGGGCCTGTCATGGGAGGGCTGGTGATGCGAAGATGCACCTCGGTGGCGCCCGCCGACCGGAGCATCCGCACCAGCTTTTGAGAGGTCGTTCCTCGAACGATACTGTCGTCCACTACCACCACCCGCTTGCCGGCCACGACGCTACGATTCGGCAGCAGCTTGAGTCGAACCCCAAAGTCCCGGATCCGCTGGGTGGGCTCGATGAACGTGCGGCCCACATAGTGCGAGCGGAGGAGGCCCATCGCGAACGGAAGTCCGCTCGCCTGGGA
>CAMBIK010000139.1 GCA_945867435.1 Klebsiella pneumoniae
TCGGCGCGCGCCCTACCCATCGCCATAAGCCCGGCGGTAGCTTTGCAGGAATCCAAGGACACGCCGTACATACCTGCGGGTCTCGGTGAACGAGATGTTCTCGGCGAACTCGTCGATGGGGGGAGGGGTGGTGTAGCCGGAGAGCCAGCGGTCCACCGCGGCCGCTCCGCCGTTGTAGGCGGCGATCACGAGGGGCAGCCGGGGTTGCACGCCCCCGCGTTCCCACCGGCGCGAAAGGAGGCCAAGCTCCGTGGAGCCGAGCCGGGCATTCACGCCCGCGCGGTAGAGTTCAGTGGGGTGGAAGCCGGGGATGCGGTCCTTCGCCAGGTCGGCGGCCAGCTTTGGCATGAGCTGCATGAGGCCCATCGCCCCGGCCGGGGAGGTGACACTGGGATCGAGCGCGCTCTCCGCGTTCATGATCGCGTAGGGAAGCAGGGGATCGAGGCCAAACTCCGACGCGACGCCCGCTACGGTACCGCGATGGGGTCGTAGCAGGCACGCTCCGAGCGCCGCGCGTTCCGACTTGTAGGGACACGCCAGCTTCTTGGCCCCGTGGTAATCCTCGGCGTCTGCGAGTAGCCAAGCGTAGGCGATCGCGGTGGATTTATCCTTCGCGGCATCGCCTGCGTAGCCGGCGAGCAGCGGTCGGGCCCAATCCGGCATTCCCCCTTCGATCAGCAGGCGGGCCGTGGCGACGCCGGGGTGCGCCGCCACGAAGGCGGCTGGCAGCTCGGGCCGGACTGGGTCGTCAAGCTTCGGGAAGGTCTTCCCCAGTCGCCAAGCCGCGAACCAGGCATAGCCGCTGTCCGGGTACACGCTCATCACGGTGGCGTACCCCTGTTTGTCGTCCTGGATCCGGGCGCGCCAGTAGCGGGCGGCGGCGGCGAGCTCCACATTCGGCCACCCGGTGAGCAAGCCTTGCATCTCGGTGGCGGCCTCCACATCGCGCCCGAGCCGGTGAAGGTCCCAGGCCTTGAACCACTTGGCATCCGCTGCGAATTTTCCGGAAGGGTGCCGGGAAAGGTAGCCTTCCAGGGCTTCCACCGCGCCGGCCAGGTTCCCCTCGTCATGCTTCATGTACGCCGGTTTCCACGCCGCCTCGTCGGCTTGGGGGCTGCGCGGAAACTTGCTCACCAACTCGTTGTAGAGCACCTCCGCCGCAGCGTAGTCGCCGGCCCGGGCCGTCGCGAGCGCGTACTGGAATGTGGCGGCCGGATCGTCAAGCGTACCCGGTGCCGCGGCATAGGCGTCACGCGCACGCCCGTAGTCCTTCGCCTCGAAAAGCGCATCCGCGAAGAAGGCCGGCCACGCCGGGTCGGAGGCCTGTGCGCTTGCGATGGCGTCGAGCAGCGGAATGGCGTCTGGAGCCTGCATGTCCTTGAGGAGCGCCCGCGCTCGATCGAGCATCAGCGCCTGTCCCGCGGGTGTGGCGGCATCGGGCACGGGTGCGCTCAACCCATGCAAGCGCTTGGCGGCCCTTTCGGCCCACGGAGAGCCTGGATCCTTCACCCACGCAGCGCGGTAGGCGGCCACGGCGGCGTCGCGATCCCCGCGATCCTCTGCCCCAAAGGCCAGCCAGTAACGGGCCTCCGCGGCGGCAGCGGGGACCTCGGTGAGGCTGCGAAGGCCATCCCGTGCCTCGACGCTTCGGTGGGACAGTACCAAGGCGCGCCCGCGGAGCAACTCATCCTCGTGGCCGGGGAGCGTGAGCCCATCGCTGGCCTCGACGGCGCCGGCCGCGTTGTCCCGGTCGAGGAGCGCGCGGGCCCTTACGAGCCTGGCGAAGGGGAGGAGCGAGGCGTCTGCGATTCCGGCGGCCAGCTCGGCCGCACGCCCATCTTCCCCAAGGCGGTCCAGGCACCGGGCCAGCGCCAGGCGCTCCAGGTCGCGTGAGGGTTCCGGCAGTGCCGCCACGACCCCGGGGCAGTCTCCGGTCGCCATCGCGGCCGCCCAGTCCGTGGCGAAGCAGGGGGCGGCGAGCAGGAGGATGAACATGGGGGCTCCGTTGACGTGTCAATATAGCCCGATCTTCAACCGCCCAGGGCTCCCCCCGCTGCGGCGCTTGCATCGAGAATTCCGTTGGTCCCGAACGCAACCCACTGGCCCCCGGGAAGACTGCGCAGAACGCGGTGTTCGGCGCCTCGCATGTCCCGTTCAAGAACGCCGCCGCTGCGCGCTGGTTCCAAAATGAATCCCGACTCGGCATCCACCTCGGCCCATCTGTGCAGCCCGGTCGCCTCGCCGACGACCATCTGCTGGTGGATGTCGACGAACATCACCGAGGCCGCCTCGCCATCGGGGATGCGGACGGCCGCGAACTGTCCGCCCGTGATTCCCCAGATTCGGTCCGGGGCACCCGGAAATTGGAGGACATCACGCGCCACCGCGGGCTGGCCATCACGCGCGCTCGTCGAAAGGTCGTAGTGCGCGAGGATGTGATCTTCATCGAGCGCCAACAAGTCCGGACGGCGATTTACGAAGGTCAAAAGCCGGATGGGCACTTGAGCGGCCGGGCGAGGCGCCGGCACGGCATCCCGACCCGTGCTGGGCTCGATGATCTTGATCTCGCCCCGTGGGGTGACCAGCCCGAGCCACGTGCCGCCGTGCGAGAGCGCCATCGCTGTCGGCCAGAGCAGTTCGAAGGCGCGGTTCTTGCCGAGGTCCCACCAACGCACGCCACCCCGTTGGAGCAGCGCGGCCACCACGTTGCCGCCCACAGCGACGCTGCGGGCGCCGGCGGTTTCGACCCCCGCATCGAACACCTGCTGGGCCGTTCGGGTGTCAAACAAGCGGAGGGCCCCCCGTTCGGGGAGGACCAGCACATGTCGGCCATCCCGGTCCACATGAACTTCCCGGATCGGGGTTCCAACCTCGATCGTTTGCCCACGTCGGTTTCCCTGCCACACCACAACCTTGTCGCCGTGTGCCGCGAGGCGGGTCTCCCCGAAGCCCCCGACCGCCGTGACCGGGCCCGCCACCGCGCCCTCGCCGCCGTGGGACAGCCCATCGCTGCCCCCCACGCGGATCCCCTCCTGCCCCCACCACGCCGCCCCGGAGGGATCGGGCGCGCCGTGGCGAACGCTTTCCACAGGAGCGAGGTCGGGCATCGAGAAGAGGTGGACGCTTCGGCTGGTGACCGCACCCACCTGTTCGCCATCGGGGCGCTGCACGATGCCCAGGATGCCCCCGCCGCCGCGGGCCGCGAAGCTGGCGACGAGACGCCCGTCGACCACGCGCAGGAGGGAAACGCCCGATGGGCCGGCCGCGATCACGAGCGTGCCATCGAGCGCGAAAACTGCACGATTCGCCGGCATTTGCAGGCGATCCATCGGCAGGCCTTGATGGGAGACCAGGTCGACCAGGCGGGGCTGCCCATCGGCATCGAGGCAAAGCACGCGCTGGCCATGGGCGTCGAACTCCACGGTCGCGCCACCGAAGCCCTGCCAGGCGACTTCACGGCGTCCGTTCGCGATATCCCAGATGCGAAGAAGCCCATCTACGGCGATGCTGGCGACGCGCCCGCCTTCTGGCGAGATGGCCACGCCGCGCATGGCCCGGACTCGACCCCGGGCGCCTTCCCGACCCTCGTGGAAAATGGCTTCGCCGCTGTCGGTTCCATAAACGCCGATGGTACCCTCGTCGTCGCCCACCGCGATCAGGGACCCGCCGCGAATGAGGTTGATGGCCCCCGTGATGGCTGCGCCGGGGGTGAACAACAGTCCCGGGGTGGTTTCTCCCGCCCGCTGTACGGCCACCAGTCCCGACGCATCGGCCGTGGCTATCACCCCGCTCCAAGGGTCGTACGCGGCCGCGGTGATCGGCGCATCGTGAACGTTAGGGCAGAAGCGATCGGCCAGGGAAGGCATCGCGCGGGGGTTTAACTCATCCCTCGACGGGTTCGCGCTTCTTCGTCGTAGCGAAGCGCGCCACGACGATTCCAACCGCGTACAGCAGCACCATCGGCCCCGCCATCATCACCTGTGAAAACACGTCCGGGGGTGTCAGAACGCCGGCGATGAAGAAGATCGCGACCATGCTGTAGCGGAACCCCCGCATCATGTCGCGGTGGTCGATCATCCCCAGACGAGCCAGGAACCAGACCACGACCGGCAGCTGGAACGACACCCCGAACGCCACGAGGACGGTGGTGGCAAAGCTCAGGTAGCTCTCAATCGAGAGCACCGCTTGGACGTTCGGGCCGTTCATCGCAAGGAAAATCGGGAAGCCGAACTTGAATACGACCAGGTAGGCGAAGGCGGCGCCCCCAAGGAAGAGCGTCGTGGAGGCTGCCATCAGCGGCATGACCCAACGCTTCTCCGTGTCGTAGAGGCCCGGCGCAACGAAGCGCCAGATCTGGTAGAAGAGCACGGGGGAGGCGATGAACAGCGCTGCGAGACTGGCGACGCGCATCTGTACTGCGAAGCCCTCGGTGGCCTGGGTGACCGCCATGGTGCCGTGAGAAGCGTCCAGGGCTTGGATCATCGGCGCGGCGAGCCACGCAAAGATGTCCATCGCAAAGCTGAAGGCCGCAACGAAGGTGACCAGGAGGGTCACGAGCACGACCATCACCCGGGACCGGAGCTCGCGCAGATGATCCAGGATTGACATCTTGAATTCTTCGGGACCTTCCCTCATGAGTCCTTGCTCGGTTCGGCGGGAGTCGCCTCATCCGGTGCCTGTTCTGCTGCCTCGGCTTCCCGGGACTTTGCCTCACGCTCGGCCTGTCGCCGGGCATCGGCCTGCTTCCGGCGCATGTCGAGCTCTCCTCGCCGCTTGTCGGATTCCGCCCGCGCAACCTCGGCGTTGAACGTTCGGCGCAGGTCGTCGCTCATTCTGCGGATTTTCCCGTAGAAACTTCCTGCCGCTGACATCAACTCCGGGATGCGTTCCGGTCCCACGAAGACCAGGATCACGATGGCGATGAGGAGCATTTCTCCCATGCTGAGATCGAACAGGAGGCCCCCAGAGCCCGGCTTCTATCCTCCTCCCGCGACCTGAGCATGCCCCGGAGTGTCACGGAACGGTCGCCGTGGTAGCAGGTGCCCGTGTGTAGGCTCTTCGGCTTCCGTTCGGCGGTGCTCTCTCGCGCCCACCGGTCGTTGATTGAGGCACAAAATGCGCTCGCTGACCAAGCTCGCGATCACCCCCACGGGTGGGGCATCGGGTATTTTCAGGGAGACGAAGCCTACATCGTGAAGAGCGAAACGGCCGCGTCGGATTCGCCCGCTTTTCGCAGGGCTGCTGACCGCCTCGCATCGAACGCGCTTATCGCTCATGTGCGCCGGGCCACGGTGGGCGAGGTGGGCCCCCTGAACACCCACCCCTTCCGCAACGGGCGGTGGCTGTTCGCGCACAACGGAACCCTGCACGGATTCGAGCAGCTCGAACCCTTGCTGCTTGAGGCCACGCCGGCCGCGTTGCGGTCCAGGCGCCTGGGCGCGACCGACACCGAAGCCTTTTTCTGCTACCTACTTGGGGTGATGGCGCGCCACGGGGTTGATACCGAAGGGCATGTGCCGGCCGTAGCTGGCCAGGTGGGGGCAGCCGTGCGGGAGGCGATGGGGCAGGTCAAGGGTTGGTCGCGAAGCGTTGGGGCGGAACCCCCCATCGTGAATTTCCTGCTTACAAACGGCCACTCTTTCTTCGCCCACCGCCACGGGCGCGAGCTGTTCTTCGCCACGCAGAAGCACTTCTGTCGTGACGCCGATACCTGCGCCGAACCAGACAAGCCCTGCCTTTTGCGCGCGCGGCCGCACGACCGGGTCAACCACCTGATCGTGGCAAGCGAGCGGATCGGGGATGAGGACATCTGGGAGGAGGTTCCCCCGGACACCTTGCTCGCCCTTGGGGATGACTTTCGGCTCGAGCGGTTCCCGACCGCCTGAACGCCGAGCCGCCGCCACTACTTCAAGCTGCAGCCGCCATTTTTCGTGATGTACAGCTGGGTATCGGGGTGGTCGCGATCGACTGTGATGGTACACCCACCGCTGTTGCCCTTCACATCCACTTCCACCTGGTGCGTGCCGTAGGTGAGATCGAGCTTGTGCAGGGGGGTCTGCCGGTTGGGGCGACCATCGATGCTGACGCGAGTATCCTCCCCATCGGCTTGCACCATCACCTGGCGCGTCGGCACAGCGGCGGCATCGGGAATTGCGGTGTCGGGGGCTGGGGAGCGCGGAGCGGCAGAGCGACGCGGAGCGGCAGAACGCTGCGGTGCCGCAGTTTCGATGGTCGGTGCCGCCGGTACCTCGATGAGCGGAGCGGCCGGTACCTCGACGACCGGAGCGGGCGGAGCCTCGACGACTGCAGCGGCCGGTACCTCGACGACCGGAGCGGGCGGAGCCTCGACGGCGGGAGGTTCCTCCGCGACGCTCAAGACCGTGCCGACCCCGAGCATCACGACCCCGAGCATCAGAACGGTCGCCGCGGCCACGAGCTTCAGGCTTCTCAACGTTGGTTTATTCCGCTGCGGCGGCTGCGCCGCGGCCGGCTCCGGAGTCGCGTGCAGCAGAGACGAACCGCTGTCTGGAAGAAGCTCGGCGGTCGCCAGCGACGTGCCGCCGTGAGTCTGCGCAGCGTGGGGTACGGGGCTGGCCGCCGGGGGACTGGCTGAAAGCGTACGGGCGTGGCTGGCCATGCTGGTCGCAACGTGGCGGCGAGCCCAGGCACGGAGGCTCTCGCCGGGCACGCTCACCGCCTCAAGCTGTTCCCGCACGACTTCGGCCGACGGACGCGAACCCGGGGCCCATGCCAGCATGCCCTCGAGAATCGGGCGAATCGGCTCCGGGGCCTCGGCAATCTGCATCGCCACCCGCTGGCAAAAGCGATCTTCTTGCAGCGGTGGGCGTTCCCAGCTCCGCCCCATCACCATTTCCCACAGCGTCACAGCGAGGGCATAAACGTCGTTTCCGGCTCCGACTTCGCCGAGCAGGAACTGTTCTGGAGCCATGAACCTTGGGGTGCCGAAGGCCATCGACTGGGTGAGGCCCTCACGGTCGAAGTCGGCGCGGGCGACCCCAAAATCCAGCACTTTCACGGCACCGTGTACGGTCACAAGCACATTTGCGGGCTTGATGTCGCGGTGAACGACCCGAAGAGGACGGTGGGATCCAGGAGCACAAGCGTTCCAGCCGGCGTCGAGGGCTCCCGCCACGGCGGCGGCTACCGGGATGGCCACGCCCAAGGGGAGCGCGCCTCGTTGCTTCAGCAATGTCGCGACATCGGCCCCCTCGACAAATTCCATGATCACGGCGGGGAGCCCGTTGTGTACCGTGAGATCGAACACCTGGACGATGTGCGGGTGTTGCAGAAGGCCAAGCAGCCTCGCTTCATCTCGTTGTCGCGCAATAATATCGGCTGAAGCAGCAGAATCCTTCATCAGCTTGACGGCCACCTGGCGATTGAACCCGTCGCTCCCGTGGAGCCTTGCCAACCACACGGTGCCAAAGCCCCCTTCGCCAAGCGGGCGCAGCAGTTCGAGCTCTCGCGACTCCATCGTGCTGGAACGATATCTCGGATGCCTCAGCGCGGGGCGTTGAGGATGCCTGGGAACTGCACGTTGGCGCGAGGATCGACGCCATGGTACTGCATTTGTGCCTGTCCGACTTCTACCGTAAATTCAAAATCGGGAAGGTACACCCTATTGTCCCGCTTGATGAGCTGCGCCGGGGGGTTGGGGTAGGGCCCAGCAATTCGGAATGCATGCACTACGCAATCATCTACGGCCGGTTGACCGCTGTCGTCGGTGACAGCGATCGACTCCAGGACACCATCCGCGTTTAGCACGACGGAAACTGAGGTCAGATAGCGGGGTTTCCCGAGGCGAACACTGGTCGAGAGGTTGTCGAGGTTTTGCTTCCAATAGAAGTTGACCTGCCTGCGGATCCGGTTGATGTACTCGGCGCCGAAGAACTCACGGGTGTTCAACGCGATGGCCGCACCGATCTTCTCGTCCAATAGATCGTTCTGCGGCGCGCCACGCACGTCCTGCAGCGTGGATGAAGCCGAAGTAGGTGCGTCCAAACCTTCTTTGTTGGTGATGGAGAACTGCGATGGAATCAGGGAGCGAGGCGCGCCCTTGCCCACGGTGTCTTCCTGGATGCCGCCCGCCGTGGCCCCCGTCGACACATCGCTCGCGCCGATATCGGCCACGTCGGCGATCTCCATCTTGGAGTCCTCGGCGTATGTAGGAGCAAGAATCTCTGGGTTGATCTTGTATTTTCTGGAACGTGTCTCTTCGGGCACGGCGTTGTTGGTTTCCGCCAGGTAGTCCGATTGGAGCGGCACCTTGGGGTCCAGCGGGGGGGCGGTCTCCACGATTTGACCGTCGGGATCGATGGGGTCCTCCGGCTCGGGCTCCGGCTCGGGTTCCTCCAGCGGGTCCAGGGCCGCCACGGTCTCGGGCTCGTAGCCGGGGGGCAGCACATCGCCCGGGAGCACGTCTCCGTCGAGGAGCGCCACCGACACAGGTGCCTCATACGCCGAAAGGGAGAACCCACGCCAGTTCTTCGCGAACAGCACGCCGCCCGCGACGTGGAGCAGCAGCGCGATCACCACGAGCGCGATCACCTCCGCGGTTCGGTTCGGCTTCTGGCCGCGTTGGGTCATCAGTTCACCTCAGACCCGGTGGTTCCGTACCTGAACACATAGCGGACCCGCAGGGGGGCCGAGCCACGCGGAGGGGGAGCGACCGCGATCGGAACGGCGATAAGTGCAGCTTCTTGGAGCGAAAGGGGAACGTTGGCATCGACCATGGCCAGGTCCGTGACTCGACCGTTCTTCTTCACGACGAACTGCAGGGTGACCCTACCCGAAACGCCGAGGGCGACCTGGTCGAGCGGAGGCCGCCAGCCGAGGCGAACCAGGTCGTCGACCGGGGTGAACCATTCGCCCACTTCCGTTTGCCGGATGGAGACCGCGGCATGGTCTCCGAGCAGCACGTTGTCCTCGAGGGCCGTCACTTCGGTCCAGCCAGCGCCGTTCTTTTTGAATACGGCCCGCTGTACGTTTTCGCCTGCCGTGGGCGCGGGGCTGTCCATCGCGGCGTCGCCTTCGCCGGCCGCAGCGGCACCATCGCCCCTCCAGAAGCCGTCGGTCGGGGCGGAGGCCGGCTCCGGCAAGGCCTCGGCGATCCCCCTCCGGTTCGGCTCCTTTCGTTGGGATGTAAGCACGTCTACGGGTGAAAGGTCCGGTAAGCTCTGGACCGCTGGGATGCCCGGTGCCGCCCCCGCCAACGTTTCATCGCCCCCCCCGGCCTCTGGGCTTGGCGTGGCAACGGCGTGAATAGCGAACTCGCCGCGGTCGTCGTGCTTGTGCGCCTCGGGCACGGGCAACGCCTCGCCGCTGCCGCGGGCGTTCCCGGAAGATCGCTCGGTGGTCGTCGCGACGCGCAGGGTTTCCGGCGCGCTTACGTTCCGGTCGCCGATGTAGGCCGTTGCGGGGGCAGATTCCCCCTGGTCCGGCGTAGCACTCCTCGCAAACTTGAAGGACTGCGCGGCTCCCTGCCCCGTGCCGGAAGCGGCGACGTTCTTTTTGTCCTTGTCTGCATCTTCGGGAGGCGGTTCGGCGGCGGTCGGCGGGGGGGGAGGGGTCTCAGCGACCGACAACGATACGGTCGCAGGCGTGGGGTTGGGGTCGTTCGGCTTTACAACTGCTTTTTTCTTGACCGGCTTCGGCTTCGTCGCGTTGGGGCGGGAGGCACTTGAGACTTCGCGCGCCTTGAGCTTTGGGCGCGCCTTCGGGGCCGGGCGGAGGGCTTCCTTTGGCTCAACCTTGGCTTCCGCCGCCACCCCGGCTTCCACTTCCGACTCCCCCGCAACCGCCGCGCCCGCGGCGTTCTGCGCTGGCACCGTTGGGTCGGGCGCGGCCTCGTCCAGGAGATCAACAGCCGTGACGATCTGGTCTTCTTCGAGAGGCGGCGGAGTCCACAGGGCGAAGACGGTCCACCACCCCAAAGCGTGCGCTGTGGCTGAACCTGCCAACGCCAGTGGCCAACGCAGGCTCACCGCGCCCACCCTTGGTTCTCCGCACCGCACCGCATGCCTGAAGCGTACCCGGGTCCCGCGGCGTGCGCCCCGTTACGATCATGTGAATCGGTGCTTGCTGCACCGCCTGGACTCGGAGACTATGCGCATGTGCCGGAACATCCCCCCATCCCGTTCCGTGTCCTGCGTGCCGGACTTCGTGCCGCGAGTCGAGCCTCCTCGACGTTCGTAGCTCGGGTCTTGAAGACAGGGGCGGCCACGACCCCCGCCCAGGTGCCCGCAGGACGCTCTCATTCCGGGGGTGCTCTGGAGGTGGTGTTCGATGGCCGGGCGACCCCCGCTCGGGCCGGGGCGACCCTCTTGGAAACGGCCAAGCTCGCTGGTTTCGACCTGCGTTCCTACTGCGGCGGGAATTGCTCGTGCGGCACCTGTCGGGTGGAGATCGTGTCCGGTGCGGACCGATTGAGCCGTCCCCAGCCGATGGAACGCCTTGTTTTGGGCATGGAGGCCGAGGGTCGCGGAGACCGGCTGGCTTGCCAGGCCCAGGTGAATGGGGGGAGGGTCGTCGTGAGGGTGCCGGAGTGGTTCTG
>CAMBIK010000140.1 GCA_945867435.1 Klebsiella pneumoniae
TCGGTATCCGTATCGGTATCCGTATCGGTATCCGTATCGGTATCCGTATCGGAGTCGGCCGCCGCATCTCCGGTGTCGGTCGCAGTTTCGCCGCTGTCGCAGCCGAGGAACGTGAGCAGGGAGGGCAGGAAGAAGCGCATCATGGGCCAGCATGTAGCACGGCGGCGGTTAGACGCATGGCAAGCTCATGTCCAACCCCGCCCCTCCCGAGGCCTTCGGCGCCTACGAACTGCTGGAGAAGATCGCGACAGGCGGGATGGCCGAGGTTTTTCGGGCGCGTGTGCACGGCGCCATGGGGTTCGAGAAGATCCTCGTAGTGAAGCGGATCCTGGACCAGTTGGCGAAGGATGAGGAATTTCGGGAACTGTTCAAGAACGAGGCTCGCATCTGTGCCGAGCTGGCACACGTCAATATCGTTCAGGTATTCGAGCTCGGCGAACACGACGCCCACCTCTACATTGCCATGGAATATGTGCACGGGCTCGACCTCGCTCGGCTCGCCTCCCGCGCCCGTTCGCTTGGCGACTTCCCTGTCAATCTTGCGTTGTTCATCCTTGGTGAAGTGCTCAAGGCGTTGGCCTACGCGCACTCCCTCTCCGATGCTGATGGGGTGCCGCTGCACCTCGTGCATTGCGATATTTCTCCCCAAAATGTGCTGATCAGCTTTTCGGGCGAAGTCAAACTTACGGATTTCGGCATTAGTCGTGCAGCCGCCCAACGGGGTGAGGTCAACGTGATCCGCGGCAAGTACAGCTACATGTCGCCCGAACAGGCCGAGTCGCGCGCCCTGGATGGTCGTAGCGATTTGTTCTCGCTTGGCACGATGCTTTACGAGTTGCTGACCGGCCGGCGGTTGTTCAAGTCGGCCAGCCGCGACGAAACTCTGGCGCGCGTTCGGCGAGCCGAGGTGCCCAGCCCGCGCCCGTACCGAAAGGAGATCAGCGAAGAACTAGAGGGGTTCCTGCTCAAAACCCTCTCGCGCCACCCCAACGACCGGTGGGCGGATGCGCAGGAGATGTACGAGGCGGTCTCCAAGCTCATCTTGTCCGAGGGGCACCGGGCCACCAACAGCGATCTCGCCGCCTACCTGCGCGATGTGATCGAATCCGCCAACGCGGGTGCGGCGGCGGTGCCGGGGCGTTCCGGCCGGTCCCAGAAGTCCGCAGCGGCGGCTCCGGTGGTCGTCCTATCGATGGAAGCCTCGCCTCCGCCTCGTTCGATTGCTTCCCCGAAGCAGTCTCTCGCGGCGTTGACCGTGGAATGGATGGCCGTGCTTGAGGAAAATCTGGGAGAGGTCTGGGAACGTGGCGAAGGCAGCCTTTTGGTGGTGTGGCCCGCAGCCGATAGCTTGCGCGACACCGTCGCTCGGGTCGTGCGCACTGCCATCGCGTTGCATCGCATCACGGCACAGTCAGGCTACCGCTTGTCTGCCGGGATCGCTCCGGGGGTGACGCGAATCCGCCCTGACACGCGCAGGCCTGCGGATGGTTGGGAGCTCGCCGGCCCGTTTTACCTCGCCCGTTGGATGATGAACCTGAGCGCCCATCGTGGGCGGGTGCTGCTCACCGAGGTCGGCTCCAAACAGGTGGACCAACCGACTACGATGCTCGGCCGAATTCCCATCCAGGGGAATCGCTACATCAACCTGTACGAGGTGGCGTAGGCGCGTCGGCGACGATTCGTAGGCGGTCCAGGCGGAACGTACGGTCGGCCTCGCGAAGGTGGCAGAACGCATCGACGCGCGTCCGCGTGACCTTCACGATGGTGATCGGGCGTCGAATCGGCGATTCACTAGCCGAATCGCTGGTCACATACTCTACCGTCACCCGCGCGCCGGCGACGCGCGCTGCTTCGAGCCTATGGATGATCTCATCCACTTCGCTCGGAGAGCGCCGCCGCGAGAGCAGTTGGGCCTGACCGAGCCGCAGGTCCCCCGTGGGGTCGGCAGCGAGAGCGAGGTGATGGGCGAGCTGCCAAGTGGCGTGGGCGTCGTCGAGCGCCCGGTGCGCATGTTCTCGGTGGAGATCAAACCGTGCGCACAGGGTCGCTAGTCGGTGGTCGTGCAGGGCAAGCACACGCCTCGCCAGACCGAGGGTGTCCAGCGCGGCCAGCGTGGGCATGGCCTGTCCCATCCGTGACAGCTCCATTTCCAGGAAGGAAAGGTCGAAGGAGGCATGATGGGCGACGACCACCGCGCCGCGCAGCTGGTCGAGGAGCGTTTCTGCGATGTCCGCGAAGCGCGGCTGGCTGCTCACCATCGCGTCGGTGATGCCATGGATCTGCGTCGCCGCAACGTTCCGATCGGGGTTCACCAACGTGTGCCACCGCTGTGGGGTTTCCCCCCAGCGCCCCCGCACCACGGCCACTTCGATCACCCTGTCGGACCGACGCGGGGAAAGGCCTGTGGTCTCGAAGTCCAGGGCGGCGATGGGGAGGTCGCGCAGCCTCGCCTCAGGGTGAAGGGCGGTGCTCACTCGGGTTCTACGGGCTCGCGCATGAACTCCGGAATCCCAGGCGGAGTCAGGGTTCCATCGCCATCGAAGTCCACGAAGATGGGGTTGGTCAACGCGAAGGGGAGCACGGGGCCTTCGCGCGGCGTCCGTACACCCGGCGATACGAAGGACTGGATCGCAGGCACCGTCGAGAGCGCTTCGATCACGACATCTTGCAGTTCGACCGGCGTGATCTCGACGGGGGTAAAGACGGGCGAAAGGTCGCCATCCCCCAACGCGATGACCACGAACCAGCTGTCCTTCGACACGGCCACATCAAGGTCCTGTGCAAACTTCAGCACGTCGGGATCGAGTCCAGCCCACTCATGGATCAGGACGCCGTTCTGATACAGTTCAACCCGATTGACCTCGATCCAGGTCGGGGCTTCCACTTCGATGTGGAGCGATACGACGCCATCTGTATCGATCAATGTATCGCCGACGATCGCTTCGTCGTTTGCGGTGAACCGAATGAAGGGACCGTAGCTGGCGACCACATGCCCGGCACGGACCGCATCGGCCACAGCTTGCTCATCGAGGTTGGCTGGGTCGTCCTGACCTACGAACACATAGTTTCGGGGGCATCCGGCTTCGATGCTGAACCGGCTGTGGGTGTCGGAGTTGCCCAGCGCCGTGACCCGAACGCCGCTGTTCAGGAGGCTGAACCAGTCATCTACCTGTCCATCCTGGCCATAGCCCAGGCGATACGTGTCGTGATTCAGGTCCAGCTGTTCCTCGCCGGTCCGCTCGAGGACCGAGTAGGCGGTCACGTTCCCGTCGGCTGCGTAGGCGTCCAGCTCGGGCTGGGTGGGGGTGCGGATCAGCTCAAAGCGCTTGCCATTGAGCAGTTCGAGAGCTTCGAAGCCGGTGGTGAAGAAGTCTGGGTCCTTCAAGATCTCATTTGCGAACGACAAAATGGGAGTTTCTACCTGGCCACTGTAGGCGTTGTACCCGTACTGGTCGAAATAGCCGAGGATACCGTCGCGCGGGTGGGCCACGATGCGGATGGGGTCGTAGCCGCTCGCCACGCCCAGCGACTTCAGCTCGTCGAGGATGGCCGTCGGGTTCATCCCTGTCCAGTCGAAGGCTCCGCCTTGATCCTTTAGAGTGTCGTACGCGAGGGGCATGCCCAGGTAGTGGCCGACCTCAAGCGTGGTTGTTTCCAGCCCCACGGCGGTCTTCACCCAAGGCTCGAGCCCAAGCGCTTCGACGACGGGTGCGTAGTCGGTGAGGTAGTCGTGGTCGGACGACGAAAAGAAGTCGACACCTTCCGCCACCATGGTCACCACCCGGTTCTCGAGCGAAACGCCGCTGTCGAAGCTGTGGGCGGCATGCACATGGAAGTCGGCGCTGACCCAGCCTTCGGAATCGACCGTATGCAGCACCTGGAGCGTGAGCTGCGTGGCACCATCGGCACGCACGGTGAACGGTTCGGACGTGCCCAGCTCGTACTCAAGGCCCCGGCTGGCGATGGCCTGGTAGGTGCCGGGCGGCAGCGTGGCGCTCCCGGTTCCATGAGCCAGGAATACGACTTCGGCAGCGCCGCCGGAAACGATCTTGTCGCCGAGGTCGCGCCGCAGGGTGCTTTCGCCATCGACAGGGAACAAAGTGACCTTCGCAGGTACGTTCCGGCCCGTTTCGTCCACGACCGTCAGATCGACCTGGCCCGCCCGCTTCGCGCCAAGGACGACGGTAGATTCTTTCCCTTCCACCACGGTAAGCGGCACGCGGTCGCCATCCGGCCTGCCTTCCTGGTGCACCAAGAGGTCGTAGCGGCCCGGGGGCAGGCGACCGCCGAAGTTGCCATCGAGCTGGGTGTCATCGCCGACATCGGTCTCCCATTGGCTCCACGGCTTTTCCGCACCCGCCACGAACACCAACACGTTGGTGTGGGGAACGGCGATACCTGTGCCTTCTTCGACCACAAAGCCACTAACAGTACCGTGGGCGAGCACCCTGGCTTCGATCAGCGAGTCGAGGGCACTTCCCACGTCCCCCCGACCCACGCCGAACCAACGTACATACTGATAGGCTTGGCCGCCCGGGAAACGATCGTAGCTTTCATCGCCGATTCCGGTGTCCCCCTCGTCGGTGATGTCTCCCAGCTGTCCGGCGCCGAAACCCGCGGTTTGCGAGGATGTGAACAGAGGCACGAACAGGTCTCCCGCGTCGGCCATCAGGGCGTAGGAAACGCCATCGCCCACCCCGGCGAGGAATTCGAACTTGAACGGGGATTGAAAGGTGTTCTTCCCTTCGGCCACAGCATCCGCGACGAGCTGGTCCTCATCGAAGCCGCCCCCCGGAGCGAACACGTCGATGCTACCCCCCTGCAGGTAGAAGTCTCCGAAAGAGAGCCCGGAGACCATCGCGTAGTCGAGCAAGGGAAGGCTGTCGGTGGACCCGGCCAGCACCGTTGCGTCGGTGAAGGTGGGCGTGAGGGAAGCCGTAGTGACCATCTTCACGGCGCCGGAGCCGGGAGCGAGGATGTAGTCGGTCGTGATTTGAAACTCGGGCTGTTCCACGATGGCCCAAAGTGGCTTCAACATCGTGAGGAACGGCGTGCCTTCCCCCGTTGCGCGGATGATCGCCGGCTCGGTTTCGCTGCCCTCTTGAAGCACGAACACCTCGCCCTCGGTGTCGGCCCCGGCGATGTTCATGTTGACGGTGGCGAAGACTTCCGCAAGTTGGTCGTTGCCGTGCCCCGCGCCGTAGCGAGGGTTGGCGCGCCGGATGTCGGCATCGCACAGGGTGCCTCCGAAGGGGGAGGGGCCCATCGAGTAGCGAGGCCCGAGCACCGCAACCCGGATGCGGTCGTTCTCCAACAGGAAATCCCCGGGGCGCGCCGTGGCCTTGGGGCCGCCGACCGTTTCGGCCAGCGAATCGATCTTGCGGGCGGAAGCCCATTCCGACGAGGTGGTGCAGCCAAGGAGTGTGAGGAGGATCATGAGGTGGTTAGACTATCGCTCCGAGCGTAGAACCACATGCCCAACCTGCTCCTCCTCGCACTTTCCACCGCGGCCCGTGCGGAAGATCCCGCCGTCCAGGGCCCTACGTTCGAGCCCTCCGCGCTCGTCCAGATCTGGGTCACGGCCTACGACATGGATGAAAACGAGCAAGCCGATGCCTCCGGATATGGCGATCCGGAAGATGACATGGGTGTGAAGATCAAGCGCGCCCGGCTGGGGTTCTCAGGTGGCTACAAGAAGTGGAGCTATAAGCTTTCCTTCGGAACCACCGCTCCCTACGATGGGCTCGACGAGCCGCATGAGCCCCTTGAGGTGGTGGATGCCTGGGTCGGCGTTGAGCCGGTTCGAGGACTGGACGTGCGCGTGGGGCAGGGCAAGCTCCCCTTTTCTCGCGATCAGCTGATGAGCGCGGGCGAACTGGTGTTCACCGAGCGCGGCATCGCCTCGGAACACCTCGTGCCCGACCGTTCACTCGGCGCCACCGTGGGCTTTGGTCGCGGCGGTGGCAAGGTCACCCTGGGCGCGTTCAACGCCGGCGGCGACCTTTTCGGGGATGTCTCGGCGGGCAAGACCTATGTGGGTCGCCTGGAATGGGACCTCGGGAAGGCGAACACCTACCGCACCTGGGGGGACCGGAAGGATTTCGGCTTCGGCGTGGCCACGAATGGCTACTACCGAGTGGGTCAGGCCACCGACTCGTGGGCCGTAGGCGGCGATGCGATCCTCCGTGCAGCCGGCGTGTCCTTGCTCGTCGATGGAGCGTATTCGCATGTGACGCCCACCGAAACCACGGTCGCCACCCCCGAGGTGTGGGAGGAAACCGACCGTTACGGCGTGACCGCTCAGCTCAGCTATCAGGTCGGTGCGTTCGAACCGGCGGTGAAAGCATCGATGTTCAACGACAGCACCCTCGGGGGCTACAGCCAGGTGCTGGTCGGCGGTGCGTGGCACACGGCCGAAGATCACGCTCGAATCGGTGCCGGCTACGAGCTTCGCCTGGAAGATCAGGACCCGGTAGACAACGACACCGTTCGTCTGTGGGCACAGTTCAAGCTGTAGGCTTCGTGCGGGCCCGGCGTGCGGTCAGGGGGTGATGGCGATGCGCTTGGGGTCGCGGGCGGTGCCGTCACGCTGGGTAGCACCCGCTGAGTCGGTCGCCGCCACGAAGTAATCGATGCCGCCGGCCAGGGCTTCGGACACCTGGATGCTGGCCGAGTAGGTGCCGGTCCCGGTCATCGGCTTTTCCATGAAGCTGTCGCCGCTCCGACCTCGATAGTACAACTTCACGGTGTAGTCCCCGTCGATTTTCGCTTCGATGATGACCCGGTTGCCAAGTTTCGTGGTTTGAGGGGCAGAGGCCTTCAACTTGGTTCTGAGCGGCTTCACGGGAGCTTCCGCAGGCTCAACCACGGAAAGGGGGGCAATCTCGGCCACGACCGGCTCGGGTGGTGCCACTTTCACCGACTGTGAAGGCGCGGCGGGGCGGGGGGACTTGGGAGGGGGCGTAATCACCGGCGAATCAGGGCGGGGCGTAGCGAGCTGCGGGGTGGGCGCGATCACGGGTGTCGCGGGGTCGGCGGCCGGGGGAGGCGAGTCGGGCTGAGACGCAACGATTTGCAGCGGGGGAGGGGGCGTCGCTGCGGTGGTCTGTGTTTCGGGCTCGGGGTTCTCGGTTCCGCCGCGAACCGTAAAGGCGGCCACGGCAACGGCGACGGCGCTGGCCAGCAGCAGGGCGGGCCGAAGGAGGTTCCCAGCGCGGCCCTGCGGGGGATTCTCGCGCTCCGGCCGGCTGGCAGCGAGCTGCTCGGATTCAAGCTGAAGGGTGGCGACCGAGGGGGTTTCGGGGCCGGCCGGCCCTTCCGGGATCATGGTGTCCTGAGCGGGAACGCGGCGGCCAAACTGGGAATCGAGCTGAGCGAGGCTGTCTGGAGCGGGGACCCGGGTAGGAACTGCGGGCTTGGTCGACGCGAGAGCAGCCGTGTTCGCGGGGTCTTCCGGCAGCAGGGGCAAGGCCTCGCGCAGGGCCTCTGCCATCGCAGCAGCGCTTATGTAGCGATCTTCACGGCGATAGCGGGTGGCACGCTGGATGACCTCGACCAGCGCCTCGGGCACGCCTTCGAACCACTCGGGTTCCGGATCCGCCATGAAGAGCTCCGGCGGAGTGTCGTTCTTCAGTAGGGACCAGAGCGTGCCGCCGATGCTGTACACATCAGCACGCGCATCAACTTGCTTCGCGTTTGTCTTCTGTTCAGGAGCCATGAAGCCCCAGGTGCCAAGGACGGCCCCGGTGCGCGTCATGCCTGCCTTGTCGTCGTGCTGCACCTGGGCGATGCCGAAGTCGGTGACCCGCAGCTCGCCCGAAAGTGTGAGCAGGATGTTGTGCGGCTTGATGTCTCGGTGAATCACCCCTGCTTCGTGGGCGAGGTGGATGGCTTCACAGAGCTGGATCGCAACGCTGGCGGCCATCCGGGGCGGCATGGGACCGTGGTCCCGCACCCTGTCCACCAACGAGCCGCCCTCCACCAACTCCATCACGATGAAGACTCGGTCGCCATCCTCGCCCATGTCGAAAATCCGCACAACACGGGCATTTTCGAGGTTGGCCATGGTCTGGGCTTCGCTGAGGAAGCGACGACGCAAGGCCGGGCGGTGGGCGAAGGTCGGGCTGAGGATCTTGATGGCCCGCGGTCGTTGAAGACGCTGGTCGAACGCCCGGTAGACGGTTGCCATCCCGCCTTCGCCGATGACCTCGAGGAGCTGGAACCGGCCCTCGGACAGCGGGAGTTCGGCGACGGTCTCGGGGCGCATCGTGCTCATCGAGTTTGGGTTTATCACTTCCGGGTCAGTCCGGCGCAGAGCGCGTCCAAGCGGTGCGCAAAGGCGCTGGCACGTTCTGGCCCCCCTGTGTTCGGGCCGAGTCGCTCGACGCGCACGGCGTGAGATCGCAGCATTGCACCCAGCTCGTTGATGTCGAGTACCACCAGTACGCGGTCGCTGATGCGAGCGGCAAAGCGCATCTGATGGTCGTCCACATGTTCGCCAAATGCGGATTGGCGTGGAACGACGATGGGAACCTTCCCCAGCGCGAGCGCCTGCATGATCGAGGCGGGCCCCCCGTGGGTGATGACGATCGCCGCCCGCCGCATGCAGTCCTGCACGTCGTCGAAGGGGATCATCGAGGCGTGGGTGCAGGCCACAGGAATGTGCTGGCTGTACCCGGTCTGGATGTGGACAGGATCGGCGATTTCCCCGCTGAGCACCAGACGGTCAAGCTCGATAAGTAAGCGATCGAAGGGGTCTTCATGGGTGCCCACGGTCGCAAAGATCATAGAACGGACCCGAGGAGGATGCCTTCCGGGTAGAACGCCTTCTGTTCTTCCCATTGCACGACCATCCGGTCGAGCACGGGCCTTACCAGCCGGGCGGTGAGCGTGGGCGAGTCGATGCGGTCGTAGACCTCTATGTACACGGTCTTGCAGCCGAAAACATACTTGCCAAGCCAGAAGAATGGCACGGCGATGCCTGCACCGTTGCTCACGATCACGTCGGGACGTTCTTTTGCGAGCACGCGGATCGCGAGTACCGTGTTCTTCACGAGGCTCTTGAGGCTGCGGTTGGTGGGGTGGTGGCCCCAGTACACACGTTCTTCGCGAAGCAACGACACCGCGTCGGGCTTGTCGAACGTGACCCAGAAGCGCTCGTGCTTCGCCCACCAGGCGTCGAGGCAGTGGAGCTGCGCGAGGTGCCCGCCGGAAGAACACACAATACCGATCCGATACGCCGACACGCTCCCGACTTAGCCTGATTGCGCTATGATGCTACGATGAACCGAACCTCCATGCTCTGTTTCCTCCTCGCCGCCGGCTGTACCGATTCAGGGCAGGGCGGTCCTGAGGTCAAGCCGTTCGGAGAGCCCGAGATCGAGGCCTGCGATCCCGTGGTCGACGGCGGCACGGCGGAGCTGTGCGATGGTATCGACAACAACTGCGACGGCACGGTGGACGAAGGCGTCACGCTCACGTTTTTCGCTGATGGGGACGGCGATGGATTCGGGGATCCGGCAGTCGCGATCGCCGCTTGTGAAGCTCCGCTCGGAGCCGTCACGAACGATACCGATTGCGATGATGCCCTCGCGACCGTCTACCCGGGAGCACTCGAGGTCTGCAACGATGTGGACGACGACTGCGATGACCTCGTCGACAACGGCACCGACACCGACGTGGCCTGGTACGCCGACGTAGATGCCGATGGGTACGGCGACCCGGCTGATGTTGTGGAGTCCTGTCACCCGCTTTTGGGCCGAATCGCAGACGGGTCGGACTGCGACGACGGCAACCCGCTCGTAAACCCCGCCGCTCTGGAGCTATGCAACGGCATCGACGACGACTGCGACAGCGAGGTGGACGAGTCCGGTGCCGTCGACCCGCTCCTCTGGTACGCCGACGCCGATGGGGATGGCTACGGCGAAGCCGCTGTCACGACAACGGCCTGCACGGCACCCGAAGGATTTATAGCCTTTGACGGTGATTGTGATGATGCATCGGATTTGTATCACCCGGGAGCGGCAGAGTCCGATTGTACGGATCCCAACGACTACAACTGCGATGGGAGCGTGGCGTTCACGGATGCCGACGCCGACGGGTGGGCCGCCTGCGAGGAATGTGACGACTCCAGCGGCGCCAACTTCCCCGGCGCCGTCGAAACCTGCGATGGAGCGGACAACGACTGCGATGGCACGGTGGACGAGTCGGATGCTGCCGACGCGCTGACCTGGTACGCCGATGCAGACAGCGATGGATACGGAGATTCTGCGTCCTCTTCCGTCGCCTGCACCGCGCCGCTCGGCTGGATTGCCGACAACCGGGATTGCAACGACGCCGACGCGCTCGTGAGCCCCGCCGGCACGGAGCTGTGCAACGGCGTGGATGACGACTGCGACACGGCCATCGACGAAGACTCAGCCGCAGACGCTTCGGATTGGTATGCGGACAGCGATGGCGATGGCTTCGGGGATCCCTCCGTGTCCAACCGCGCCTGTGATGCGCCCGCCGACTACGTCGCGGACGCCTCGGATTGTGACGATACG
>CAMBIK010000141.1 GCA_945867435.1 Klebsiella pneumoniae
CCGGCTCCACGGAAACGATGCGGATGTACAAGCGCGGCATGACCAACGAGCAACTGCTGAAGGCCGTGAACATCATCAGCAAGTACAAGGATTATATCCAAGTCCCCGATTATCACATGATCCTCGACAACCCGTGGGAGACCACGGAAGATGTGATGAAGGGGCTCCGGCTTCTTTGGACCCTACCTCCGCCCTACAATCTACTGCCTTCCTCGTTGATTCCGTATCCGGGAACGGAGTTCTACCACAAGAGCATCGAAGATGGGTTTGTCACCGACGAATACAATCAGGTGTATCGCCGCGGCTTCCACACTCCGAACGGCAACTACCTGAACTTCCTGTTCTTCCTTACGCTGTTCAACAACCTCCCCAAGGAGTTGGTCCAGTTCCTCGCCACGGATCGTTTCGTGAGGAGCTTCAACCAGCGTAAGTATGACTGGTTCTGGGGTAAGGCCTACCAGTATGGAGAGTATGTACGGCAGGCACAGAAGCTCTCTACCTTCGCCGTGAAGGGCAAGCTGTTCGAGATCAAGAGCATGCGCGAACTGAAGCGCGTAGCCAATCAGATCAAATAGGCGGCGTTACCCAAACTCGAGCGAGTGTGTCAACGTCGGAGTGAGCTGCAGCTTCAGGTTCAACTGACCCGCCGGAGCCGCCCCGACCTCTGCACTGATCATGAGCGTTATCCCCGAAGGCAGGCGCAGCCACACCTGGGCGGTGGTGCCGACCTCCGGCCCTTTCGCGGCCGGCACTTCCAGAGTTCCCTGCAGCACCCGACCCCGCGCAGCGCGCCATGCAGCCACATCCGCGAAGTTCACGCTTACCATCTCCCGGTCCACGAAGACTTGCGGAACGGGCACCACCGGCGTGGGGGCCGCCGACGCGGGGCCCGGGGGAAGCACGACTGGCGGCGGTGCTGGGGGACGTTCGGCCGGCGGCGCAGGCGCGAACGAGCGCGGCGTTGAACCGGACAACGAAGCGCGGAAGCTGCCCATGGCCACGGCCTGGCCCCCCGTGCGATCTTCCGGCTCGGGCCACTTCTTGGCGTTGCTTGAGAGTGTTTTTGCCCGCTCCAGCCGACCCTTCCGACGTTCCTCCTGGGTGGCCACCGCCAGCCTGCGCTCCGCTTCTGTCGACCCGACCATGGTCGTGGCGGCCAACCATGTGTCGGTGGAAGGCTTGGTGGACTGCGCGAACGCCCGTGAGCCCCGTTCGACCCCCTGCCGCCAGACCTCAAAGACCTCGGCATCCTCGGGGGCGAGCGAAAGGATGAGGCCCGTCCACACCGCGACCCCGACGGCTGCATCCCGCTGGCCGCCCGTGATTCGCAGGGTGCCCATCGCCGTTTCTTCCAGCCCGGGCAGTTCCATCCGCCATTCCACCATGTCGCCGGCCGCCAAGATGGCATCCAGGTCAAACCGAAGGCTCATGCCCTCCATGCGGCGTGCCGTGCCGAAAACAAGGCCGCCCGGCGATTGCACCGATAACATGGCTAAGATCTCGCGGGCGAGCGAACCCATCAACGCACGGTACCTTAAGGTGCTGCGGGATGGAACACCGTTTGCCAAGATTGTCGGATATGAGGGCGACGCCCTATGACCCGCCACCTGCCCGAAACCGAACGCCGCGCCCAAATCCTCCGGGCGGCCCGGGCGATCTTCATCGAGCGTGGCTACCTGTCGGCGCGGGTGGAAGATATCGCCAGTCGCGCGGGGCTATCCAAGGGGGCCCTGTACTTCTACTTCGCTAGCAAACGCGAGATCTTCGACGAGCTGGTCGAAGAAGAGCTTGCGGTCACCCGGTCCTTCCTCGCCGAAGCCGAGCGAGATGAACGTCCGGCCGCGATCAAGCTCATCGATCTCGGGCGAAAGTACCTCGATTACTTTGCGGGATTGAAGACCCCACCCCGCTTCTTCCTGCTGATCTCCGAGCTCGCCATTCGCGACGAGGACGTACGCAAGCAGGTCAACGCGGTCCACGAAGAATTCGTCGCGGCCACCGAGCGCGTGCTCGCTCAGGGTATCGCAGACGGAGCGTTCCGGCCTTACGACCCTCGGGCCGTGGCCCTCTTCCTCAAGGCCTTCATCGACGGGCTGGCCGGGCAAAGTGCCATCGGGATGCGCCCGGACACCGACCGCCTAGCCTCCGATGGGCTGCGCGTGCTGCTTTACGGGCTCATGCAACCGGACCCCGCATGAGCGCATCTGCGATGCTCGCCCGCTACCGTCGCTTCGGCCGGCTGCGCTGGTTCGGAGTCGCGCTTTTCTGCCTGGCGATCCCGATCCCCCCGACCGTGCTCGCCGCCGCCATTTTGCACGACGTGCGTTTCACATGGTTATTTCCGTCGATCGGCTGCCTTGGACTTTCCCTTGGCGCCTTCGGGGCTGCGAACGACACGGCGCTGTGGTCGCTCCGTGAAGCCGCAAAGCTCGGGCCCCTGCCCGCGAACGCCCTCGCCGAGCTGGACCACGAGCGCGAAGTGCGCCCTGCGCGGCTGATGGAACTGCACAACTCCCCTAAAACCTCCATCGTGATTCCCCTGATCGCGGTCGCGCTCATCCGTTGGGTAAGCGTAAGCATGTTCGAGATGTGGCCGCGATGAGTCGCCTTGCCTGGATCACCGAGGATCGGCAAATCGCTACTTCAAACGCAGATGGAACGGATGCCCGGCTGCTCACCACATCCTTTCCACGCGGGTTTGGCAGTTGGAATCAGCTGGCTCCTTCGCAGCTCACCTGGTCGTGGCCCACATGGTCCCCCGATGGGGCCTGGGTCGCTGGATTCGCCGTCGAAGGGTCTGACGAGCGCACCGGGCCCGTCAGGGTCGTCGCGCAACGGCTGGACGGTTCCGAAGAAGTCGTGTGGGACACCGGGAGCGACGCGCTCCCCATCTACATGCAGTGGCGCCCCGATGGGGCCGCGCTGGCCGTGCTTTCACAGCGCCGAAGCGAACTTTCCCTCGCGGTCGTGGCCGGGAACCGCCTCGGCGTGCCCGTTCCCGTCGAAGCGGGCGTCCCGCTGTTTTTCAGTTGGACGCCCGATGGCACCCGCATCCTCGTACACACGAGCACCCCCGGCGCTTCGGGCGGCCGCATGGTCCTTCGCGACCCGCTCGGGGATGCGGACGACGTGCCCTATGAACTGGCTCCAGGCAGCTTCTGCGCCCCCGTTTTCGCAGGTTCCAGCGCCATTTGGGCCACGCCAGACGATGGCGGAAGCTTGGTTTACGCAAGCAACCGCGAAGGCGGAAGGGGCAGGCCGCTCGTGAATCGCAAGGGACTGCTCGCCTTGGTGCCCGCCCCGGGGGGATCGCCGTTGTTGGCGGTGTCCAACGCCGTGGGGGGGGAAGGTTCGCCCTACGGAGGCATCGAACTCATCGATCTGCGGGACGGCTCGCTGCGTACGCTCACGCGGATGGAATGCCTTGCTTTCTTCTGGTCGCCCACGGCCGACTGGCTGCTCGTGGCGCAAGTGGCCGCAGACGAAAACTGCCTTCGCTGGTGGAAGCTCCCGATTGATGGGCGTGACCCTGTGGATCTCGGCACATTCTGGCCAACACGAGAAGTGGTCTTCTACCTGCACTTCTTCGACCAATACACCACAAGCCACCCCCTTGTGTCGGCGGATGGCCGACACGTGGCCTTCGCCGGGTACCCCGCGGGCGGAGGGCAGGCCGACCTCTCGCGCCCACCCCGAGTGTACCTCAAGGATACCGAACGGCCAGAGGCGCCCGCGGTCGAGGTGGATGGGGGCTCGTTCGCGGTTTTCAGCGCGTAGAGCCGAGAACGCGCAGGACCATCTTGGCGCCGCCACGGCGCGAGTGATACATGTCTAATACATCTGAGACTCCCATGTCTGTGTTCGATACTCTTGTGTCACGTCTGAGCCGACCGGCGGGGAAGGCGCTCGACCCCACCATTCGTGATATCGTGCAGTCGATCCTCAAGGAGCACGGATATGCGAGCCCTGCGGAGGTGCAAGCGCTTCGCGACGAGGTACGCGACATGCGCACACGTATCGATGGCATGGCCGCTCGGCTCGACGGGATCGTGAAGCAGGCCGACGCCATTCGGGTCGAGGCCGCTGCGGCAGTCTCCCGTGCGCCCGCTCCGCTGAGGGCTGAACCCGTAGGGGCGTGCAAGGTGGATGGCTGCGCGGGCGAGGTGCGCAGCAAGGGATTCTGCTCGGCGCACTACCAGCAGTGGCGCCGCGGCACGCTCACGGGATTTTCGATCGACGCAGGAACGCCGGTCTGACCCTGCCTTAGCGCAGGTAGGTCCAGCTTGCTCCACCGTTCAGGTCGGGAGCGGAGGCGGCGAGCGTGTACACCGCCCTGCGGTTCTGCACCTCATCCACGCTGTCCGCCGTGACCACGGCCGGGTCGCGCTCGCCCAGACCCGAGTAGTAGATGTCGCCCGGAAAGCCCGCCCGATCGAACCAACTGGCGATCGCCTTCGCGCGCTCCAGGGAAAGGGCCTCGTTCCGAGCCGCATCCCCCACCGTATCGGTGTGACCGTCTACATACAGCTTGATCACGACGTCCTTGCCGTACTTGGCCAGCGTGTTTTGCACCTCGGTCATTGCGGATTGAAGTTTCGGGACCTCCACGGAGTCGATCGCCGCCGAACCCGAGGCGAAGACCACATCCTCGTGAGGGATGCTGTACCGCCACGGGTTGAGCTCCAGCTCGGAGAAAAACCCGTCGGCGTCGTACCCCTTGAGCTTCATCTTCAACGCTTCGCCGTGCTCCTGCGACCACGCCACCGCGATGGGTTGCCCCGCCCTTGCGTTGCTCGGCGTCAACCCGCCGCCGATCTCTGCCCCGCCGGGACCGAAAACCGTCACCTCCACCTTCGATGCGTCCCGCTCCAGGGTCACCGACAGCGTGCGGCCCGGAAGATCCAGCGAATCGCCCACGAGTCGCATCTTCATGGGCGGCAGAACCTGCACCGTGAACTTCAGCGGCATTTCACCCGTTTCGCCGTTCGTCGCCTCCACGGAAAGCGATCCCGTGCACGTGTAGGTGCCTACGCCCAAATCGAACTCCCAAGTCTTTCGCTCCCGCGCCGCCGCGGGGCCCGACCGATCGAACTTCGCCGACCCGCAGGTGCCGTGCACCGATAGTTCCACCGCGTCGGCGTTGGCGATCACCGTAAACGCCGGTTTGGCGGTGCCCACCTGCCCCCTCTTCACATACTCGAGGGAAACGACATCCTGGGCGAAGGCAAGCGCGCATAGAGCGAGGAGGACCATGCCTTGGCGTAACCTGACGGTCTGCCCCGGGCGGGCCCGCGAGAAACCGTGCGCCGCTGGCAAACCGGCACCGCGTGCGCTAACGCAGAGTCCACATGCGCGACCTCTTCAACCGCCTCGGACTCGCTGACGTCAACCCCGGGGCCTTTGCAGGTTCCCCGCTCACGGGAGGCTATTCCGGTCGGGTCGAGAGTCGAAACCCGAGTGACGATACGGTCCTCGGCGTGGTTGATCTCGCCACCCCCGAACACTACGAAGCGGTCGTGCGCGAAGCCACCCGCGCCTTCGACTGCTGGCGGATGGAACCCGCCCCCAAACGAGGCGAAATCGTGCGCCAGATGGGGGAAGCGCTGCGCGCCCGCAAGGAAGACCTCGGTACGCTGGTGTCTCTGGAAGTCGGGAAGATTCGCGCCGAAGGGCAGGGTGAAGTTCAGGAGTCCATCGACATCGCCGACTTCGCCGTCGGGCTTTCCCGGCAACTGTACGGCCTCACTATGCACAGCGAGCGCCCCCGGCATCGCATGTACGAGCAATGGCACCCGCTGGGAGCCATCGGCGTCATCACCGCCTTCAACTTCCCGAATGCGGTGTGGGCATGGAACGCGATGCTCGCTGCCGTGTGTGGGGACACCGTCATCTGGAAACCCTCCTTGAAGGCTCCACTCACGGCCATCGCCACCCACAACGTGTGCGAAACCGTGCTGGCCAAGCATGGCTGGAGCGGCGTGTTCGGCCTCGTCATCGGCGGAGACAAGGATGTGGGCGAAACCATGATTCACGATGTGCGCCTGCCGCTCATCTCTGCGACCGGGAGCACGAGGATGGGCCGCCGCATTGGCACCGTCGTGGCCGGTCGCCTCGGCCGGTCGCTGCTGGAACTAGGAGGGAACAACGCCATCCTGGTCGAACCGGACGCCGACCTGGCCATCGCGGTGCGAGGCATCGTGTTCGGCGCGGTGGGCACGGCGGGCCAGCGCTGCACCAGCACGCGCAGGCTGTTCGTGAATCGGGCAATTTCGGGTGCGCTGATGCCGAAGTTGGTCGCCGCGTGGTCGCAGTGCCGAATCGGCGACCCGCTCGCCGAAGGCACCCTCGTCGGCCCGCTGATCGATGCGGATGCCGTGCTCGGCTTCGAGGCGGCCATCGCCACAGCCATCGCCCAGGGTGGCGAGGTGCTTGTAGGCGGCAAGCGGGTGGACAGGCCAGGCCACTTCGTGCAGCCCACGATCATCAAGGCGCGTCCCGACATGCCGATCGTTCGCGAAGAGACCTTCGCGCCCATCCTGTATGTGTTCGAATACGACAGCTTGAACCAAGCTATCGCGTGGCAGAACGATGTGCCTCAGGGGCTTTCGTCCTCGATCTTCACCGACAGCTTCCGTTCCGCCGAGACCTTCCTGAGCGCCCAAGGCAGCGACTGTGGCATTGCCAACGTGAACATCGGCACCTCGGGCGCGGAGATCGGCGGGGCCTTCGGTGGCGAAAAAGAAACGGGTGGTGGGCGTGAATCGGGGAGCGATTCGTGGAAGGCGTACATGAGGCGCCAGACCAACACCTTGAACTGGGGCCACGAGCTGCCGCTAGCCCAGGGCATCACGTTCGACGTGTAGGTGGGCGTGCGACGGAAATGCCCCATCGGCGCCGACCCTGAGACAGCGATGGGGCAACGGTCGCCCATCGAGGCGCAAACTATCGGCGTTGGCCCATTGGCACAGCGCTTGCATCCCCTTCACATACCCCCGGAGATTCTATGTTCAGCGAACTGATTCATGATGAAGAAGGCCAGTCCACCGTTGAGTACATGCTGCTCATCAGCGTGATTGTCATCGCCTTGGTGGCGGCGGCCTATGTCTTCGTGCCCGTGTTCGAGCAGGGCGTGAAGGAACTTGCCGGCGACGTGCGCAAGATCCTCTCTACCGGCAAGATCGGGAAGACCGGCACCACGCGCTGAGCGTTCAGAGCTCCACGAGCCTGACCGTTCCTGCGACCGCTTCGGCGGGGGAAAGCCCTCGCCATTCGGCTTTGTAGCCAAGCGGTGCGCACACCGCCCGCAGCGACCCGAATCGCAGGTCGCTCGGCATGTGCGTGTGTCCCGAAATCGTGAGCTCCACCCGCGGGTCGGCGCGTAGAGCCTCCCCCAGGGCCAGGTGACCGATAAAGGCCTGCGCGAAGCGCCATCCCGGATGCGGCTTGTGGTGAAGCTGCTCGGCAAAAGGCAGCATGTGGGTGACACCGACGATGCTGCCTGCCTTGCAGCGCGCCAACTGCGCCCGGAGCCGCTCGACGAGCCGGCTCGCAACGGCCTGGCACCCCATCCGTACGCCCTCGTCGTCCGGGAAAGCGGCATACACATGGTCCATCCACTTCATTCCCGCGAATTCGCCGCTGGCATAGGCGGTGTCCGGAGCCTCAAGTTCCACATCGCGAGTGGACAGGTCGTACCAGCCCAACGAGCCCACGAAGTCGACGCCCTCAAACGACCACGCGCCCGCATCCAGATCGTGTACGTCGGCCTCGGCACACAACGCCGGGAGGAGCGTGTCGAGCCGCCACCAGGCGTGCTGACCCCGCTCCACGAGCTGCGGGGGGCTCCAAACATCGTGATTCCCCGCCACGAACACCACCTCGCGAGCGCAAGGGCGCAGGGCGAGGAGGGTGTGCAGAAGCGTGGTCGGGGAAGTGGCTACATCGCCCGCCACCACCAGGACATCTGCTTCCAAGTTGTGGAGGTGCTGAACGAGCGCATCCAGAGTGGGCTGACCGTTCTTGTCAATATGGATGTCGCTGGTCGCCGCGATGCGCATGCGCCCGCATAGCCCAGGCCCCCGGGGGCGGGCAGTACGACGAAAAATGCGATTGCGTGACAACCGGCGGTAGAGTAAGGTGGCGTCCCTTCCCTACGCCCCCTGGAGATCTGCAATGACTCTTTTATGCTTCACCATCCTGAGCCTCATCGCTACTGGCTGCTTCACCCCTGAAAAGGAGACCGGCGACACCGGTGGCGGCGATGCGGACACCGACACGGATTCGGACACCGACACGGATACCGACACGGACACAGATACGGATACCGACACGGACACCGAGGCCAGCTCGGATACCGGCACGGCGTACCTGTTGTGGCTCGGCGACCTCAAGTACAACAGCAGCGCCGAGTCTCTCGCGCTTACCTACGGCATCGGCGCGAAGAACTTGGCCAACGAAGAAATCGTCTGCGCCACCACCGCCTCCTTCGCGAGCGTGGGTGCCGGTCCCGACGCCTGTCCCGACTGCAACTACTCCTTCACCACCGAAGTGACCGAAGGCGGGAACGACGGTCCCTACTGTGAAGACTGGTCCGGCGACAACGTGTTCACCTACTACGCCTACACCGATTGGTGGTTTGGCAACGGCTTCGTGGATGGTTGGGGTTGGGCCGATTCCTACACCTACTCCTACAGCGGCACCGACTACGACCTCACCTCGTCGGTCTTCATGCACTACGACAACGGGACCGACCCGTCCGCGTGGTACCTGCGCTCGTACAACTTCGCCGCGAACGGCAGCTACCCCGTGTCTGGCGACATGAACGAAGCCAGCTGGGAAAGCTACCTCGGCGGCACGCCGACCTACTACTACTACTTCTACTACTAGTCGGCTTCGGCCGCCCGGTTCAGCAGCCCGCGCCTACCGGCGCGGGCTGCTCTGCTTTTGGGCTCAACGAACCTGCGTGATCGGGATGTAGTGCTCAAGGGTGCGCAGCGGGCTCAGGCGATGGGCCTCGTACGCGAGGGCAGCGACCGACATCGCCGCCACATCACCCTTCGCACGGGCAAGGTACCAGCGGCTGGCCTCCATCTCTTCGTCCACCTCGTTCGCGTAGGGCAAGAGGAGCACCTCCGCTTCCTCCAGAAGCCCCGCATCGACCCGCATGCGGGCGAGGACCGCATCGCTGTCGGCCCCGCTGAGCTTCCCCTGCAACTTGCCATCAAGGGCGCGCTCGGCATCCGAGGTCTGCCCGAGCCGGCGGGTGGTCTCGGCCATCATGACGCGAGAATCCGCACCCCGGCGAATCTTGGTCCCTCCCTTGCGGAGCTCCTCATAGGCGGCGGCCGGATCGCCAACGTCGAGCCACGACCGAGCGCGGATTCGATTCATTTCATCTGACGACCGCCCCTCACGACGCCATAGCGAATCGATGGCATCGAAGGCAAGGATATCGCCCTGACGGAGCGCGAGTGCCGCCTCAGCAAACAAGGACTCGTCCTGGTCGGGGTTCACATACCAGAGGTATTCCAGGGCCGCACCCGCGAGCACGTCATCGCCAATGCGGTCGGCGTCCAGCACAAGGCGCGTCAAGGTCGTTCGGTTGTCTGGGCGCTTTTCCCACGCGAGGAGCGTGAAGGCCACGGCATCCTCGAGGTAGCTCTGCCGTTCGGCGCAGTGGGCGGCCAGCAGCCCGACCTTGGCCCCGAAGGCGACGCTGTGCGTCCAATCCCTGAACTCGTCGAGCGCGGTGGAACAGGTGCCGAGCCTTGCCCACGCCACACCTAGCCCGACATGCGCCTCGGCCGAGCCCGGCGCCGCCGCGACGGCCTCCTCGAACGCGGTGGCGGCCATTCGGAAATAGCCCTGTCCCAGGAGGGAGTTGGCTCGGCGGAGGGGGGACATCCGGCTCCCCGCCTGCGGCACGGCGGCACCCGCATGTTCGCGCGCCGGCCCCATCGACACCACCGGCCGGCCGCCGCCGGACTTCGGGCCCTTAGCAAAAGCCGGCGCAGCAAGCACCAACGCCGCCAATGCAACGAGCGGCCACCTCATGGCTTAGCCGCCGAGGGCGCTGCCAGAGTGTTCGGCCCCGCCACTGGCACGGGCGCTGCCGGGGGAGCCAGTTCGGCAGCCGGGGCGGCGGGGCGGCGGGCATGGTCCAGCACTTTGGCCCTTTCGAAGACCTTTGCGCCCTCATCGGCCTTGCCTTCCTTGGCCAACAAGTTGGCGTGGAGAAGCACCACATCCGCATCGTCAGGGGCCAACGCGAGAGCGGCATTCAGCGGGCGTCGTGCGCCGACATAGTCCGAGAGGTTGAACAAGCATTGGGCGTGTTCGAGCAGAGCGCGAG
>CAMBIK010000142.1 GCA_945867435.1 Klebsiella pneumoniae
GCACGGGTGCTGTCCTTTCCCTGAAGCACGTTCTGGTAGTACTTCGACACCCTGAGCTTCGGCATTCCGTCTTCGTTTTGAACGACCTGCCACTCGTCGCCGATCTTGAAGAGGTACACGTCGGGGGAAATGTACTGCGGCTCGGAGCCAGTGTAGTTCCGCCCTGGGGAAGGCTCCAACTGCTTGAGCATGCGATGGTATTCCACCACATCTTCTTCGGCGAGGCCCATCGCACGCCCAATTCCCCCGTAGTTTCGCTTCTCCAGATCACCCAGGTGGTTGCGGATGATCTCAGAAAGAAACGGATCTTCTGGGTAGTGGAACTTCGCCTGCAGGCAAAGACATTCCACCAGGCCGCGGGCACCACAACCCACCGGGTCCAGGCCTTGAACGACCAGCAGCCCATCCTCGGCATCGTCGATGTCGATGAGCGGACCGGGCGAGTCGGCGTTGTGCTCCGACACCACATCCTCAAGGGTTCCGAGGAACCATCCGTGGTCGTCGAGATTGTGGATGATGACACGCGCCGCCGCACGCTCGGCGTCGGTGCAGACGAGCATCTGCAGCTGCCAGTCCAGGTGCTCCGGCAGCGAATCCGCCGCGGTGAGGTTGGTCTCGATGGGGGGCAGATCGTCCATTCCGCTGGACCCGTGCTCCCCACGCGATCCCGAATCGCGCATGCTCTCCAGCACCTGATTCCAATCGACCTCGTTGGTGTCGCCGTTGTTCTGTTCGTTGGTCTCCCTGACTTCAGCGGTCTGCGCCTGCGTGGCCTCGCCCGCGCCTTCCACCGACACGCTCCCGGGGACTTCCTCAAGCGTCGGATTCTCGAGAATCTCGTTTTGAATCTGCTCGACAAGCTCGATGTGGTTGAGCTGGAGCAGCTTCAGCGCCTGCTGAAGCTGGGGCGTGATGGCAAGCGTTTGGGTGAGCTTCTGCTGGAGTCGGAGTCCCTGCTTGAAGTCAATACCCATTCAGGTCCAGAACTCCAAAAAACGTGCGTTAGCGGAGTACTTCCGACGCACCCAGCGCCCAGTTGTTCTTCTATGGTATCAGCGCGGACGGGCACCGTGCAAGGGCAGGACGAAGTCTGCTCCAAGATATCGTGCGCGGGCGTGCGGGTCGGCCGCGACTTCCGCGGGCGTCCCCGTGCAATGGACCACTCCGGCATCGACCAGCACGGCGCGATCGCAGGTGGCGAGGGTCTCGCGCACCGCGTGATCCGTGAGCAGCACCCCGACCCCTTCAGCGGCCAGACCGCGAATAAGCGCTTGTAGACCCTGAATCGCGATCGGATCGATGCCGGCGAACGGCTCGTCCAGCAAAAGCACCACAGGCTCGATCGCGAGCAATCGGGCGATCTGCAACCTTCGACGCTCGCCGCCCGACAGACCCGCGACCCGGCGGCCCGAGAGTGCGGCGATCCCAACGCGTTCCAGCAACGATGCCACCGAGCCTCGCTTGCCGGACACCTGCAGCGCGAGCGCAACGTTGTCGTGAACATCGAGATCGCGGAACAGGGTGTCCTCCTGCGGGAGGTAGCCGAGGCCGCGCCGCGCACGCGCGTCGAGCGGTTCGGCGTCTACCCGCACGCCCCCCAAATACACCTCCCCCCGGTCCGGCACCTCCACCCCAGCGAGCATGCGAAACACGGTGCTTTTCCCGGCGCCATTCGGCCCGAGGAGGCCCAGGACCGAGCCGGCCTCAACCACCAAAGAGACGTCCTCCACTACTCGCCGGCCGCCGTAACTTTTTTGTAGCCCGACCCCAGACAAAGGGGCGTTCATATCAGAGGCGCTGCCAGCGCAGGTCCAGCTTTACATCGCAGTTGTCGTCAGTCTGGGGCGGACAGGACTCCTCGTCAAAACTCTCGAGATGTAGGATGGCGGTCCCCGCAAGTGCGTTGGAATCGACCACCTGCATGTACATGTCCACCACGCCATCCACAAAGCAATCCGGCGCGTTCGTCGCATCGATCTCTACCGCCGGGGGTGGCGTGCCTTCGAGGGCCTGAATCCAATCCTCACCGGACTGCCCCTCCTCGAAGGTGACCTGCATCTCCCCGAACGGGTCCACAAAGTCCACCGTGTGGACCCATGGCAGGTCGACCACGCCGGGCAGCTCCATCGGCGACTCAAAATCAGTCGCATTGCCCGTCGGCAAGAAAATACTTTCCAGGCCGGCATCCTCGCACATGTCGGTCGCGTTGGAGATGGTGACCTGGAAGTCGCCGCCCTGGAAACCCTCGGGTTCCTCCTTCGAGGATTCACAAGCGACGAGGGCAACGCTCAGCAGCCAAACAGTGCGAGGCATGACAACAGGCTCCACCGCCCATGGTATCACCCGACACGGCCACGGGTTAGTTACCCATGGCGCGTTCCGCTCCTCCAAGGCCCATGAAACGCCCGCGCGCCATGGGTAACTGCGGTGAGGGGGAGAGCGGTGGCCGGGGCGCGTTACCAACGCGACCCGGCCCGTAGGCCGGAAAGCGAAGCTTGGAGGCCGGAGCGTACACCGCGGTAGGGGGAGAGGGCGGCGAGCCCTTTCCCCCGTTTCTTGATAGACTCACATATGCTGCTCGTCGCGTGGCTCATTGGTGGTTGCAACACCGACGTTCAAATCGCCGCCACCCCTGATCCGCCCGCGCAGACCACACAGGAACGGCTCGGGCTCACCGACGCCGAATCCGACTTGATCCTTGATTTTCTGAACGACTGCGCCGCGAAATTCGACCTCCTTGACAGCGTGGTCGGCCTCGACTCAGATGCAGCGGCCAACTTGGTCGACCATCGAAATGGTCCCGACGGAACCTGCGACACGTCGGATGACGAGCCTTACGGCACCCTGGACGACGTGGATGCCGTGCCCGAAGTGGGAGACACCACCATCCTGGAGGTGCTCGCCTACCTGGTCGCGGGCGAGGACGGCACGGGGGAATGGGAAGGCATCTCGTTCTCGGCCGCGGAACAGGAAGTGGTCCTGGACATCGTGAACGAGGCCACAAGCTCGCAGCTGAACGACGACGTGAACCTTGCCAGCGACGAGGCCGCCAACGTCATCGACGCCCGTCCGATTGATTCGATGGGCGACCTCGCTGAGATTCCCCAAGTCGGGGCTTCCGCCATGCAGAAGCTCAAAGACTTTGTCCCCAGGTGGGGGGGGTGAGCGCCTCCGAGCGGGCCGCTGGATGGGTCGTCGGCGCAGCCCGAGCGGTGGTGCGGCGATTGCCACCGCGCATCGCGAAAGCCCTGGACGACCGAATCTTTGGCGTCATCTTCCAGATGACTCGAGTGACCAACGACGCGTACGGCTGGCGCCCACCGCCGCCCCAGCCCGGTGGCGACGTTGCGCCGTGAGATAGACCCTGCACGAATGTCGTTCACCGACCGCCTCGCCGCCGCCGTAATACAAACTGATACATGCCTATGTGTCGGCATCGACCCGTGGGTGGACCGACTGCCCGGGCGGGTGGCGCTGAACAACCCCTCCCGCGCCCAATTGGCCGCGCTCGCCAAGAGGTTTGGCCTGGATGTCGTGGCGGCGGCTCGAGGGCAGGTTCCGGCAGTCAAGCCTCAGTTCGCCTTCTTCGAAGCTTTGGGTCCGGAAGGAATGTCATCATTGGCGGACGTGTGTACAGCCGCTCGTGCTGCGGGCCTGCTCGTGATCGGCGATGCCAAGCGGGGCGACATCGGGTCCACGGCCACCGCCTACGCGAATGCAACCCTGGCAGCCGACGCGCCCTTTCCATGCGACGCGCTCACCGTTTCGCCTTTCCTGGGTCCCGACACCCTGCAACCCTTCCTGCACGTCGCCGAGGCCAACGAGCGGGGACTGTTTGTGTTGCTGCGTACCTCAAACGCAGATTCATCGCGCTGGCAATCGCCGGTCCTCGACGACCTTTCCAGCTGGATGGAAGAGAAAAATGCCTTGAGCCCTACCTACGGCCCTCTGGGAGCCGTGGTGGGGGCAACACATCCAGATGCATCACTCAGGCTTCGCGAGCGGATGCCACACACATGGTTCCTCGTGCCGGGCTTCGGTGCGCAAGGAGGTTCAGCGGCAAGCGCCAGGGCCGCCCTGGACCCGCAAGGCCTCGGTGCCCTCATCGTGAGTGCGCGGGCCGCGACCTTCCCCGCCCAAGCCGACCCCGACTACGAACGGGACCCCGCAGCGTGGATCCACCGCCGGATCGCGGAAACGCGCCGTGAGCTCGCGGCCCCATGATCCCCCTCCTGTTCGCGTGTTCGCCCCCCGAAGCGCTGCTCGGAACCCTGGTGGATGGGAGAACCGGAGCACCCATCCGCGGAGAGATTGTGCGGGCGGATAACGGGGAGGCCCAATGCCTTCGCCTCTCGGAACCGACAGGCGACGATGGCGCGTTCCGAATCGAGGCCCCCTGTTCGGGTGATACCCGTCTCGCCCCGGCAGACGAGTCCTGGTGGGCACCCAATCCTTCCATTAAATGGAGCGTTGCCGCGCCTTCGGTCGTGGCATGGCGGGCTCCGTTGAGCGACGGCGTGTATCGCCTCAGCGGGGTGGATCTCATCGCCCTCCCGACCAACACCACCCTCGCAGCGGCCCCAACGGCCGGGGCCTCGCGCTACCCGCTGGTACTACCGGCGGCCCCCCCGATCCTGGGAAGGCAGGATGTGGTAGTGCTATCGGGCGCGAGCGCATCGGCGTGGACCCTCGCACCGTTGCTCCCCGCTACCGATCGTGGCCCCAAGGCAGTCGCCTGGTTCAATCTCGGGTCCCCGATCGCGATACAATTCAAAAATGTATCATCAGAAGATAGGTTGGTCCATTATCTACCCGTGGACTCGCTCGCGGAAGGCCGATACGTCCTGGCGTCGCCGGATCACGCCCGAGCGGTGATCTTCGATACTTCAGGCAGCTGAAAACGGCTCATCGGCCCCGTGCAAGCGCGCGAGCTCAACCACCTTTGCCCAACTCGCGTTGGCGAAGTCCTCCGCCGAGGTGAAGTCTGCCCGGTCCAAAGGAGCGGCCAGCTCAAGCCCGAAGCGCTGAAAGGGCCGGGCGCTGAATCCCGTGGCACCCACCGCCCGGTCGGTTCCCCACACGGCACAAGGAACGACTTCGATCCCCGCGTCGAAGCACGCTTGAATCAACCTTGTGAATACCCGCGCCGCGATCCGCCCATCCCGGGTGCGCGTGCCCTCTGGGAAGATGTGGAGGTTGGCCCCCGCTCGCATCATCGCGATGGCCTCGGTGACCACCGCCTGACGGCTCTCCTTCCGGCTGCGGTCGAAGTAGATGACGCCGGAAACGTGACCGGCTAGTCCAAAAAATGGGATGTACGCCACTTCTTTCTTGGAGATTCCCTGGCTCGACGTGTGGCACATGAGCATGCCCACATCGGCCCAGGACCGGTGATTGCTGATCACCAGGAAGCCACGCTTCTTGGGGAGGTGCTGCAACCCCACCATGGACGTGCGCCCAAGCAGGGTCACATAGGTGCAGAGCCACCCGAACAGCCTGCCCCCCCAGATCGACCAGCGCTCTCGACGTCCCCGCGGAATGACCACAAAAGGCAGGATTAACGGGGTGACAAGCATCCCCCAGAGCAGGATCTGCACAAGCCCGAACACCGCCCAGAAGCCACCGAACATTCCCACCGTTATCATGCAACGGGGGGGATGGCTCGCCGCCCTCTCTCCCTACCGCTCGCTACCCTCCAGCCTCCAACCTACAGTTTCCGGCTTCTGGGGTGCTCTCCCCCTCTCCGCCGTCACCCATGGCGCCGGGAAGCACCACAGACCTGGGAGGCGCGCCATGCGCCATGGGCAACGACCACTCACTGGTGAGCTTGCCTACGCGCGCGGGCGGCCAGACTTCACGCATCTCACGGGGCGCGATAGGACGCACGCGCAAAGGGGGCCTCGATGTTTCAGGGAACCGAAATCAAACGACTGATCGAGGCGGCGCTTCCGGGCTCCGTAGCGCTGATCGTGGATGAAGATGGCGAACACTTCCAGGGAGAGGTGATGGCCCCGAGCTTCGTCGGCACGTCTCTGGTCAAGCAGCACCAGGCCGTCTACGCCGCGCTCGGCACCCGGATGGGCCGAGAAATTCACGCCTTCCAACTCAAGACCTACACCCCAGAAGCCTGGCTTGCAGCCGGCAAGCCCACTTAGGAGATTCCATGAGCGCGCACGAACGAATCGAGACCCTCCTGAACGGCAACGATGTCGTGCTTTTCATGAAGGGAAATCCCATGTTCCCGCAGTGCGGCTTTTCGGCCCGCGCCATCGGGATCCTGCAGCAGTGCGGCGTCAAGTTCGCCCATGTCAACGTCCTGGAAGATGGCGAAATGCGCGATGGGGTCAAGGCTTTCAGCCACTGGCCGACCATTCCGCAGCTGTTCGTGAAGGGGGAGTTCGTCGGCGGCTCCGACATCATGATGGAACTTTTCGAAAGCGGCGAATTGCAGAAAAAGTTCGTCGCGAGCTAGCCCTCCGGCGCGGCGGCTTGGCGATAGGATCATGCCATGGTGATCCTGCCCGCTCGCAACGAAGGCCCCAGAGTGGGGCTCGTGGTGCGCGAGCTGGAGCGGACTCTGCCCGGCGTGGAGCTGGTGGTCATCGAAAATGGCTCGACGGATGACACTGCCGAACGCGCTCGAGCGGCTGGGGCCACCGTGCTCCAAGCCGACCCCGGCTACGCCAACGCCCTGAAGGTAGGTTTCGCCTACGCCCAACGCCGTGAAGCGGCGTGGCTCGCTACCGTCGATGCCGACGGGCAGCACCCTCCGCTGGCGCTGCCCACGCTGATCGCCGCGCTGGACCAGGCCGATCTCGTCGTCGGCAGCCGCTTCCTGGGGCTCTCGGGATACCGCATTCCCACCACCAGGCGCCTGGCGATCCGCGCCCTCTCCGCGTGGGCCAGCTTCCTCGGTGGACATGTTTTCACCGACGTCACCAGCGGCCTCCGCGTCATGCGGCCCGCGGTCTTTCATGCCTTTGCATCGGACTATCCAACAGAAATTGCTGACGCGAATGTGTTGGTGAGAGCCGTCCGTTCAGGGTGGAGGGTGTGCGAAGTGCCGGTCGCCATGCGCGAACGCGCCGGCGGTCGCTCCATGCACGACACCCCCCGGAGCGCATTGTTCGCGCTCAAGATGGCCAGGCTCTGCGTGACAGAAGCGGGGCTCAGCGCCGGTAAAGCATGAAGTAGTGGTTCTCCAGCTTGCCAGCCCGGACCACACGGCCGACTGTCATCCGGTCCACCACCTTGCGCACGCGATCGACCATGCCACCGTACACAAGCCGGCCGAGCCCACGATCGTTCGCGACGATAGCCGGCCAACCTTCCGGGCTTGAACCCGGAAGCGTGGTGTAATCGAACCACACTTCCTCGCCCTCCTGGCGCAGCGAAAAGTGACCGGGCCCAGTTGCCCAGGCGAAGCGCTGCACGTTTATGCCTTGGGCCGATCCACCACGAACCACGACGTGCTTCTCGAAGCGGTCAAGGAAGGGCGGCAGATCGTTTTGACCTTCGTGGCGAACAATCTCATCTTCCTCGCCGGCCACCTCCGCCAGGGTCAGCGGCAAGCCTTCGTCGAACAGGCGCCGCATCTCCCGCTTCGGAAGCCCGTGCATGAAGTTGACCTGCTCCTCTGGATCGAGCCCGGAGAGGATGCGGCGAAACGACGGCAGATCTTCGGTCAGTGTGGGCAGCGGAACGGAGGGAGACGTGCCGCCGGACACGCTAGGTCATCGCCGCGTCGGTGATCGCCAGCGCTTGATCCAGAACGGCGAAGCCGTCGGCGATCTGCGCCTCGGTAATGCAGAGCGGGGGATTGCACATGATGCCATCCCATCGAACAATCGTGACAAGTCCATTGTCAAGCAGGAAGCGGTTGAGGCGAACCATGGCCGGGTGAGTGTCCGGATAGTGGGCGATCGGCTTGCCGGACGCATCCTGAATCTCAAGGATCCCGAACAGGCCGAAACAGCGCCCGCGGCGCACGGATGGGTGCTTCACTCGCAGCTGCTCCATGTGAGCGCGCACGACGGGCTCCATCCTGGCTGCGTTCTCGACCATCCCCTCACCGATGAGCACGTCCACCGAAGCGAGGGCGCACGCCAACAGGGTCGGATGCGCGTTGTAAGTCAGGCCGCCCCAGAAAACGTTTTGCCGGAAGTGCTCGGCGATGGGGTCGGAAACGGCCATGGCACCGAGGGGCAGGTACGAGCTGGTGAGACCCTTCGCCATGGTGAGAATATCCGGAACAATGCCACCATGTTCGAAGGCGAACAGCTTGCCGGTTCGGCCCCAACCGCACATCACTTCATCGCAGATGAGGAGAATGCCGTGGCGGTCGAGGAGGAGGCGAAGCCCGGCGAGCCAACCGCGAGGGGGCATGAGAATGCCGTTGGTGCCGGTCACTGTTTCGATGATCATCGCCGCGATCGTACTCGGCCCTTCGTAGGCGATGATCTCCTCGAGGTAGCGGAGGTGGTTCGCGGTGATCGTGTCCTCGTCGTCGCCAAACGAATAGTCGTAGGGCCAGGGATCCATGACGCGGACAAAGCCCGGCGCGCCAGGTTCATTGTGCCAACGCCGATTATCACCCGTCGCCTGAAGGGTGAGGTTGGTGCCGCCGTGGTAGCTGCGGTACCGGGAGAGGATCTTGGTGCGGCCGGAGTACAGGCGGGCAGCCCGGATCGCGTTCTCGTTGGCCTCCGCCCCCCCCAGCGTAAAGAAGAAGGTGTTCAGGTTGCCCGGAACCAGTGCTGCAAGCCGCTTCCCCAGCCTCGCCCGGATCTCCGTGGCTGCGCCAGGGTAGGCGAACGCCAAGGTCGCCATCTGCTTTGTGACAGCCTCCAGGACAGCCGGGTGACCGTGCCCGATGTTGACGGACATGAGCCCGCTGTTCCAGTCGAGGTACCTCTTGCCATCGACGTCCCAAAGGTACACGCCCTCGGCGCGGGCAACCGCCAAGGGGTCCACTTTGCCGGTCGCCGACCAGGAGTAGAGGGTGGTTTCTAGGCAGGCGGAGACAATCTCGTCGCGGGTCATGCCGTAGGGGCTATCCGCAATTCCTAATCAAGCAAAGGGGGAAAGGGCTTGCCGCCCTGTCCACCTACCGCACCATTCCCTCCCGCCTCCAACCTTCGCTTTCCGACCTGCGGCACCGGGCGCTAGTCATGCACCCGGTGTGGTGCTCTCCCCCTGTTTGCAGTCGCACATGGTGCCCGGCCGTTTCATGCACCTGGGAGGCGCCGCCCGCGCCATGGGTAACTATTCAGCGTACCCCAAAGCCTTCAGCGCGGCTTCATCCGGGCCCAGCGCCCCGCCCGCCGGCACCACCGCCACCTCGGGGTGGGCCGTTAGCCACGCGGCTTCCAGGCCCTCGAAAGCTGGGGGGAGGACAGAACCAGGGCGAAGTTCCGTCGGGTCGTCGGCGAGATTATAAAACTCGAAACTGCCATCTGTCCCGACGATCAGCTTCTCTGAACCGACCCGAAAGGCGCGTCGGATACGGTTGAACCGCGCCCCGTAGGTGGGGGCGTCAAGATCCTTCTTCAGCGTGTAGTAAAGGTCGCTGACCGCCAGTTCCCGCGTGCGCTCCATCCCTTCGGTAGGGAGCCCCGCGGCCTCCAAAACCATCCACGCCAGGTCATGGGTCTGGATGGCGCTGGCGTCGTGTCCCGGCGCGAAGGCTGCACTCTTCGCCATGAAGGGCACATGCACCACCGGCTCGTAAACGTCCTTCGCGTGTTCTACCAACCCATGCTCGCCGAGGTACTCCCCGTGGTCGGAGAGCACAAACACATGGTCAAAGCTGGAAGCTGCGGCGAGCACACCGGCCAGGTGCTCGTCCAGGAAGCGCAGCTCCGCGTCGTAGGCTTCGATCCAGGACCGCTGCACGCCGGGCGCCAGCGGGGCCCCCTCAAGCAGTCGCTTTGCCACACCCTTGAATCCCTTGTTGCCAGGGATGGACCCACGCTTCAGCAGCTCGGGTTCACGGACATACCCGCGGCGCGCTTTGTAGGGCGTGTGCGCATCCATGAAGTTCACGAAGAGGAAGAGCGGATGGTCGTCGGCCTGTGCGAGCGCGGCCAGGGCCATGGGGGCGATGCGATCCGCGGGGGTGTACGGGACCTTCCGAGTGTCCGCCTTCGGTTGCGCGTTCACCCAGGCGTCGAATCCCTGCGAGAGCCCGAAGCTGGGATGGAGAAACGCCCTGTTCCCAGCGATGCCCACCGTGCGGTAGCC
>CAMBIK010000143.1 GCA_945867435.1 Klebsiella pneumoniae
TTGACCGAGTCGGCCGCCGTGAGACCGTCAAAGTCGACCACGTTCATCGCGATCGTCAGCGTTTCCCCGGCGAGCACTTCCGGCGGCGTGTCGGACTCACCGTTCACCAGCTCGCTCACGTCGAGGACACCCAACATCCCCGCGTAGTACCCACCACATCGGTCGTCCGGTACGAGCATCACCCGGAACGAGCCGAAGCTCACCTCCGCACCTTCGCGAGCCGGCCACGAAACGCGGTAGTCGAGGGTCACGATGTCGTGGGTGCTCTGGACGTCCGCGCTCGCGAGGAAATGCCAGCCGCCCTGCGGGCCGTGCACCATGATCTGCTGGCTCCCCTCCGGCATTTCGGTCCAGACCGGTCGGCCAACCGCATCCAATCCGCTTCCCCCGACGCGCACGCTGGCGGGTTGCTCCGCACAGGTCGCCGGGGCCGAATCGGCCAGCTCGGACTCGGACCCGGGGCCCGCATCGCAGGCCAACGTCAGGCAGAGCAGCAGCGCGACCCTCACGACTTGATCGTACCCGCCTTTTTCTGGGACGCATCGCACACCATGCGCACGACCCCCGGAACGAGCCGCTGGGCCAGCGCGCTGGACCACCCGTCGAAGCCGGGAATGATCTCGAACGTGCCGCTTGCCATGCCCGAGAGCATCGCTTCGGCGACCGTCGCGGCAGGAAGGGTCTTCACATTCCCGGCGATGGCCTTGGTTTCCGCGGGCTTGTACTGGTTCTCGAACGCGAGCTGCGGCGTGTCCGTGTCCGGCGGCAGGCACACGCTGACCCGGATCTGGTGCGGCCACATCTCGGCACGCAGGCACTGTGAGAACCCGCACAGGGCGAACTTCGTTGCCGAGTAGGCCGTGTATCCGTAGATTCCGATAGCCCCGGCCATGGACGACACGTTGAGGATGTGGCCCCCGCCGCGGGCGATCATTCCCGGAATAAGCGCCTTGCAGCAGTGTACTGCACCAAAGTAATTGATATCCATCATCCAGCGAAACTTTTCGGTACTCAGCTCCATGAAGCGGCCTGGCATCACGACGCCTGCGTTGTTGATGAGCATGTCCACGGGGTGGGCGGCGGCGTGCCGGGAAACCTGCTCCATGACCTCCGCTTCGTTCGCGACGTCCAGCGGAAGGGCGAGTGCGTTCGGGCCCAGCTTGGCCCTGGCTTCTTCAAGGATGTCGGGACGGCGTGCGGCGAGGGTCACCTGCGCGCCCACCCCCACCAGACGTTCGGCCGCTGCGAAGCCGATTCCGCTCGACCCACCCGTGATGAAGACGTGTTTGCCCTTGAAGTATGCGTCGATAGCCATACCCACCGCCTAACCCGGCGCTCAGCCGACGGGCGACTCCACCGGCGGGATGGATACCGGTTCCTCCGCCCACGCGGTTGGATCGACGATCAAGTAGAGGGGCCCGAGGGGCCACGGGATTCGTTTGATTAAAGCTCCTGTTCGACGGGTTCCGTTCCTAATGGGAAGATGGTCACGATTCGCATTCTTCTGCGCTCTACTAAGTAAAGAACCTGCGTCGAGATCCGCAAGCAAGGCGCTGGGGGCAAAACAATGGGTATTATGTCGCATCGATAGTCACCAACATCGCTGCGACAGCGTCCGTCGCGTAGGCTGGACCAGCCCTTTCGCTGTGCGGCCCGCCGATATACGGACGCACACGCAGTCGCCGCGCGGGCGTGGCGAACTCATCCGCCCGCTCGCCGCACACGCCTCCAAAAAGCTATGGGGCTGGCGTGTACGCCGTTCCCCTCCCCTGTGAAATCCGCCTCGATCCCTTCGGCGACCCCCCCGCGGCGCTCCCCGTGCTGGGGGGAACGCTCGCGGACTCGCAAGCGGCCGCCCTCGCCGCCGCAGGCGTGACCCCCGGCGAAGGCGACCCCGCGGCTTCACGCCTCGTCTACGGAGAGAACACCTGGTTCACCGCCACCTGCGTGCGAAGGCTGCTGGCGGCGGGTCGCCCCGGGCGCCTCGTCGTTCGGCACGAGGGCTGGCTGCGCCACGTTTCGCCGCTCGCCACCGACCCGTCGCACCCCACGTTAGCGGTGCTCCCGCCGGGGATGGCCGCCGCCGACCTCGGCAGTCTGGAGGAAATCGAGGTCGAGGCCGGCTTCGAGCCCATGGACATCGACCTCGGCCACGCCGCCTTCGTGCACGCCGCGCAAACCGGGATGGTGTCGGGCATCGCGGTGGCCCACGATCTGGAGCACTGGTCCCACCTCACCCGCCTGAACGGCATCGCCCTGGCCGCCCTCGGAAGGGAGCGGAAGGCGGAATTCGAGTTGGCAGCCTGGTATTCCCGTCTCGGTACTGCGCTCTCCGTGTTGTGGCGTGCGGGCGCGCTCAACGAAGCCTCGATCCTGCGCGCGCTCACGCGCAGGGGCGCGGGGTGCAAAGTACATCCGACTGCGGTCGTGGAAGCGTGCGAGCTCGGCGACAACGTGACCATCGGCGCGAACGCGGTGGTGCGCGGCTCCGTGATCGGAGCGGGCGCGCGGATCGAGGCGTTGGCGCACGTCAGCGCGTGCAGCATCGGCCCGCGGGCGACCGTGGGGCGGCAGACCCACCTGGCGCTCTGCGTTCTTGCGGAGGGGGCATATGTGAGCGCGGGAGTGGGGCATCAGGCCACCCTGTTTGGCCGGAACAGCTTCATGGCCCTCGGTTGCTGTACGTTCGACCTGTCGTTTGGGAAGCCGGTCGAGGTGGACACGCCCCAGGGGCGCACCAGCGCCGGGACTTTTTTCCTTGGCCCCGCCATCGGCCACCGCGCACGGATCGGAGCAGGGGTCCGGCTGGGATACGGCGTAGCGGTGCCCAACGATGCGTTCGTCGTCGCCCCCGCCCCCGACGTGCTCCGACGATGGCCTGACCCCATAGAAGGCCCCGTGACCGTGCGCGAAGGGCGGGCCGTGCCCCTCCGGGGGTCGAAGCCGTGAGAATTCCCCTGGCGCTCTTGGCTTTCCTGGCCGCTGAGGCCTGCTGCCAGGCGCCGCCGGAGTGGGCCAACATCGACCCGATGACCGTGGCCCACGGGGTGGACGTGCCGCTTTCCCTGAACGCTTACGCCACGGGCGAAGCGCTCACCTTCGAGGCGGAAGCCGAGCCGGGCGTAGAGATCTCGCTGGCGAACGACATCCTCCATGTGTCCGGCGCGGCGGACTTCAGCGGCTACACCCGCATCTCCGTCGTGGCTCGCGACCGGTGCGGCCAGGAAACGGCCACGAACATCTCGGTAACGGTGAGTGACCGGCAGCGGTCGGACGCCTGCGAGGTTCGGGTGGTCACGACATCTGCGTCCAGCGCCGTAGCGGTCGCGGGCAGCTGGAACGACTGGTCCGAGACCGCGGACCCGCTGGCGAAAGAGTCTGATGGAACCTGGTCCACGCGCCTCGAACTGAGCCCCGGCGCCTACCCCTACAAGTTCGTGGATGGCGGCTCTTGGCGCTGCGACGCCAACGCTGCCCAGGTACAATGCGACGAGGAACAGGTCTGGGACTCGACGTGTACGCGAGGCGGAGACGCCTGCAACTCGCTGCTCATCGTGCCGGAGTGCCGTTCCCCCCAGATCTCCGTCACGAAGGTCGAGATCGACCGGGACATCGCGAGCCTGAAGGTGACCGGCACCGCCGACCGCGAGGTGACCGGGGCCTGGGCCACGCTCGATGGAGAAGCGGTCGAGGGATGGGAAGGGCGGAGCTTCAACTTTGCCAAATCCAGCCTGTCCAGCGGGCGACACACCCTGCGCTTCGGGGCGGACGGTGCGGAGCCGGCCTACGTCCCCTTTTGGCTCGATGACCGTGACTGGTCCACCGGGCTGCTCTATTTCGCCTTCGTCGACCGTTTTGCGGATGGCGATGCTGCGCTCAACACGAGCGAAGGCGCCGACGTGGACTACGCCGGCGGCGATTGGGCTGGGCTGCGCGGCAAGCTCGACTACCTCGACCAACTGGGCGTGACTGTGCTTTGGATCACCGCGCCAGTCGACAACGCCGAGTCCGCCTGGGATGGACAATGTTCCTCGACCTACGCCGCGTATCATGGATACTGGCCGGACAGCGACGGGCTCGAGTCCCACTTCGGCGACGAAGCGGAGCTGCGCGCCCTGATCGCAGCCGCTCACGCCCGAAACATGCGGGTCATCGTGGACTGGGTGGGCAACCACGTTCACGAGGAACACGACTGGTACGCCACGCGTCCCGAGTGGTTCAACGACCGTCACATCTGCGAACAGGACGACGATGGGGATGGCCAGACCAACTGGGATCAGCGCCCAGAGACCTGCTGGTTTGCCAGCTACCTGCCCGACATCGACTACGCCCAGACCGAGCCGCTAATAAAGTCCATCGATGCGGCCGTCGAGTTTGCCAAGGACTACGAGATCGACGGCCTGCGGATCGATGCCGTCAAACACATGCCCCACAGCGTGATGGTGGATGTTCAAGCCCGCGTTCTCGCCGAGATTGAGCACAGCGAGGCGGGAGGAACGGAGTCCTTCTACACGGTCGGGGAGACCTTCGATGGCTACGACCGCATCGCCGCCTACCTGGGCTCGCAGCAGCTGGACGCTCAGTTCGACTTCCCGCTCTACTACTCGGTGCTCGGCGCGTTCGCCCGCGACGAAATCGGGCTTTCCGACGGCGCCGGCTCGCTCGCGGACAGCCTCGCCACGTCCGAGGCTCGCTACGGCGGCGCGGTGATGTCCACCTTTCTCGGCAACCACGACGTTTCCCGCTTCATCGCCCAGGCCGCCGGCGAGGTTGCGAGCGCGGGGGGTGATGGCGCATGCGGTGACGACGGCTTGCTTCGGGCCTCCGACACCGCTCCTGGCTGGTCCGAACCCTACGAACGGTTGCGCTTGGCGTGGACCTTCCTGCTCACGTCTCCGGGGTTGCCGCTCATCTATTACGGCGACGAAGTCGGGCTCCCCGGCTACGCCGACCCCGACAATCGCCAGACCATGCGCTTCGACAACGACCTGAGCGCCGACGAAGCCGCCACGCTCGCCCACGTGCAGGCGCTCGGGCAGGCGCGCCGCGACCACCCGGCGTTCGCCCTCGGAACCACGACCGATTGGTGGGAGAACGAGGTCGACGTGTGGGCCTACGTCCGAACGACCGACGACGACGCCGTGCTGGTCGTGCTCAACCGAGGGGAGAACGAACGAACGCTGACCAACGCCGTCGAGTACACTGGCTTGGCTCAAGGGACCTACCTCGACGTGCTTACCGGCGACACCTTCTCCACCTCCGGCGATTCGTTGAGCGTGACCGTTGCGGCGCGCCAGAGCCGCGTGCTCGTGCCGCGATGATGTTCTTCCTCGCGTGGGCTCCGATGGCTGTGGCCGTCGAGGCGCCGTCCCAGACCGTGTGGACCCATGTCAGCAGCAACGGGTTCGGCGTGCTGGTGTACGACGACGACCGGCTCACCCAGGGCTGGAACCACGGGTATCAGGCGCTCGACGCGACCCACAACTCCAGCGACCTGCTCTACGACAGCTACTTCGGGTACACCGACCTCGTGGGAGCCGGGAACTGGCTGGTGACCCCCGAATCGGTCCGAACCGTCGATGGAACGGGCGTGATCGAGTCGGTGGAACGGGTGGGGGACCTCGAGTTCACCCAATATTCGTTCATGCCCATGACCCACAGTGCCTGGGGCGTGGTGCAAGTGGCGAGAGTGCGAAACGCCAGCACCACCACCCCGACCGAGCGCTTTGAGCTCACCTCGCTCCACAACTGGAAGCCGGGGGGCGGGGAGATCGCCACGAGCCAAGACCACGAAATGGTCGTGGAACGCGGCAGCACCACGCTCTGGTACCGCGCACCCGACGCGATCGAAGCCACCTGCGAGAGCGCCTGGAGCACCGTGACCGAAGGCAAGCGCCTCGCGGGCGACTGTTCCGCCTACAGCTCCGACAATGTGCCCGCCTTCGGGTGGTCCATCCCCGCGCTCGGCCCCGGCGAAGAACGATGGGTCGGCGTTTTCACCTCCATGGATGCTTCGCCGGGGTGGGATCCGCTCGACCGCGGTGCCCAGGCCTGGCTGCGGGAGGAGTTGGCATGGTGGGGTGCCTTCCACGCCGAAGGTGACCTACCGACCGGGATGAGCGCAGCCGAAACCGCGGTATTTCGCCAGCAGATCGCGTTCCTGACCATGTCCCAGGTTCGCGAGCAAGGGAGCCCCTACGGTCAGATTCCTGCGTCGTTCCCCGTCGCCGCGCCCGACGACGAGTTTCCCCACACCTGGAACATCGCGTGGGTGCGGGATTCGTCGTACGCCATCGTGGCGCTCGCCCAGGCCGGCCACACCGACGAAGCGGCGGCAGCGCTTCGCTTCCTCTTCCAGTCGGGCAAAGCCGGCCAATACGCAGCTCTCCTTGGGGGTGTGCCCTATGGCCTCTCCGTGTGCCGACTGTACGGCGATGGCACCGAGTGGTCCGACGACGACGGCACCGGGCCCAATATCGAACTTGATAATTGGGGGCTCTACCTCTGGGCGCTGGACCGCACCAACACGCTCGCGGGGGGAGACCGTCTTGCCGCCGAGCTGGGGCCGCGTGCGCTCGACGAGATCGCCGACCCGCTGATGGCGATGATCGATGCCGAAACCGGGTTGATCCGCGCCGACAGCTCGATCTGGGAACGCCACTGGTGGGGGCACGAGCAGCAGTTTACCTACACCAGCGTCATGGCGGTCGCGGGGCTGCGTGCGGCCGGAAACCTAGCTTCCTTGCTCGGGGATGCGCGATCACCGACGTACCTCGCGGCGGCCGCCTCGGTGCAGGAAGCGATCGGTACCCACCTGGTCGACACCGATGGCGTGCTCGCGGGGAGCCTCGGCGAGCTGCAATCCGGCATCGGCTACCTCGATATCGCAGCGGTTGAAGCCTACAACTTTGAAGTCTTGGATGCCAGCGGGCCCACGTTCGGCCCGACCCTGGCCATGTGGGACACCTGGCTGAAGGTCCCCTCCGGCCTCGGCTTCTCTCGCGCCGACGACGGTTCAAGCTACGACACCCAGGAATGGGCATTCGCGGACCTGCGACTGGCTCCCGCGCTGCGAAGGGCATGCGCCACCGCGCGCGCCAGCGAGCTGGAAGATTGGATCACCCAGCAGGCCCTCGCCAACGACCGACAGATCCCGGAGCTGTTCGACCCTGCGACATCCAGCTTCGAAGGTCCCACTCCGATGCTCGGCTTTGGCGCGGGCTTGTATGTGCTCGCTTTGCAGGAACGCGCCGCGTTGGCCGACCGGTGCGCCCCCGCGGTGGATCCTCCGTTCAGCGACGAGGTCGAGGCCACCTACACCCCCGGATGCGCGGGAGGCGGCGTGCTCGGCCTGGGGATTGGGGCGACCCTCCTGTGGCGGCGGCGGCAGGCGCGGCGCGGCGCTTCGGGCTGACCGAGCCTATTCCCAGCTCACGTCGCGGCGCTTTTCCGCACCGAGCATCCACTGGTTCTGGCCGGGGGCAAAGGTGGCGGTGCCATCGGCGTGGGTGACGACGAGCTTGAACGCCGCTGCCCCGGCCGGCAGCTTCACCCGACCCGGAACCGGGACGCCTCGCGAAGGGTGCCAGTCCCCGAGAGCGGCCGCACTTCCCACGAGGCGCAGCGAATCCCCGGCCGCGAGGGGCGGGGGGTTCGGCACCTCGATCGTGGTCCATCCCGCACGCACGCGGGGAGCAACCGCGCCGACCGAAACGGGATCGATGACAGTCACGGTGCGCGGCGGCAGCGCGACCCCGGCAAAGGTTCGTGTTTCCACGCCGCCGTTGTAGGCGACCCAACGCACGCTCGTCCCGGCGGTCCGCTCGATCACAAACCAATCTCCGCCGAGGCCGATCGTTCGCGAGGTGCCCTTCGCCAACGCAGGCGTCGTCCGCCGCGAGGAAGCCAGGGTCCGCAAAAGCGACAGGCGCGCGTCATGGCGAGCCGCCTCAGCCGAATCCGCCGCGACCCACCTCATGTCGGCGCGATTCTCAGGCTCACCCGCCCCCACCGCCCCCCATTCCGTTCCCCAGGTGATCATCGGGCGGCCCCGAAGCGCGAACAGCAGGGAGAGGGCGAGATCGACGCGCTCGGTGTTGTCGTGGCAAGCCGTCGTGATGCGGGCGGTGTCGTGGTTGTCGAGGAAGGTGATCCAGGCGTCGGGGGGCACGCCCGCACCCCGGTCCAAAACGGAGGGGATGGCCGCAGCCGCCTGATCGCCGCAAACAACCTCGCGCAACGCATAGTGCAGCGGAAAGTCGAAGACCGCGTCGAGACGGGCGGCGGCGCGGGTCTCCACAACCGAAGCGACGTTGCCATCGAACACCTCCCCCCAAAGTTGGAATCGCCCCGAGGTTCGCGCGCGTACATCCGCCCCGATCCTCGCCAGGAACTCGGGGGCGAGGTGCCGCACGGCGTCGATGCGAAGGGCCACGGGGTGGGCGCGCTGGAGCCATCCGAAGGTCGCTGACCGCAGGTAGTCAAAAACGTCCAGGTTCTCCTGGGCGAGGTCCGGCAAACCGTGCACATCGCGAGTTCGCGCCTGTTCAGCATCCCCCCAGTCCACGATCGGTCCCAGACCGTGAAACCAAGCCGGACGCTGCTCCACCCACGGATGATCGGGAGCGAGGTGGTTGTACACCATGTCCAGAACCAGCCCCATCTTGCGGCGGTGCAGGGCCGCTACCAATCTAACGAGGTCGGCGTCGGTGCCGAAGCGGGGCTCCAACCGGTCCAGGTTCTCCGTCCAGTATCCGTGGAAGGCGCCGTTCCCGAAGAAGGACGTGTCCCGCATGTCCGCGATCGGTCCAAGCCAGATGGTGTCCACGCCAAGCGCGGAGAGAGCATCGAGGTGGGTGGTCAGCCCCTCGAGATCGCCGCCGTGGAAAGCCTGCGGGTCGGCCGGGTCGATACCCAGGTTGTTCGCCGGTTGGCCGTCGAAGAAACGGTCGACCAGCAGGAAGTAGATCACCCGGGCGACGCCAACCAGGCGTCGAGCAGCTCCCCAACGCGCCGTGTCACGACGGGCGCGGAGGCATCCACCGCATCCGCTTCACGCTGGTGGTGGTACTGGAGAAACACGGGAACCTCAAACGTGGCCTGCCGGAAGGACTCCCCATCCGAAAACGTGAGCGCGACACCGACTGTCCAGCGGTACTGACCGTTCAGCTCGGAGAAGTAGACCGGAGCGGTCTCGACGAGCAGCAGCGGAACGACGCCGGCCACCACCATCAGCCCAACCCCCCGCTGGGTGGTTTCGCGGTCCACATTCATCGCCCGCATGGTTTCCTCCCCCTCCAGGAGCCGAGGGGTAAGCCCATGCGCACGCACCACATCCGTCATCGCGGCGTCGAACGCCGATGGAGTGTCGACGGCGGCACAATCGCACACCGCATCGAGCACCCCCAGCACGTTGACCTCGCGGGGTGTCCCGCTCTGGAGGGGCAGGGAGGGCTTCATGCAGCCCAGGAGGGTGAGGGTCAGAACCATGCTTCAGCCTCCAACGCCACGACATTGTGCCAGTGGCGCTCCACGTTCCCGAAGTCGTCGTACTGGTCGAGCGACTCGACAAAACTGTTCCCGAAGGCGTTGTTCTGGGTGCTGTACTGTACGCCGTACAAGAGTCGCAGGCTAGGGCGGGTGTAGATGCCCGGCCCCAAAGGGTTCAGCACGAAGCCGGCCTTGCCCTGCCAGGTGATCCGCTCGTCGGAATCGCCATTTTCGAAGCCTTCCGCATCGGCCTGGCCCTCGGTGTTGGCGAACAGCGAGTCCTTGTGGTTGCGGTAGGCGTTGCCGTTGTGCGATTCCTCGCGCGCCAGGCTTGTCTCCGCGATAAAGTGTACGTTCGGCGTCAGATACACCTGATTTCGCATGACGACCGACATGTACGTTCGGTCGTCGTCGCTGGGCGCAAGTTGGTTGTCCGCATCCTGGGCATCGCCGTAGAGTGCGGCGAGCGACAGGTCCCAACGCTGGGGAACCAACCGAAACTGCATCTCATCGCCGATCAGCAGCTGGGTGCGCTCGTCGGTGAGGTCGTGAATGTAGAGATCCACCTCCCCTTCTGCCGAATCCTCGGTCACATAGGATTTGGGATGAAATCTCG
>CAMBIK010000144.1 GCA_945867435.1 Klebsiella pneumoniae
GTGCTTCCCGACGGGCGCACGATGTCGGCGGCCGGCACCCAGGTGGAATTGGGCGGCTTTCCGGCCGACGTGGTCACGGTGGGCCCCTACGCGCTCGTGACCAACGCCCACCGCAGCGAACGCGCGATCCAGGTGATCCGCGTGTCGGACGGTGCGCTGATGGAAGATCTGCGCCGCTCCGACGCCTTCCCCGGCTTTGCGGTCGAGGGTAGTCGGGTCTACGCTGCGGGTGGCGATTCGAACCGAGTCGATGTCTACGACCTCGGTGACGACGGCCACCTCACCGCGGTCACGTCGTACGAGGTCGGCGGCTTCGTGGCCGGGCTGGCCCTCGATGGCGAAGGCCACCTCTGGGCCGCCGAGTTTCTCGACCGGGAGATCGCAGAGATCGACACCTCCACGGGGGAGGTTTTGCGACGGGTCGAGGTCGATTCCGGCCCGTACGCGCTCCGCTTCGTTCCCGAGACGGGTGAGCTGTGGGCCACCGCGTTTGGCGACTCCCGCCTGCTGATCGTCGACGAGATCGCCGGGATTCAGGTGGACGATCCGAGTGTGGGCGGAAGCCCCGCGCAGCTGGAACGCGCCCCAGATGGGACCACCCTCTGGTTGACCCTCGCCAACGACGATGTGGTGGTCGCGCTCGACCCTGCCACCCACACCGAGATCGACCGCGTTGAGTTGGGCGGGGACCGCGATCTCCCCGGCACCAGCCCCTCCGCCATCACCTACGACGCAGCCACGGACCGCCTCTTCGTAGCTCGCGCCGCCGATAATGCGGTCGATGTGCTGGATGCCTCCACCCTGGACGTGCTGGGGAGCATCCCGACCGGATGGTACCCAACGGCGCTCGCGGTCTCCGGGGACACCCTCATCATCGTGAACGGAAAGGGAGTGGGATCGGGAGCGAACGCCGACTTCACCTCCGCGTCGGATTCGATGACCGGCACGGTTTCGCTGGTGAAGGTCACCGACGCCGAGCTGCCCGGCTGGACCGCAGAGGTAGCGGCCAACACGGCGCACCCCGCCGACGTGTACCCCTTCGACTGTGAAGGCTCCTTCCCGATTCCGCGCTCCCTCGGCGAGGAATCCCCCATCAAGCATGTGATCCTGATCGTGCGCGAAAACAAGACTTACGACGCCCTGCTTGGCGATGAGGCGGGGGGCGACCCCTCCCTGCAGACCTTCACTGCGGAAGTGACCCCCAACCTGCACGCGCTCGTCGATCAATTCACCTCGCACGACAACTTCTACGCCACGAGCGAATCGAGCATGCAGGGGCACCTCGCGCTGACCGGCGTGTTCGTGAGCGAGTACATGGAGCGAGCGTGGATTGAGTCCTACCACGGGGTCACAGAGCTCGGTGACGACGCCGCGACCGGCGCGGGCACCCCCGGCTTCGGCACGATCTTCATGCACTTGTACCGGAACGGCGTGGACTTCCGCAACTACGGGGAGCTGGTCGGCGCCTTCGACTATGTGGGCGACCAGTCGATGGGCCAGTTCGTGGACCTTGAGTATCCAGGCGCGTTCTTCAACCTTGCCGTATCCGACGTGGACCGCGCCAAGTACGTGGCCGGGCAGATCGAGGCAGGAAACCTTGCCTCCTTCACGTTCATGCTCCTTCCGCGTGACCACACCGTCGGGACCAGCTCCGGTGAACCCACGCCCGAGAGCATGGTTGCCGACAACGACGCGGGCACCGGGCTCGTGATCGAGGCGCTGTCCAAATCCAAGTTCTGGGACAGCTCCGTCGTGTTCATCGTCGAAGACGACCCCCAGAGCGAAGCCGACCACATCGACGCGCACCGCAGCATCCTGCTCGTGGCCTCGCCGTGGGCCAAGCGCGGGCACACCAGTTCGGTCCACGCCGCCTACCCAAGCCTTTACCGGACCATCTTCGCCATTCTAGGCGTTCCACCCCTGTCTCGCCATGACGCGTTTGCCACGCCGCTGTGGGACAGCTTCACCTCGACGATGGATGCGACCCCCTACCGCTTCGTGCCGCGCGCATGGCCGGAGGAGATGAACCAGCGCAACGCCGGCAGCTCAGAAGCGAGCACGTGCCTGGACTTCTCGGGGCCCGACAAGAACCCGATGTTGGGCGACATCCTGTGGTGGCACCGCCACGGCTCGCCGCGGCCAGGAAGCCTCCTCGCGGCCGGGGAACGGGACTGCGAGATCCTCAATGAGGAGGAAGAGGACCTGGACGGAGACGCCGATGCCTACGACGCCGCCTGGCGGCAGTTCGAGGCGTGGCGGCAGCAAAATCCGGGGGTCGCGGACCACATCCGGCGCCCGGCGGGGCCGCAAGAACCCTGAACCCCGCGGAGGGCTTCATCGCGCTGTCCAGGATGCAGTACACGTCGGCAAGGGGCTCGATGGGTTCGACACGGAGCTGGCCTGGGAGGCGATCGACAAGGCGGGCACGGAAGAGGCCGCCAACGTGACGGACGGTTGGAAACTCGGACGAATGCACACCAACGGCACGGGAGTCCCCAAAGACAAGGCCAGGGCGAACGAGTTGTACCGCAAGGCTTGCGACGGTGGGGATAAGTTCAGTTCCAGCAAACTTGGCAAATGACACGGTTCACGGGGTGCCCGGACACGGTCAAGGACTCCGACAAGCTCCGAACCCGCGTTGGGCAAACATCACCGACCCACAAAACCCTCCGGCGCTCCCGGTGGCTGCAGATACTCCAAAACCCCGTCCGACCTCACCAGGTAGAGCGTGTCAGCCAAAAGCCACCCGCCCGAACCCCACGCCACGTCCGTCACAGGACCAAGCCATTCGGCGATAAGCGTGAGCGAACCAGCGTCGATCCGGTAAAGCGCTGGCTCGGGCTCACCCGCCACCACATAGGCGCGATTCCAGCGGTCACGAATCATCGCTCGAGGATGCACAAGCCCGGAGAGCACGACCGCCCCGTCGTTCCAGAGCACCCCTTCCGCATCGGCCCATAGGTCGCCCACGGCGACCACAGCCCCCGCACGAACCGGGGCGCGAGCGGGCGGAGCCGTTGGCGAAGCGGTCACCCCTCCCCCCTGGTCCACGAGCCGCACGCCCGCGGTCGTGGTGACCAAAAACGTGGCCGGCTCCTTCCCCCAATCCAGTTGAGTGGCCCCTTCGAGGCCGGTGCAGAGGACATAGGGAGCATCGAGGAGCCTGGAGAGGCACCCCGCCATCAGGACCAGCGCAAGCGCGGTCAGGCGTTCACCACCGCAGCGAGGCGGTGTACGAGATCAGGAATATATTCCTCGTCGACCGAACAGAAGGCCACGCGCAGGGCGTTGGCACTGGGCACCGCGATCACGCCCGTGGACTGCTCCCGAATCAGGCGCATGCGTACGTCCTGAGCATCCTGGTCGGGGCGGAGCTGCACCATCGCAAAGCAGCCGCTATTGAAGGGAAGCGCATCGACCCCTTCCGCCAAGAACGCCTTGCCCAACGCCGCGTGGCGGCGGCGCAGCACTTCGAGGACCTGCGCCTGTTCAGCGCCCAGGTTGGGGTCGCGCAGCGCGGCCAGCACGGCAGCCTGAGCGGGGGCGCTCACGCTGGAAATGGTGCCCCGGAGCACGGCGCTGGCCTTCTCGACCAGAGCCTCCCCGGCCGCCCCGTCCGCCGAAAAGGTAAGGAACCCGACGCGACCCCCGAAAAAGACCATCTCCTTCGTGGCGCCATCCACCTTGCACACCAGGAGTCGTTCCCGGTCAGCACCAGCCGCCAACGCCCCGAAGAGGCTCTTGCCGTAGCAGTCCTCACTGAAGTAAAGGCCCGAATAGGCGTCATCGCACAGCACCGCGAGAGGGTGCGGGTGGGCCAGAATCCTAGCGACGACCGCCTCGGCTTCGGCGTGGGAAGGCGCGTAGCCGGTGGGATTGTTCGGAAAGTTCAGCAGGAGCGTCGCGGGGCCGGTGAGCGCCGCGAGCCGCGCACTCATCCCCTCAAGGTTGAACCGGCGGTCGGGGCCGAAGAAGGGAAAATCCAGAATCTCTGCGCCGTTACGCATCTGCCAGATGGTTTCGTAGTTGTCCCAGTAGGGCTGGGCCAGCACGATCGGATGTTCAGGCGAGGAGAAGAGGTCGGCCACGATGCTGAGGCCGTGCGACATGCCGTTGGTGACGAGCGGAAGGCTGGCCCCTGGCAGGTTCATCCTATCTTTCCACGCATCCCGAAGGGCGCGGATGCCGGCGGTGGGAGCGTAAAGGAAGGCCGCTTTGGGATCGAGCCCGGCGAAGTGGGCGCCGATCGAAGGGAGGGTGAGCGGAAGCCCATTGCCGGCCGTGATCTGCCCGATGGTCGCCTGTCGTTCGCAACCCGCAGCCTGTGCGGATTGCTGCGGGATTCCCAACGGAAGTTCGGCCCGGCGGCCCAGCGGCGACAGCAGACGAGCGGCAGCAGGGTGCTCGGCGAGCAGGAGCGGGTAAGAGTTCGCCATCGACGTCACGTCAGCTATCGCGGGCGCCGCGATAAGGCTCCGGCGATGCGCCAGCTCACCCCAGCCGTGACCGACTACCTACAGAAACGTGAGCCCTTTTACCGCCCGGTGGGCGACGAGCTCGTGCTCTTCGAGCAGGCCTGGCGAGCACGGCTCCCCGTGCTGCTCAAGGGTCCCACCGGCTGCGGCAAGACCCGATTCGTTGCTCACATGGCGTGGAAGCTCGGCCGCCCCCTCGTAACCGTCGCCTGTCATGAAGATTTGAGCGCCTCCGATCTCCTGGGCAGGTACTTGCTCTCCGGCGATGAGACCGTGTGGGTAGATGGGCCGCTCACAACCGCCGTGCGCCACGGCGCCATCGTGTACCTGGATGAGGTGGTCGAGGCCCGCAAGGACACGCTGGTGGTCATCCACCCCCTGACCGACGACCGCCGCATTCTCCCCATCGACCGACTTGCCACCGTGCTGGAGGCCCCCCCCGAGTTCATGGTAGTCGTAAGCTACAACCCTGGCTATCAGTCCATCATCAAGGAGCTCAAGCCTTCCACGAGGCAACGTTTCCTCTCCCTGGACTTCCACTACCCGCCCCCCGACGTCGAGCGCGAAATCGTGCAGCGGGAGGCCGGGATCGACATCGAGCGGGCGGGCCGCCTGGTTAAGATCGGCGAGAAAATACGAAACCTCACCGACCGCGGCTTGGAGGAAGGGGTCAGCACCCGCCTCCTGGTCTATTGTGGGAAGCTGCTGGCGCAGGGTGTCGAGCCTCGCTCCGCCTGCCGCGCGGCCTTCACGCGCACGCTTACCGACGATCGTGACCTCGGTCGCACCATCGACGAGATCGTCGCGGACTATTTCTGAGCCGCCTACGCGGCATTCTCTCCCGCATCGGGCCGGCGCGGGACCTGGCGCCTGCCCTGCAAATTCTGCGGAAGGACGCCGGCGCCCTTCGCGCCTGGATGCGCTACCGCGCCGCCATCCGCGAAGGGATCGGTGCGGTGGAGGCCGAAGCCTACGGCCGCATCGTCGTGGCGGTCGCCCGGCAGGACGGGGAGCTTGCGCGGATCGTAGCGGTCACCATCCCCGACCACATCGCGAGGGTGCCCGCATCGAGGCGCCCGATCTACCTGTCGATTCTTGAGGAGGTGGGCAGCAGTCGCCCGGAGGCCCTGTCGCTCCTGGCCCGGACCCTCCCGGAGCTGGTGGAGGCCCTTGACGACACCCGCTTGCGGGCGTTCGTGGCGCAGGGCGTGGAGCTTCATCGGGACAGCTGGCAGCGCGCCGAGAGCTTCCTCCGACGCGAATCGGGTTCGGCCCACGTTGCCGTAGCCGCGCTTCACGACGGCGTGGCCCTGACGGATGTAGCCCGCACGCTCACGTTGTACGCCCGCGCCCACTGCGGCGAGGATGTACAGGTTCGCGCTGGCAAAGGTCGCGCCTTTTCTGACGGCCATCACATCTACCTGCCCGAGCGCGTGGACCGATTCCACGACGAACGCGACTTCGCCGTGCTGCGGGTCCTTACCGCGATGGGCGCCGGCTACCTTGAATTCAGAACCTTTGACCTGGACCTTACCCAAATCGAAGCGCCGCCGGAGGGCTGGCCGGACCGCCGCGAGAACGAGACCGACCTGGAACGATGGTTGCGCAGCTTCGCCAACAAGAGCCTCGCTCGGGAGCTGTTCCAGGTCCTCGAAGACGCCCGTGTGGAGGCGAGAATCCGGGTTGAATACCCCGGAATCTCCCGTGATCTCGCAGCCGTGGGGGCTTCCATGCGTGGGGAGAGGCCACGCCCCGAAGCGCCCGCGGCCCGCGCCGTGGAAGCCCTCGCCCGCGACGTGTGGAATCTCGAGCGGCTCGAGTTGGCGCCGGATGTGGCGGAAGCCATCGCGCCGCTGATGGCCTTGAGCTCGCGCTGGGCAGCGCTGGAGGTCACAGACGTAGCGCGGGCCGTGTCTCTTCATTACCCAAGGATCGAAGGTCTGATGATCCGATCCAAGCCGGGACAGCCGCCGCGCTCGCAAGGAAGCCAGAGCCTGCGTGGGCCGGGGGGGGGTGAGGCCACCCCAACGGAGTCGGTCTTTCAACAGCCAGAGCTCGGTGCCCGCATCGACCCGGAGGCTGCGGGGGCGGCGGAGCGGCGCGCGGACGCCGAGGCGCGGCGAATTCGCGAGGAAGCCGGAGCGAAAGGGGAAACCCTCTCGCTCACGGAGGCGCGGCAGCGGCGAGGCGAGGCGGAGCGGCGGCGGGAGTCGCTGCGCGATGCCACGGCATACACCCAGATGGAGGCGATGCTTGATCGTCAGCTAGCTCCCGGCGGTGCGCTCGTCGATGCAGCAGGCGATCGTAAGCCCGGACGCGCCAACAGCGCGAGTGGCCTGCCCCAGGACCCGGACATCGCCGCGGCAGGTAGAACCTACCTTTACCGTGAGTGGGACACCGGCATCGATGACTACAAGCCCGGCTGGGTCGCCGTGCGGGAAGCTCGCCTGCGCGAAGGCGACCGAGCCTTCGTGGATGGAGTGATGGAGCGCGAACGCCACCACATCGAACGCCTCCGTCGCACCTTTCAGGCCCTTCGTCCACAGGGGCGTTCGACCGTGCGCGGCCTGCCCGATGGCGACGAGCTCGATATCGACCGGGTGATCCAGGGCGCGGTGGAAGCGCGCATCACGGGCGAGCGTAGCGAGCGCGTCTACACCCGGAGCCTGCCCGAGCGCAGGGATGTGGCGGTCACCTTCCTCCTCGACATGTCCAGCTCCACGAACGAGGCCACGGCCGCGGGAGGGCAGCGCCGCGTCATCGACGTCGAAAAAGAGGCGCTCATCGTCGTGGCCGAGGCGCTGCACGCGATTGGGGATCCCTTCTCGATCTACGGTTTCTCCGGCTACGGCCGCGATCACGTCGCCTTCTATGTGGCCAAGGAGTTTCGCGACCCCTGGGACGACCGTGCCCGAGAGCGCGTCGGGCGCATCAGCTTCAAAATGGAGAACCGTGACGGCGCCGCGATCCGGCACGCCACCCGCAAGCTGGCCGCCGAGCCGGCAAAGACCCGGCTGCTCTTCCTGCTGTCCGACGGCAAACCGCTCGACTGCGGCTGCGACCACTACTACGACCGCTATGCCCAGGAAGACACCCGGGCGGCCCTCCGAGAAGCCAGAAAGGTCGGAGTCCATCCCTACTGCATCACCGTCGACCCGACCGGTCCCGCCTACCTGAAGCGGATGTACGGGGAGGTCGGCTACTGCGTGATCGACCGGGTAGACGCGTTGCCGACGCAGATCGTGAACGTGTACCGACGGCTCACCCGATGAAGCCCAGGCTCGAAACGTGCGTGGTGGGTCGCGGCGGCACGCCGGTCTTCCTGGCGAACCGGGATGGCGCGCGCGGGGGCGTGGTGCTCGTCTCCGAGGTGTGGGGGGTCGATGCCTCGCTACGCGAATGGGCGGAAAAGCTGATGGTTGAGGGCTTCGCCATCGCAATGCCCGACCTATGGCATCGCTGCGGAGGCCCACCCAGCGCGGAAGGCGCCGCCCAAGCCATCGCAGGCCTGGACGACGGCACCGCCCTGCGCGACATCGCGGCCGCCGCGGCGACCCTGGACCCCGACCGCCCTAGAATCGTAATCGGATTCTGTTTGGGTGGACTTTACGCTCGGATGGCGAGCGCAGCCGTTCCCGGCCTCGCGGCCGCCGTGGAGTTCTACGGGCGCATCGTCTACCCCACGCTGTCCTCCACCAAGCCGGCGCAGCCCCTCGACATGCTGCCCGGACGCGCCTGCCCCTTGCTGTGTCACTTCGGAATCGACGATTCCATCGCGCCCCCTCACCATGTCGACGAGCTGGAGCGGCGGCTGTCCCATCAAGGAATCGCAGCCCAAGTCCATCGCTATCCCGGTGTCGGCCATGCTTTCATGAACGCCCACGGCCCCGGCTATTCCGCACAGGCGGCGGCCCTCGCATGGTCGCGCACGTTGCGTTTTATCGATGAAGTGCTGCCCGATTGAACGGCGCGGATAAGTTGTCACCTTCCCCGGAGCCACGATGCCCAGCCCGACCGCCATGCCCGACGACGATATCGAAGACGACGATTTTGACGACGAAGATTGGGAGGAGGAAGACGAGGAAGAGGAGTCATCCGACGACTGGGAGGAGTCCGACGAGGGCGAGGAGGGAGAGGAGTGGGACGAGATCGATGACGACATCGGGGAAGACGAGGAAGGTGACGAAAAAGACGACGAAGAGGAAGACGACTTCGAAGAGGAGGCAGACGACGAGGAGGAGTAGCGATCAGCGGGCGGGCGAAGACGTCCCGTAAAACTCGCGCAGCGACTCGATCACCGCTCGGGACGGACCCACGACCCGGCGGGCGGGCGGGAGTGACGCCAAAAAGACTCGGCCATACCACATTTCGTGCAGGCGACGGTCGCACACCACGACCGCACCGCGATCGGTGGCGGTTCGCACCAGACGCCCAAAACCCTGGCGCAGCCGCAGCACGGCCTCGGGAAGCGACCAGGTGCGAAAGGGATCCTGGCCGCGCTGAACGAGACGTTCATGGCGCGCCTGGGCGACAGGCTCGGTGGGCACCCGGAAGGGCAGCTTGGGGATCAGTACCAGTCGCAGGGCATCGCCCTTCACGCTCACGCCTTCCCAAAAGCTGTCGGTGCCGAACAAGACGCTGCCGTGGTCGTCCCGGAACCGGGAGAGCAGCCGGTCACGACCCGACTTGCCTTGGCGCAGGATCGCGTACCGGCCCCCGAGCAGGGCTTCTACGCGGGAGGAGAGCTCATCGACCGCCGCGTAGGAGGTACACAGCACGAACGCCCCTCCCCGCGAGGCATCGATGGCCCCTGCGAGCACGGCGGCAACACGCTCGTAGAAGTCGGGCGCGTCTGGGGGAGGCAGGTCTTTCGGCAGCCCGAGAATCGCCTGTCGGGCGAAATCGAACGGGGACTCGAACTGGGAAAACGGGGCTCCAGCGAGTCCCACGCGGCCCAGCCACGGCTCAGCGCTCCCGTTCACCGCCAGCGTTGCGCTGGTGAGCACCGTCGCGGCCATGCCCTCCCGGAGGGTGCGGTTCACGAACGCGCCGATGTCCAGCGGTGCGTTCGCCGCCGACACGCCACGCTTCCCAGGGTCGAGAAAGCGAACCCTGCCCTGGTCGTCGTCCAGGAAAGCCTGCGCCGTCGTGGCCTGTTCCTGCAGCCGCCGACGGGCGCGCTGCACGTCGAGGACCGGCTGCATTTGGCTGGTGGTGAGCTTCACATCGTCCAGCGCGGCCTCGACAGCACCAAGCGCAGCAGCGGCGCGCTGCACGTCCTCGACGAGGTCCGAGAAAAACCCGGCGTCCGGCGGTGAGCCGGTCACGCGAGTCGGGACCTTCACATGGTCGGCCAGACCTTCGAAGCCCACATCGGCCGTGTCGCGGGCGGAGGTGGCGGCTTGGGCTGCGGCGGCGGCGAGCGCCCGGACCGCGGGCACGCGCTCCACGAGGCGGTCCAGCGCGCCCGGTCGGTTTCGCCGCGGAAGGATGGGC
>CAMBIK010000145.1 GCA_945867435.1 Klebsiella pneumoniae
TCAGGCTTCAAATCCCGATGCACCACCCCCCGCGAATGCGCGTGCGACACCGCAGAAAGCAGCTGGCCCACCAGGTCCTGCGCCCGTTCCCACGGAATCGGGCCCGTCTCCTTCCCAATCACCGCCGACAAGGGGCGACCCGGTACCCACTCCATCACGATCGCCGTGCGCCCCGATTCCTCCACCACATCGTGTACCTTCACAATGTTCGGATGGTCCAACGCCGCAAGGGCTTCCGCTTCCCGGCGAAAACGCTCGGAAATGTCACCCTTCGCCAACAAATGCGCGTGAACCAGCTTCACCGCCACATCCCCGCCCTGACGCGCTGCCATCGCCGCAGCACGGTGGCGGCCCCGGTACACAGACCCCATCCCCCCTTCCCCAATCAGCTCCAACAGATCGTACGAACCAATCGAAGACACCGATGCGACCGGCGGATTGCTCGACCGTGGCGGGGCCGACCCCACCGCCGCCCTGAACCGCTTGCGGTCGGCGAAGCTCGCCATGCCAATCAGCGACCGCAGCTCGTCGTCGGTCACCTCCGCAAGATCGCTTACCACGACACCCTGCGCCTCAAATGCATCCGCGTACGCCGCAAGATCGTGTCGGGTCAGAAACTCGCGAATCGTCAACGTATACCCGCGGAAAGGTGCGCCACGGTATCACGGTCGTGGGACCGCCACCCTCATCCGGCGCGACGGGCGCCCTCGACTGGTCCCTCGACTCGGACACGGATAGCCCCGGCCCCCACCCACTTCGGAGCGACCATGTCTTTTTCCACCGTTGGCGTCGTCGGCGCCGGCACCATGGGTCACGGCATCGCCCATGTGTGCGCCCTCTCGGGTCAGGATGTCGTGCTGTACGACGTGGATGAGCCGCGTGTGCTCGCCGGTCTACGCAAGCTCGCGTCCAACCTTGAGAAAGGGGTTGAAAAGGGAAAGGTCTCGCCAGGCGACCGCGATGCCGCGCTCAGCCGCGTCCGGACCTCCACCTTGCTCCGCGACCTCGCCGGCTGCGATCTGGTGGTCGAGGCCGTGCCCGAGAAGCTCGCTATCAAGCAAGCCCTTTTCCTTGAGTTGCAGGGCATCCTCGCGCCGAGCGCCGTCCTGGCCACCAACACCTCCTCGCTGAGCATCGCCGGAATCGCCAGCGTTCTCGCGGATCCAGGCCGCGTGATTGGTGCCCACTTCTTCAACCCCGTCCACATCATGACGCTGTTGGAAGTCGTGGTTCACACCGGCACAAGGGACGACGTGCTCGCGCAGACCCTCGCCTGGGGTGGGTTGATCGGGAAGGAATGCATCACCGTTCGCGACGCTCCCGGTTTTGCCACCTCCCGCCTCGGAGTTTGCCTCGGGATGGAAGCGATTCGGATGGTCGAACAAGGCGTGGCGAGCCCCGAAGACATCGACAAGGCCCTGGTGCTCGGGTACCGCCACCCGGTCGGCCCCTTGCGCCTGACCGACATGGTCGGCCTGGACGTACGGATGGCGATCGGCGAATATCTCGCGACTGAACTCAATAACGCTGCGTTTAAGCCGCCCGAACTGATGCGCCGGATGGTGGCCGAAGGCAAGCTGGGCCAGAAGGCGGGCGAAGGCTTCTACCGCTGGGGCTGAGCCCCTACTTGCAAAGCCCCTTCTTGATCTTCATCGTGTTGTTGTCTTCCTTGCACTCGGCCAGGACCGCCACGCCGTTGTCGTCGTCGGCCTTTACGGTGAGATCGCCGGAGATCTTGTCTGGGTCCAGGTCGAAGATCATGCCCTTCGTCGACTGCCCCGAATCGACCGCTTCATCGGTGTAGAGCGTCGCGAGCCAATCGGTGCCTGACCACACCGAAATCGGCACTCCGGCCGGCATCTCGGCGAGCCCCTGGTTCCCTACGACGACCGTCACATAGAGGTGACCGCTGGCGCACTCGGTGTTGCAGATGTCGTCGAGCGCGGGCACGGCATCCGTGAGCAGGCCGCCATCCGCGACGCTCATGTCGGCCGAGCGGAAGTTGTTGAAGGTCTCCCAATTAACATCGGGAGAGGCGGGGATCGTGCCATCGTCGTTGACGTTGGTGATCGCGTAGGCGTGCTGGTTCCACACATGGCGGCCGGGCATCCAGGAGTTGTCGGCATCCCCAATCACGGTCACGCCCGACTCCGGGCCGCTGTAAACGCTGGAGGTGTAGAGGATCTCGGCGTGCCCGTCGTTGTCAACGTCGGCGATGGATGGGGATTCGGAGCAGGTGGCGGAGCTGTGGCGGGTCTCGCGCATCTTGATCGCGCCGGTTGCCCCGTCGAACACCAGCACGTCGTTCTCATCGGCGTACACCACTTCGGCCTGGCCATCGCCCTCGAAGTCAAAGACCGCCGAGCCCGTAAAGCCGGAGCTGAAGTCGTTGGTCGTGCGCGTCCACAGCGTGGCACCGTCGGTGTCAAGCACCGTGTAGGACCCCATGCCGGCGACCCCCACTTCGGGCTCGCCATCCCCATCGAAGTCGGCAATGGTGGGCGGACCGACGGTGTCGCCGGTGATGCGGCTCCTTGACCAGATCACCGATCCATCGTGGTCTTGCAAGCGAACGCTCCCGAGCCCCGCGACCACGATTTCGCCCTTCTTGTCGGCGTCGAAGTTGGCAACGGCGACGAAGCCATCGCTCTTACCGTTCTTCCACTTGGTCTTGCCGTTGGAGTCGAGCAGGGCATCGCCCACCACGATGTCGAGGGAGCCATCGCGGTCGATGTCCGCGGCCACCCCATACGCTGCGGCCCAGGAGTGCCCGGAGCCATCGGCACCGGCCCCCTGGGCACGAATCGACCCGTCGTAGTTCCAGATGGTGTGGCCGATGACCACTTCGACCAGGCCATCCCCCTCAAGGTCGTAGAGCCCAACGGCCCCGCACGGGGCGGTGTGGCCGCCCGAGTAGGCCCCGGCGTTCCACTTCACGCTGCCGTCTTTGCCGTTGAACGCAGTCATGCCGCTGCCGCCGGCGCCGACCACTTCGGGCCAGCCATCGCCGTCCAGGTCGCCGATCGCCGCGGTCATGGGTTCGGCGCCCAGATTGCCCCCCGACCAGAGGATGTGGCCATCATCCCCGCTCATGGCGTAGGTCACGCCGACGAAGTTCGACACGACCACATCGGGGGTGTCGCCGGAATCGATCACCCCGTTCCCGTTGTCGTCGGTCAACTGGCCGACCACGGGGGTCACATAGGCATCACCGATGCCGCTTTGCGTCCACTTGATGACGGGGGTGAAGGTGCCAACGATCGCCTCCGCTTCGCACGATTCATCAACCCCGACTTCCTGCCGAGACATGTCGGGATCGCCGCATGTACCCATGTCGCCCAACGCGGTGTCGGGCGAAAACTCATCGCCGCTATCACCGTTTTTGCTCGGATCCGTGTGCGCCGTGAGGTCGTAATCGGAACACGCGACAAGCAGGAGGACAGTGGCGTAGCGCATGGGTCACCTCAACGACAGCCACCCTACACCGTTCTCGGCGCATTGGCGATTGGTCATCTGTGCCCCAGTTGTGGGGCATGAACGCCCCACCGGGGCTACATCGCCCGGGCTGTGTCGCGTACCCGTATCCATCAGCCCGCGCTTGCGCTGTTTGCCATACTCTCGGCGTTGCTCCTGCTTCCGGTGGGCGGTGAAGGGGGAATCCCCGGCCATCCCCAATCCGACGCCTACGAGCACCTGCACGGCTACGCGTGGGTGAGCCGTTCGATCGAGTCGGGACAGCTCCCCTGGGGGAACACCACCTTTGGGCTTCCAGTGCCAGGGGTGCTCTGGTTCCCCGACACACTCGGCGCGCTACTGACGCTGCCGATCTCGCTCCTTGGCGGTGCGCCCCTCGCCTACACCTTCGCCGTTTTCGGCCAGATCTGGTTTGCCGGATTCTGCGCCTATCTACTTGGGTTCCATGTGTCGGCCAGCCGAGCGGCCGGGGTTTTCGCAGGCGTGGCGTTCGGCGTGAGCCCCTTCGTGCTGGGGCTCGTGCACAGCGGGGTCTCAGAATACCTTCACCTCGCCGCGTTCCCGCTGCTCTGGCTCGCGACCGATCGGGCGTTCTCGCAGGGGGGAAAGGCCCTTGTGCCCGCGGCGCTGGTCTGGGCCTGGCTCGGCTGGGCGAATGCCTACTATGCGATGTTCGGGGCGTTCGTGCCGATTTTGGTGGGTTTGTCCCGCCCAGACGTGACCCTGGGCGTGCTCGTTCGCCGGGCGGCGGCGATCGCAGGCCTCGCCGGGGTCCTCATCCTTCCGGCCGCCCTGATCATCAACGCAAGTCTGTCGGCATCCGACGCGGTACTTCGACAGGATAGCGCACCGGGTTGGAACTGGGTTTTCCTTCCGGCCAACGACCTCGCCGGCTTCGTTTGGCCCGGCGATCGCCTGTTTCCCGACTTTGGCGACCGAGGCAACTTCGGCATCCGACACGTTCATTATCTCGGCTGGGTTGCGCTATTGCTGGCCGCATTGGCGTGGCGACGCTGGTGGCGGCCGCTTCTGCTGGCGGGCGTGGTCGCGCTGGGGCCTTCGCTGCACTGGCGAGGGCAGCCGGTCCGGGTCGCGGGGCAAGTGGTGCCGCTCCCGGCGGCCTTGCTCTACTTCCCTGGATCGCCCTTTCGGGCGGTACACCATCCCTATCGACTCGTAGTGCTCCCCCTCCTGGTGATGGCCGCGGCGGCGGCGGATGCCCTGCGGCGGCGGCCGCGGCTCGCGTTGGCGGCAGCGTCGCTCGCGCTGGGGGAAACGTTGCTGGCCTCGCCGGGCCGCTGGCCGATCAGCTGGGCTCCGCTGACCGGGGTTCCCGAGCTGCCGGGGGCGGGGGGAGTGTGGGACTTTCCCGCCGACTTCCGGGCGTTGAACCGAAAATGGATGGGCTTGCAGGCCGTACACGGCCGCCCCATCCCCTACACCATCAACGTCTTTTTGCCGGCTCCCTGGCGCGCCAATTCGCTCTACCAGTCCGCGATGGGCTGCCTGGAGCGCCCCGACCAGGCGACCGTTTCACGCGATGGATGGCCGCCGCTCGCCGCGTGGCTCGTCCACGATTCGGCGGCTACGCTGGAGGAGGGGATCACAGAGGTTCGCGGCTGGGGGTTGCGCTATGTGGTGGTACACCTCGATGCGCTACGACCGGGTGAGGCTGCTTGCGTCGCCGCGCTTTTGTCGGAGGCCGCGCCGGTGCCGCAGGCGGATGCAAACTTGCAGGTGTTCGATCTCGATCCCCTTGCCCGTTCAGGTTACTGAGCATATGTTCAGCTTGTGTCCGATCGCTCCGCCGTGCTCGCCGACCTGCGCGCCCGCTTCGCCTCGCCGCGGGTGTCGGGCGGGCAGCTCGCGGCTGGTATCCCTGGGATCGAAGCCTGGATTGGTGGGTGGCCGATGCCGGGCATCAGCGAGATCGTCGGGGCGCCGGGCAGCGGCCGACTGGGGCTGATCCTCCCGGCATTGGCGGCGATCACCCGGCGGGGGCGGCCGGTTTTGGTGGTGGATGCGATGGAAGAGGTCTACCCTCCCGGCTGGGGCGGTCCGGGCGGCGGGGTCACCCTCAGCCACCTGTGGGTGGTGCGCCCCGGGCTGGAACGGGCGGCCTGGGTGGCCGAACAGGCGGCGGCGGCGGGGTCGGTGGATGCGGTGGTGCTGCTCGATGCCCCTCGGCTCGGCCGGGCTGCCGTGCGGCTGTCGCGCGCCTGTGAACGAGGCGGCAGCGCGCTCTTCGTGGTCGCAGAAGAAGCCGAGGCGCACTTGTCAGCGGCGGTGCGGCTGTCGGTCCACGGGCAGGAAGGGGGTCAGGTTCGGGTGGTGTGCACCAGGAGTCGCGATGGTCGCCAGCTTGGCGAACGCCGCGTGGCCGCCGGGGCCGGCTGAAGGTGCTCGCCATTCATCTTCCGGCCTTTCGCCTTGAACGCTGCGGGTACGACCTGCGGGAACCGGTGGTGCTCGTCGAATTCGAAAAAAGCGCCGACCGGGTCCAGGCCTGCACACCACCCGTAGCCCGCGCCGGGGTGCGGCCGGGAATGGCGCTGGCCGAGGCGCGCGCCCTCGTTCCAGACCTGCGGGTAGAACGGCGAGCAGTCGCGGGAGAACGCTCCGATCTCGAAGCCTTGCGCGATGCCTGCCTGCGGTTTTCACCCTCCGTGTCGGCGGTGCTGCCCGATGGCCTGTTCGTGGATGTGGCCGCGGCCCAACTTCCGATGGTGCGGGCGTGGGTGGTTAGCCTTGGGCACACCGTGCGCCTGGTGTGGGGGCCGGAACCCTGGGCGGCGCTCGTGCTCGCGCGCCACGCCGAAACGGATCTCGTCCTGCACGATGCGGCGGCCGTGGCTCGCGCCCTGGCACCCCTGTCGGTGGCCGCCCTCGGGCTGGGGGCAGAGGTGCTGGAATCGCTTGCGGGGGCGGGGGTGCGCACGGTGGGCCAATACGCCACACTTCCGGGTTCAGCGTTGGCTGGTCGCTATCCGCCGGAAGCGCAGCGGCTGTGGCGGATCGCGCGCGGCCAGCCGTCGTGGTGTGCGATCGATAAGGCGCATTCTACGTTGCCGGCCGCACCGCGCGAGGATCCGGTGTGGACCACCGAGCTCGCCGATGGCGTGGTGGACATCGAAGCGCTCTGTTTCGTAGTTCACGGATTGTGCCGGGATGCGGCGGCGGAACTTGAACGTACCGGCATGGCCGCGGCGCGGGTGCAGCTGCGGATGCGCCTCGAAGCAGGAGAATTCGTGCTCCCGGTGCGCACCGGCCAGCTGGTTCGCGGCGCCGACCGGCTGTTTTTTCAGCTCAAGGCGCGGCTGCAACGGGTACAGCTCAGCTCCCCGGCGACGGCTATCAGTCTTGAATGCCTTGAATCTTCGCCGTGGCGCGCACCGCAGCCCGGCCTCTTTGATCGTTCCACGGCGCCGGAGCCGCTCGCGGAGCTGCTCGCTCGGTTGCAGGATGCATTGGGCGTGGAATCAGTGTTTCGCCCTGCGATGGCCGATGCGTGGCGGCCGGAAGTGGGCTGGGTGCCGGTGCGGCCGGGGGAGGCAGAAAAGGGCGCAATTCCACCTAAAAAGGCGGATCGCGCGCTGGTACACGAGCCGGATGCCTCCACATGGTCCGCCGCCTACGTCGAGGGAAAAGTGCCCGACCGCGCCCCCGTGCCCGCCGAACGGCCGCGACCGGCGCTCCTTTTGCCTTCGCCGCGGCCCGTGCGCGTGGCGGTGGGCCCCTCGGGGCGGCCGCGCGCCCTTTTGCTCGACAGGGAAACCGTGGCCATCCGCGATCTGTCCGGCCCCGAGCGGCTCACCGGGGAATGGTGGAAGGCGCGCACCGCCTATGCGCGGGATTATTGGTCGGCCTCGTTGGCCGATGGGCGCCGCGCGTGGCTGTTCAGCGAAAGTGCGCGGCGCGACTCCTCTTCAGAGGACCGCGTGCAGCGGTGGTTTCTTCACGGCTGGCTGGATTCCGGGATGGCGGTCGGGCCCGCGCAGGCTTCCGCCGCGGATGCCGTTTTGCCGTTCGTGTCTCGGCCGCAGCACCGAGAAGCCAGCGGCGGCCAGGTCGTAGCGTTTCCGGGGGGCGCAGCCCGCGAGGCGCGACCGGCGGGGGGGCGGCCCGCCGGGGCCGCGGTGCGGTACGCCGAGCTGGTGTGCCGCTCCAACTTCTCCTTTTCGGAGGGGGCATCCTCGCCGGAAGAACTGGTGGAACGTGCCGAGGCGCTGGGGCTCCGGGCGCTCGCCCTCACCGACCGGGATGGCGTGTACGGCGCCGTGCGGGCGCATCGGGCCGCCAAAACCCGCAGCATAAAGCTCATCCACGGCGCGCACCTCACGGTGCGGGCGGGCGGGGGCAACGCCAGCGTGGTTGCGCTGGTGCAGAACCTGCGGGGGTGGGGAAGCCTGTGCCGGTTGCTCAGCACAGCACGAATTCCCGCGGGGGCGCGTTCAACAGCGGGGGTCGATCTCGACCAGTTCTCGATCGGCATCCCGCTCGACCCGCGGCTGGCCGATCCGCTTGTGGCCGACCCGGCTGCGGTGGCGGCCGGTCGCCACCTCGGCAAGGGCTGGCCGGCCTTGCCGTTGAATGCGCTGCTCGCCGACCACGAGGGACTGGTGTTCATCGCCCGTGAAGGGTGGTCGCCCGCCGCGCTCGGTGCCCTGCAGGATGCCGTGGGCGTTCGCCTCTACCGCGGGGTGTCCCGCCGCCTCGATCCCGGGGAAGAAAGCCGGATCGATGCGTGGGTCGGGGCGGGCCTGCCCTGCGTGGCGGTCGGGGATGCGCTGATGCACGACCCCGCGCGAAAACCCCTTCAGGATGCCCTGACCTGCATCCGGCTCGGGCTCACGCTCGACCAGGCGGGTCGGCGCCTGCAACCCAACGCGGAACGCTCGCTGCACGGTGCCGACCTCATGGCGCGCCGCTTCGCACGCTGGCCGGGCCTCGTGGAACGGTCCGCGGAAATCGCCGATCAATGCAACTTTTCCCTGTCCGAGCTCACCTACACCTACCCCAAGGAAGTGGTGCCGGAAGGCTACGGCGCGATGGCCTGGCTGCGGGAACTGGTGCGGCGCGGGCTCATCACCCGCTACGGTGCCGCCCCCCCCGAACGCGTGTCTCGGCAGGTGGAATTCGAGCTCGGCGTGATCGATCGAATGAACTTCGCAGCTTACTTCCTTACCGTTCACGATTTGGTTCGCTTCGCACGCCGCCGCGGCATCCTCTGTCAGGGTCGGGGCAGCGCCGCCAACTCGGCCGTGTGCTTCGCGCTCGGCATCACCAGCGTCGACCCGGCCCACTCCGCCCTGCTCTTCGAGCGGTTCATCTCAGAAGAACGCGGAGAACCACCGGATATCGATGTCGACTTCGAACATGAACGTCGGGAAGAAGTGCTTCAATACTGCTACGAGAAGTACGGCCGGGCGCGCGCCGCGATGGTGAACGAAGTGATCAGCTACCGCGGTCGGTCGGCCGTGCGGGACATCGGCAAGGCCGTGGGTCTCGGGCTCGATCAGGTGGGTCGCCTCTGTGGCCTGCTCGACTCATGGGGGAAGCTCAAGGAAGGGGAAGAGGTGCTTGTGGAAGCCGGGCTCGATCCCGGCGACGAACGTGTGGCCCTCGCGATGCGGCTGGGTCGTGAAATTCAAGGCTTTCCCCGCCACACCTCCATCCATGTCGGCGGCTTCGTGATCAGCCACGACCCGCTCGTGAACCGGGCGCCCATCGAACCCGCCACGATGGCGGGCCGCACCGTGATCCAATGGGACAAAGACGACATCGACGAGCTGGGCTTCGTAAAGGTGGATTGCCTCGCCCTCGGCATGCTCACCGCGATCCGCAAGGCCTTCGACCTGATGCGGGCCTGGCATGGCGTTCACCACAACCTCGCGACGATTCCGCGCGACGATCCCGCGGTGTACGAGATGCTCGGGGAAGCCGACAGCATCGGGGTCTTCCAGGTCGAGAGCCGTGCGCAGCAGGGCATGCTGCCAAGGCTCAAACCTCGCTGCTTCTACGACCTGGTGATCGAAGTTTCGGTGGTGCGGCCCGGCCCCATTCAGGGGGGCATGGTGCACCCCTACCTGCGGCGGCGCCAGGGGCTGGAACCGGTGGACTACGCCGATCCTCGCCTGGTGCCGATCCTGGAACGCACGCTCGGGGTGCCGATCTTCCAGGAACAAGTGATGGCGATGGCGGTCGCGGTCGGCGGGTTCACCCCGGGCGAAGCCGATGGATTGCGGCGGGCGATGGGGGCGTGGCGAAAGCGGGGGGGGCTCGATGCGATCACGCAGCGACTCATGGCGGGGCTGCTCGCAAATGGGCTGCAGCCCGACTATGCCGAACGCGTCTGCAAGCAAATCCAGGGCTTTGCCGAGTACGGCTTCCCCGAATCCCACGCCGCGAGCTTCGCGCACCTCGTGTATGTGTCGGCCTGGCAACGCTGT
>CAMBIK010000146.1 GCA_945867435.1 Klebsiella pneumoniae
GTACTTCGCCCAACGTGCGCTCGATGAGCACCGGAGCAGGATCGAGTGGCGCGAGCGCACCGAACTGGGCGTCGAACGCTTCGTCCGTCATGTCGGCTCCAGGATTTCCCGCAAGCGCGCCCGGGCTCGTGACACGCGGGCACGAGCGTTGTCGGGGGAAATCTCCAGGGCGGAGGCCACCTCATTGTGGTCCATGCCCACGACGACCGCGAGGACGAACGCATCGCGCAAGGAATCGGGCAGGCCACCGAGCGCTCGTTCGAGCCCCATCCGGTCGGCCGGGGCAGGGAAGGTTGAAGGTTCCCAGCTTTCCCCCAGCACTTCGGGGCGACGGGCCACGCTCCGTGCGAGGTCGCGGATGACGTTGGTGGCGATGCGAAACAGCCAACTCCGGAAGGTGCCCTGGTGGTTGGACCAGGTTGCGCGGGCGCGGTGTACGCGCAGGAACGTCTCTTGAAAGATGTCGTCCGCCACTTCGCGGCGGCGGGTCATGCGCAGGGCGTAGCCATAGATCGATGTGCGGTGACGTGTGAACAGCGTCACATAGGCGTCTTCGCTGCCCTCGCGCACGGCGTCCATCAACTCCTCGTCGCTGGACACCTACGGCCGCGCGGTGCGGTGTGTGACATTTCTAACCAGAAACGGGGGAAGGGGCTCGCCGCCCCTTCCCCTATCGTGCCATTTCCTTCGGCCTCCAACCTGCGGTTTCCGACCTACGGCGCCCGGCGCGTTACGAACGCGCCGGGCGTGGCGCTGTCCCCATCCCGCCCAGCCGCAGAGCCGGTCGTCACCGCAGTCACCCATGGCGTACTGGCGTTTCATGCACTCGGGAAGCGTGGAGCGCGCCATCGGTGACTAGTCAGCATCAGGACGGCGCCGAGGGCCGTGGCCAGGGCGCACACATAGGGAAATGCGGCTCCCCAGGTGCGGTATGGGGTTTCGACGGAAGCCAACCGCAGAGTCACCACGTCTGCCACCTCGGTGTAGGGCGCAGCTTCGTGGCGGATCACGCCGTGAGGCTCGACGATCATTGAGATGCCCGTGTAGGCGATTCGCACCAAGGGCCGGCCCAGCTCGACCGCGTAGGCCGCCGCGAGCATCGCGTGCTGGTGCGGCGCCGCGGTATCGCCGAACCACCCGTCGTTCGTGATGTTCACGAACACGTCGGCATCCATGAGCGTGCGCATCTGCCGCTCCAGGATGGCCTCGTAGCAGATGGGCGAAGTGAAGCTGAACGATTCCGTTCGGAAAACCGTGGGGTCCGTGCCCGCCCGAAAGCTGCCTACACCGGTGATGTACGGCTTGAGGTACGACGCCGGCCATGGCAAGTACTCGCCAAAGGGCATGGGGACCATCTTGTCGTAGCGGCCCTTGATCTCCCCATCCTTTCCGAACAGGTAGGCACTGTTCCAACTGGCGCGCACGGTGGGGTTCTCCGGGTCGGGACCGCGCGTGCCCCCGCCGACCAGGAAAGCGAAGCCGTGCTGCCGGGTCATCGCCGAAAAACGCTCTTTTAGCTTTGGTTCCGTGGGGTTGTACGAGATCGAGCCTTCGGGCCAGATCACCAGGTCGGGGTGCCGGTCGATCACCTTGGCTGTGAGAGTCTCCCACGACCCGAGCACTTCAGGCCCCCGGTCCTGGAGCCGTTCGACCATCGTTACCCCCTGCTGCAGCAGAGCGATCTTGGCGGTCGGCGCGCCGGACAGGGTTGCCTCCACATCGTGGAAGCGCCAGTACCCAAATCCAAGGTTGCCCAGAAATAAAAGTGCGATCAGGCTCAGGGATCGTCGGGGGAGGGTGACCCCTGCTCGCCACGACATCCACGCTTCGGCACCAGCGCTGTTGGTCGCGATGATCAGCCACGAAAGTCCGTAGGCTCCGAACACGCTGGCCAACTGCCAGGTGTAGGGATTGCGGTACTGCCCGACCCCCTGATAGTATGGGAACAACGCTGGTTGTGCAAACTCGGCGGCCACCCAGACCGTGGGGAAGGCGACCACCCACCAGGAGCCGAACTGCCGCCGAAGTGGAGCGACTGCCGCGGCCAGCAAGCCGTACGGGAGGCCGAAGACTGCTGCAAACAGCGCGACAATCATCGCCGCGAGCACGATGTGGATGTTGCTAAACAGATCGATGGTCTGCGCCAGCCAGAAGAAGAGGACGAACACCCCGCTGAACCCGGTGAGGTAGCCGAGGCGGAAGTTGCGGGTTTTAAAAACGCCAAGCAGGCGGCGTTTGGGGCGCTCGCCATCGGCTTTTGCTTCAGCCGGCTCGTCGTGGGCCACAGCCACGAACAGGGGCACGAACGTGAGCCAGTGGATGAAGTCCAGCCCAACGGGGGGGGACACCAACTTCAGCACAGCACCGGAAAAAACTGCCGCGGCGATGCGAGCTAAGTTCTCCCGGCAGAAAAATGGACGGGAAGGGGATGCTGGCGTCATACGTCAGGGGCTCGCGCCGTTGTAACGCCGCCCGGACCCTCAGGGGGCCCGGGCAGTGGGTCGCGCCTCTACTTAGAAGTCCATGCCGCCCATGCCGCCCATGCCGCCCATGCCGCCCATGCCGCCCATGCCGCCCATGCCACCCATGTCGCCGCCACCGCCACCGCCACCGCCGCCAGCCTTCTTCTTCTCGGGCCTGTTGGCGATGACCGCTTCGGTCGTGAGCAGCATGCCGGCCACGGAGGCCGCGTTCACCAGTGCGGTGCGGGCGACCTTAGTGGGATCGATGATGCCCTTTTCGATCATGTCGCAGTAGACTTCCGCCTGGGCGTCGAAACCGAAGTTCCCTGTGCCCTGACGGACCTTGTGGATCACGATGGCCCCATCGATCCCGGCGTTCGCCGCGATGGCACGCAGCGGCTCCTGGATCGCGTCCCGCACGATCTCGACGCCGAAGTGTTCGTCTCCCACCAGACCGGCGACGTTGTCGAGCGCGGACAGGCAGCGCACGAATCCAACGCCCCCGCCCGGAATGATGCCTTCTTCCACGGCCGCGCGGGTCGCGTTGAGCGCGTCTTCCACGCGGGCCTTCTTCTCCTTCATCTCGATTTCGCTGGCCGCACCGACATGGATCACAGCCACGCCGCCGACCAGCTTGGCGAGACGCTCCTGGAGCTTCTCCTTATCGTAGCTGGACGTGGTTTCTTCGGCCTGGGCGCGGATCTGCTTCACGCGGGCGCGCAGCGCGTCGGTGCCGCCGGCACCCTCGATGATCGTGGTGTTCTCCTTGGTCACTTCGACCCGCTTTGCGCGGCCGAGGTCGGCGAGCGTCACGCCGTCAAGCTTGAGACCGAGATCTTCCATGATGGCGCGACCGCCGGTGAGGATGGCGAGGTCTTCGAGCATGGCCTTGCGGCGATCCCCGAAGCCAGGAGCCTTCACGGCCACCACGTTCATCGCCCCGCGGAGCTTGTTGACCACGAGCGTCGCCAGGGCGTCGCCCTCGATGTCTTCGGCGATGATGACCAGCGGCTTCTTGCTTTCGGCCACGAGGTCGAGGAGCGGGAGCAGGTCCTTCATTGAGGAGATCTTCTTCTCGTGGATGAGCACATACGCATCCTCGAGGATCGCCTCCATGCGGTCAGGGTTGGTGACCATGTAGGAGGACAAGTAGCCACGATCGAACTGCATGCCCTTCACGACGTCAAGCTCGGTCTTCGAGGACTTTGCTTCTTCTACGGTGATGATGCCGTCCTTGCCGATCTTCGACATCGCGTTCGCGAGGATCTCGCCGACTTCGGTGTCGCCGTTCGCGCTGATGGTGGCCACCTGGGCGATCTCGGCATTGTCGGAGATCGGACGGCTAAGCGCCTTGAGCGCCGCCACCACTTCGGCAACGGCCTTGTCGATGCCGCGCTTGATGTCCATCGGGTTTGCGCCCGCGGCCACAAGCTTGCTTCCGGTCCGGTAGATCGCCTGCGCCAGCACAGTGGCGGTCGTGGTGCCATCGCCCGCGACATCGTTGGTCTTGGAGGCGACCTCCTTGACCATCTGGGCGCCCATGTTCTGCAGCTTGCCCGGCAGCTCGATCTCCTTGGCGACGGTGACGCCGTCCTTGGTGACCACCGGAGCACCAAAGCTCTTCTCGATCACGACGTTGCGACCCTTGGGGCCGAGTGTGACCTTGACGGTGTTGGCGAGCGCGTCCACCCCGCGGAGGATCTCTCCACGCGCGGCTTCACGGAACTGAATTTCTTTTGCGGCCATGGTGACTCCTGGTTCGGTCGAAAGGGGGTGGGGGCTAGCTGAGCACGGCGAGGATGTCTTCTTCGCGGAGGATAAGCATCTCCTCGCCTTCGAGCTTGATTTCATCGCCTGTGTACTTGCCGAAGAGGATCTTGTCGCCGAGCTTGACGCTCATGGCGCGTACGGCGCCGCCTTCAAGCACGCGGCCGTTGCCTACGGCCATGACGAGGGCCTCCTGCGGCTTTTCCTTGGCGCTGTCGGGGATGATGAGGCCGCCGGCGGTTTTTTGCTCGGCGCTGACGCGCTTGACGAGGACACGGTCGTAGAGGGGACGAAAATTCACGGGCAACTCCTAAGGTTGAACCTGAAGGTTGAATTCGATGCGGCGCCGAGCCAAGAAGCCGGTGCCTTCAGCGGGACGGGGATTACGCACGGCTTCGGTCCGCGTCAACCGTCACGAGCCAAAAAAGGAAAACCGCCGCCGAAGGATTCCGGCGGCGGTCCTGCTGGTGCGCGTACCGCATCGGGGAGTCAGGGCACGGACTCGGGGTTTTAGAACACGATCTGCACACGCACCAACGTCGAAAGACACTGCAAGCGGTGTGCCACTTAGGTTCAACGCCTAATTCAGTTGGGTCGGGGTCCGCCACCGCGGCGGCGGCGTCACGGTACATGAGCCGATGCCCTTGTCTGACTCGTGGCGGCGTCTATCGAAGGGGGCGGCGGTCGGCGTGGCCAGCTCGGCTCTGCACGAGAACCTGTGCTAGCGCTTGACGGAGGGCGTTCGGCGATTACCGTTTCGCGGTTCTCGGCACGCTCGTAGGCGACGTTTCAATCACACCCAAAGAACCTGAATTTTATGGACTGCGGAGTCCGCATGGAGCGACGGCATGGGAAAGATCATCGGGATTGACCTCGGCACCACCAACTCAGTCGTCGCGATCATGGAGGGCGATCAGCCGATCGTGATCATCAACGAGGAGGGTGCTCGCACGACGCCTTCAGTGGTCGGCTTCGGCAAGGAAGCGGAACGTCTGGTCGGGGCCACTGCGCGCCGGCAGGCGATGTTGCATCCCACCCGCACGGTGTACTCCATCAAGCGATTCATGGGCCTCCGCTGGGAAGACAGCGAGAAGGAAGCGAAGCGCGTCCCGTACAAGGTCACGCGGGGCACCGATGGGTCCCCTCGGGTGGACATCGACGGCAAGGAGTTCAGCGCGCCCGAAGTGAGCGCGATGATCCTTCAAAAGCTCAAGCGCGAAGCGGAACGCTACCTCGGCCAACCGGTCACCGAAGCGGTCATCACCGTTCCGGCCTACTTCAATGACGCCCAACGCCAGGCGACCAAGGATGCCGGTCGCATCGCCGGGTTGGATGTGAAGCGCATCATCAACGAGCCGACCGCGGCTGCGTTGGCCTACGGCTTCGACAAGAAGAAGAAGGACCAGACCATCGCCGTTTATGACTTTGGCGGCGGCACCTTCGATATCTCCATCCTCGACGTGGGCGAAAACATCGTCGAGGTGCGTTCGACTGCGGGTGACACCCACCTCGGCGGCGACGACGTGGACAACATCCTGATCGATTGGCTCGTGAAAGAGTTCAAGACCGAGTCCGGCATCGACGTTGCGAACGACAAGATGGTTTTGCAGCGCCTCAAGGATGCAGCCGAGAAGGCGAAGATCGAGCTCAGTTCGAGCATGAGCACCCAGGTCAGCCTCCCGTTCCTCTCGGGGGATGCCGCGGGTCCGAAGCACCTGGAGCGTACGCTGGCTCGCAGCCGGTTCGAGCAGATGATCGAGGGCGTCGTGGAGCGCACGCTCGAGCCCTGCCGGCAGGCACTGAAGGATGCCAAGCTCACGGCGGCCGACATTCAGGAAGTTCTGCTCGTGGGTGGTAGCACCCGCATTCCGCTGGTGCAGGAGAGGGTGAAGAAGCTCTTCGGTCGCGAGCCCAACCGCTCCGTGAACCCCGACGAGGTGGTCGCGCTCGGCGCGGCCGTTCAGGGGGGCGTGCTTGGCGGCGATGTGACCGACATGTTGCTGCTGGATGTGACTCCGCTTTCCCTCGGCATCGAGACGCTGGGGGGGGTGCTTACCGTGCTCATCCCGCGCAACACCACGATTCCCGTGAGCAAGAGCGAGACGTTCTCGACGGCAGCCGACGCCCAGACGGCGGTCGATGTCGGTGTATTTCAGGGTGAACGGCAATTGGCGCGGGACAACCGGCCCTTGGCCAATTTCCGCCTCGATGGGCTCGCGCCGGCACCGCGCGGCGTGCCGCAGGTCGAGGTCACCTTCGATATCGACGCCAACGGGCTGGTTCACGTCAAGGCGAAAGACAAGGCCACGGGCCGGGAAACCAAGGTGACCATCACGGCTTCGGGCGGTCTTTCCAAGGAAGACGTCGAAAAGCTGGTGCGTGAAGCGGCTGCGAACGAAGAGACTGACAAGGCCCGCCGGGAGACCATCGAGGCCAGGAATAATCTCGATAATCTCGTTTATCAGGTGGACAAGCTCCTTCGTGAAAACAAGGAGAAGTTGCCCGCGGCCGAGGTCACGAGCGTCGAGGGTGCGCTGGGCGAGGCTCGCTCCGCCCTGGATAGCGACGACGTGGCGCGGCTCAAGTCCGCCTTCGACACCTTGCAGAAGGTGAGCATGAAGCTGGGCGAAGCAGCCTACGCCCCCCAGGGCGAGGGTGCTGCGCCGCCGGCTTCGGGTGCCCCCCCCAACGGGACCGGCAAGCGGGAAGATGTGATCGACGCTGACTTCGAAGAAGCCTAGTTCGTTATGGCGAAGCGCGACTATTATGAGGTTCTCGGCGTGCCCCGCGAGGCCCCACTTGCGGAGATCAAGAAGTCGTTCCGTGCGCTAGCCATGAAGTTCCACCCGGACAAGAATCCGGGAGACAAGGAGGCGGAAGCGCGCTTCAAGGAGGTCGCGGAGGCCTACGACTGCCTCGGCGACGAGCAGAAGCGTCAGATGTACGACCGCTTCGGGCATGAGGGACTGCGAGGTGCGGGGATGAACTCGGGATTTCAGAATTCCGAGGAAGTCTTCAGTCACTTCGCCGACATGTTTGGCGACCTGTTCGGGGGCCGCGGGGGGAGGGGAGGCCAAAGGGGAGCCCGTCGTGGCGCGGACCTGGAATACCCGCTCACCATCGACTTCCTCGAGGCCGTCAAGGGTGTGGACCGAGAGATCGCGTTCCCGAAGCATACGGCGTGTCCGCCCTGCTCTGGTAGCGGTGCGAAGGCAGGGTCTCAGCCTCAAACCTGTGGAACCTGTCGTGGTGCGGGCGAGGTTGTGCAGCAGGCCCAGATGTTCTTCCGCATCCGCACGGTCTGCCCCGCATGCGGCGGCCGCGGAAAGTTGGTCAAGGATCCCTGCGGCGGGTGCGCGGGCAGCGGGCGGGTGCGCACCACCGAACGGCTGAAGGTGAACATCCCAGCAGGCGTAGACGACGGCATGCAGCTTCGTTTGACGGGCAAAGGAGAGATCGGCGAACCTGGCGGCCCTGCCGGCGATCTCTATGTCACCATCCGTGTGACCGAGCACGAGCTGTTCCAGAGAGATGGCACGAATGTTTTGCTTCGGCGCCCCATCCCCTATGTGCTGGCCGTGCTCGGCGGTGACATCACGGTGCCTACGGTAGATGGGGAGGAGTCCCTTGTCGTAGAGGCGGGCACGCCGTCCGGAAAGGTGATCACCTTGCGCGGCAAGGGCATCCCCGCCGTGCACGGTCGCGGCCGCGGCGACCAGTTGGTGCAGCTCCTTGTGGACGTTCCGAAGCAGCTCTCGCAGAAAGAAGACGAGATTCTACGTGAACTTGCCAAGTTGCAGGGTGTGAAGGTCAAGGATGTCGGTTTCTGGCAGAACGTCTTCAAGGGCTTGACGACGTAAGGGCCTGTCACGGCAGGTGGTCGCCGCAGGGCCGGGTGCGCTAAGCGCCAGACGCATCAGGAGTGAACGTGCAGGACGAAGTAGGATCAAACGCGCCGCCGACGGCCGGCGAGATCAACGACGCCGCCGAGGTGCTGGGTCGCGTACGGGTCGAGGTCGCTCGCGTGCTTGTCGGCCAGAAGTACATGGTCGACCGTATGCTCGTGGCGTTGCTTGCCGATGGCCACCTGCTGGTGGAAGGCGTGCCCGGCCTGGCCAAAACCACCGCGGTGAAGGCGCTAGCCAGCGCAATCGGTGGTTCGTTTTCTCGCGTCCAGTTCACTCCTGACCTGCTCCCCGCCGATGTCATTGGCACGCAGATCTACAATCCGCGGGACATGTCCTTTACCACCCGGCGCGGGCCGATCTTCGCAAACATCGTTCTGGCTGACGAGATCAACCGCGCGCCTGCGAAGGTTCAATCTGCGCTTCTGGAGGCGATGCAGGAACGGCAGGTGACCCTTGCGGAGACCACGCACCCGTTGCCCTCGCCGTTTCTCGTGCTCGCCACCCAGAACCCCATCGAACAGGAGGGCACCTACCCGCTGCCCGAAGCGCAGATCGATCGCTTCATGATGAAGCTCCATGTCACGTACCCTTCGGTGGAGGAGGAAAGATTGGTCCTGGAACGCAGCTCCCGACGGCCCGAAAGTCCCCAGCCGGTGCTCACGCCGGAGCGGCTTCTTGAGCTTCAAGGCTTGTGTCGGCGCATCACGCTCAAGGCGGTCTTGCAGAACTACATCGTGACCCTCGTGCATGCGACTCGGCAGCCCGGCAGCGTTTCGTCTCGTTTGGCGCGCTTCGTTCAGCACGGTGCCTCCCCGCGTGCCACCATCGCGCTGGCCGCGGGGGCGAGAGCGGTTGCTTTGTTGGAAGGTCGGGATTTTGCGACTCCCGATGACGTGAAGGAGATCGCCGTCGACGTGCTTCGGCATCGGCTGATCCTGACCTACGAAGCCGAGGCGGAAGGTCTGACCCCCGAGGCGGTCGTGCGCGAGATCCTCGCTTCCGTCCGCACCCCCTGAGCGGCGCATGCTCACGGCCGACGAGCTTCGCCAGATTGGACGCCTGCATGTGCAGGTCGGTCGGAACGTCAACTCGCTGCTAGCGGGTGAGTACCGTTCGATGTTCCGCGGCTCCGGAATGGAGTTTGATGAGGTTCGCAGCTACAATCCTGGGGATGATACTCGCAGAATCGACTGGAACGTTACCGCCCGGACCGGCGAGCCCTTTCTGAAGGTTTTCCGCGAAGAGCGCGAGCTGACGATGCTGCTCGTGGTGGATCGCTCCGGCTCCGTGCGGTTCGGCGGGGGCGGTCACGACGGGCGGACTGACAAGCGGCTGCAGATTGCTCGTTTAGCTGGCGCTATGGCTTACGCCGCGCTGCGGAGCAATGACCGCGTGGGTCTGCTGACCTTTTCGGACGGGGTTGAACGGTATGTTCCGCCGCGAAAGAGCCGAGGTCACGCGTGGCAGGTGATCAAGACCGCCTATGAGACCCTGGAGGGGGATCACGGCACGGACCTCGCTGCGGCGCTCACCCATGCCCAGAAGCTCTTGAAGCGGCGTGCGGCGGTGATTCTGCTCAGCGACTTCCTGGGCCCGACCGAATGGACGGAGCCGCTCCGCATGCTGCAGCGTCGCCACCGGGTTCACGCCTTCCTCGTTCACGACCCGCTGGAAGGTGGCCTCCCGGACTTGGGGCTCGTCACCGTTCAGGACGCAGAAACGGGCGTAGTTCGCACCGTAGATGCTCGCCGTTGGTCAGCCCGGGCATCCGTAGAGCAGCGGCTG
>CAMBIK010000147.1 GCA_945867435.1 Klebsiella pneumoniae
GAAATGGAACTCGATCCAGGATTCCTCGACCGTCGGGGCGATGCGCCCGAAGGCACGGCCGTGCATCTTGCCCAACATTGCAGCCACGGCTCGCACGGCAGCCACGGCTCGCACGGCAGCCACGGCTCGCACGGCAGCCACGGCTCGCACGGCAGCCACGGCTCGCACGGCAGCCACGGTTCGCACGGCAGCCACGGTTCACACGGCAGCCACGGTTCACACGGCAGCCACGGTTCACACGGCAGCCATGGTTCGCACGGCCAGTGGTAATGCGGCGGCGCACCCGGATCGTTGGCGCAATTCGCTGATCCTGGTCGTTACGCGGCGCTGCGATTTGCGCTGTGCCTACTGCCCCACCGTGAAGGACGGGGAGCCCGACCTCTCGGCTGCGGATGCCGTAGCGGCCGTTCGCCTGTTCGTGCAGCGGTATGGGGGGGGTGACTGCAAGCTGTTCGGCGGTGAACCTTTGCTTGTCCCCGATGTCGTGCGGGCGGTGATCGAATCGGCTCCGCCTTCGGTTCATGTGTACCTCTCAACCAACGGCACGCACCTCGACGAGGACTGGCTGGCCTTTCTCCATGCGAACCCGCGGGTCACGCTTACTCTGAGCCTCGACGGCGAGGCCCGCGACCATGACGGGCTCAGGCGGGGCGCTGCGAGCCACGCCCCCGTGGTGGCCCGGCTGCCACAGCTGCTCAAGCTGCCACGGTTCGTGGTGACCCAGACCATCGCGCCATCCACGGCGGTGCGCGCGGCGGCGAACTTCCACTACCTCCGTTCTTTGGGAATTCGTCGGTTCAACCTTCTCCCTGGCTACTACATCCCCTGGCGGCCCGAACAACTGGATGCGTTAGAAGCTGGTTTTGCTGCGATCGGGGACACGATCCTGGCCGCGTGGGATGCGGGCGAACGCCTGTACCTTCGCAACCTATTCGTGCGGGCGCCGGTGGCCTTCTACAACACCGGCTTCGTCGTGGATTCGGATCGCAGAATCTACGCGAGCAACCTTATTCTTGCGGGCAAGTTGGACCACCTGCGCGCGCGTGCCTCCCTTGGCACGCTCGACGCCCCGCCCGACGCAACTGCGCTGGCGGCGGCGGGACCGAACGCCGCAGAGTTCCTGGAATCGGAGCTTGGTGGCGAGGTCATGCAGGCCACAGCACAGGCGGATGCGGCGCTGACCCGCCTGTGCAATCGGCTTTATCCCGCCTATTTTGAACATCGGGCTCGGTTGTCCGCATGACCGCGATGCCCTGGTTTCATCCCCAGACCGGCCTGCCGATGCGGCGGCTGGAATTTCACATCACCTACCACTGTCCGGAACGCTGCTCGTTCTGCTCGGAGGAGCACCGGATGAGCGCCTACGAGGCGTTCCCCGTGACCTTTGGCAGGGTGGCGCGCGTACTGAGGGAACAGGCCGAGCGGGGTGTGGAGTCCGTTCACTTCACGGGCGGAGAACCCACTATTCACCCGAAGTTCGTCGAGATCCTGCAGTTGGCGAAGAAGCTGGGCATGCGGACCAGCATCGGGACCATCGGAACGCGATTGGCTGAGCCGGCCTTCGCAGAGCGCGTGTACCCCTACCTGGACGAGGCGCTCTTCTCCCTTCACGGTCCCGATGCGGCCACGCACGAAGCGCTCACGCGCCGCCCTGGGAGTTTTGCCCGCCTCGAACGCGCGATGGCGCTCGGCCGCGCTCACCCCGGCTTCAAGCTGTTCGTGAACACGGTTCTGGTCAGGGACAACGCCGCGAAGCTGGTGGATACGGTCCGACTCGCTCGCGACCGAGGTGCGGAGCTGCTGATCGTGTCGAACGTGACGCCTGAAGGCGCCGGGGACGATGCCTATGCAGACCTCACGTTGCGGCTGGACCAGGTGCGCACCCTCGTCCCGGCGGTGATCGAGGCGGCCGGCCCGATGATCGTGCGGTTCTTCGGACTACCGGCGTGCGCTCTGGGCGACTCTCGCATGTTCGCGAATGATATCCATTGGAGTGCCCGGGTCACCTTCGAATGGACGCGACATCCCGACCGGGTCTCGTTGGAAGGTCTGTACTCTTGGCAGCCGGACCGAAAGCGTATGCAGACCGCCACCTGCGGCGGTTGTAGCTGGAAGGGCTTGTGTCACGGGGTGTTCGCGCGGTATGTCGAACTGTACGGGGATGCGGAGCTGCACCCCTTGGAGCCCAATTGACCCTCGACTCGCTCCCCGCACTCGGCGCAACCGGCGATGGCGCTTCGCTTTGGCGCGACACGCGCCGAAACGTGGAGATCAACGTCGGGAAGATCTGCAACAATAAGTGCGTCTTCTGCCTCGACGGGCTCCCGGCCACTGAGATGCGTCGGTACATGCCCTACCCGGAGATGCAGGCGGAGATCCAGCGCTGGTACGATTCGGGTACGCGGTCGGTTGGCTTCCTCGGCGGGGAGCCCACCACCTACCCGTGGATCCTGGATGCCATTCGCTTTGCGCGCGAGCTTGGGTACACGCGAATCGCAGTGGCCACCAACGGAACCAAGTTTTTTCGACACGAGTTCGTTGATCGCATCCTCGATGCCGGCCTCACCCGCGTGACCATGTCCATGCATGGTCACAATGCCCGACTGGAAGATGCGCTTACCCGCGTGCCCGGAAACTTCGAGAAGAAGAAGTCGGGGCTCCAGTATCTGCTCAAACAGCGCGAGGCGGGCCTCCTGCGTGACAACGTTTCAGTGAACGTGGTGGTGAACGCTTGGAACTATCGGTTCCTACCGAACATCCTTCGCTTCTTCTACGATCTCGGCCTCGACGACGTGCGTGCCAACTTCGTGCGTTCCGAGGGCTACGCCGAAACCGACACCTCGTTGATCCCCAAGCTCACCGATGTCATCCCCTATGTGCTCAAGGCGGTGCTGCTCAATGAGTATCACTACAAGCGAACCTTCACCTTGGGTAGTTTCCCGCTCTGTGTGCTCCCTCGCGAGCTGCTTGGCAACCAGGCGCTGGCCCGCAAATATGTGGGCGAGTTCCGTGACCTCGACACGGACTGCTCCATCAAGACCCTGACCTCCGATGGGTTTCCTGATGGCATCGCGACCATCGAAGATGGGCGGGCGCGCTTCAACTGGCAGGACCGCAAGAAGTACGACTTGAAAGCGCAGCCCGAGGCCCGCTGCGGGGGGTGCCGCTACGGGAATGTCTGCGAAGGCGTATGGAAGAACTACCTCCCTATCCATGGGGATGGGGAACTCAGCGCGATCAAGTAGCGCGATGCGCTGGACGGATCTGCGCACGGGCTACCGTTGCAACCAGCAGTGTCGCTTCTGCGACCAGGGGGATGCTGCGGCGCGTTTGGGAGATGCCGCGCACGAAGCGGTGGTGGCGGCGATGGTGGCGATCCCGCATCGGGAGGCGATCATCTTGGCCGGGGGGGAAGTCACCTTGAGGCCCGATTTGCCGAAGTTGGTGGCTGCGGCGCGGTCGCTCGGCTTCAAGCGGGTCGCCGTGCAGACCAACGGTCAGGTCTTGGCCTCGTCCGCTGCGGCCGCCTCGTTGCGGGCTGCGGGGCTCACCGACGTGGTCGTGGCGATCCACGCCTCCGACGCCGACACTCACGATTGGCTTACCGGACTGCCCGGGTCGTTCCGTCGGGGGGTCACCGCCGCTCGGCGCGCCCATGCGGCGGGGCTCATGGTCTACCTGTCCACGGTGCTCACGCGTACGACCACGCCGATGGCGGCCCGAATGGTGCTCCTCGCCCGTTCGGTCGGGGCGACCAGCATCCGGTTCACCCCTTGTCGCGAAGCGGGCGCAGCGGTGAGCGAGGTGGGGATGCTGGCGCCGCGGCTGTCGCTGGTGGCCGAGGTGCTGGCCGCGGCCGCCGAGGTGGGACGCGAATCGGGCGTCGCCGTGGAGGTGGTGGGGGTTCCGTTGTGCCTGGGACCCGACCTGCGAACCCTCGCCGCGGACCGACTCGATGTTCCGGGCGTGGACCGCCGCAGCGCGTTGGCGACCCCGGAGGATCGGGAGGACCGCGCGTACGGGGCGGCCTGCGCCGCCTGCTCCCTCCGCGGCGTGTGTCCCGGCGTTGAAGCAGCCTATGCACGGCGGTGGGGCTTCGACGAACTTGCGCCGGTTGGCGCCCCTGCTCCTGCGGTTCCTGACTGCGTGGACGTGCATGTGGGGGAGACCGACCCTGCCCGAACCTTGAAGCAGCGACTGGTGAAGGCGCAGTCCACTGGCACCGCGGCGGTCCGCTTCGTGGGGCCCGCGAGCGCCACCCACCCGGACCTTGCCGGGCTTCGGAAGGAATGCGAAAGGCTCGGCCTCGTTACCCGCTGAACTCCGCCCAGAGCGCTGCCTCCAACCTGTCCATTCCGCCGACGATCGCAGCCCCGAACGGTGTCGGCTTGGCGTGCGCACGGAGCACCGCCATCCCGTCGTGGTTTACCCGGCTTACGTCGGCGTATCGCCGCGGGTCGGCCTCGGGGTCGCCGGCTTCGAGCATGGCGCGATGGATCCGGGCCACGGGAAGAAAGGCGTGAACCGCCAGTAAAACGCCCCAGAGGGGCCGCGGGTCGGGGCGCACCGGACTGGCGTAATTCTCCTCGCTGTTCTCGATGATCGCATCGCTCCAGGCCAGCAGGTTCAGCTTGTTGTGCTGGACCTCGTGGACGAGCGCTTCCGTCATGGTCAAAGAGTTAGCGTTCAAGGATAGGTAAACCAGTCCGATCGCCTCCTGGTAGGAGGCCGAAAGGCTCACCTCGCCCGGGGTACCTACTGGCACGATCCCCGCCAGAAGCGTGGCGTGCTCAGCGGCCAATTCGGGGGCGTAGCGGGCGATGCGGTCGCGCGCCGTGTTGATCGAGGCAAGCCAGGAATCCACCGGAGCATCGCCAAAGTCTAAGTTGTTCCCAGACTTGTCAGGGTGGGCCTCCAGGCTGGCCAGCGGGTTGGTGTCTGCGCCGAGCAGCCAGCCGCCGTGCTTCAGCGGCCACGACCGACGCGTGGGTTCCGCCTCCAACGTCCATTCTTCGGGCGGACGCAGCGACACCACTCCATTCTCGAACAGAACGCCGACGAGCGGGGGGGAGAAGCGGCGATCCGCGCCGAGGAAAGGCGAAACCAGTCGGTTCACAGGCGCGCCCCAAAAGAGGCCCTGCTCGCCGAGGAGGCGGCGGCGGGCGAGGTCGAGGAGCAGGTGCGGCATGGCCCCGAGCAGGTCGCCCGCGGCCAACGGGGCCCCCACGGTGGGCACGGCGAGTGCGCTTAGGAATACGCCGGGTTCGCGACGCAGGATCTCGGCGAGCGCGTCCCGGACCCCCAGCCACGCGCTGACCCCCCACGGGGGGAGGGGGTGGGGCCAGTCCAACAGCTTGCGCGCCAGTTGTTTCAGGTGGCGGGAGCGCCAGGGGCCGAGCGCGTCGGTGGGTGGCGAGGGCGAGGTGAAGGGAGCGGCGGGGAGCGTCACGCGTGAGGCTAACGTGGTGCCCGCTGGGTCCGAGTCGGCGTCCGGGCGTACGGCATCCGCCATTTCGTGGACGGGTCGGTGAGGGCCTGTGCTACCTTCGAACTCCATGCACGCTGCCCAGACCCGAACGCTCGCCAACGAGTCCGTTGCGAACGAGACCAAGCACTGGGTGCGCCTTACGGCCGCGTGCAACAGCAAGTGCGTGTTCTGCCTGGATGCCGAGGCGCAGGACGGCCGGTTCATGGCCTTCGACGACATCTGCACGGAAGTCCGCAGGGGTCGGGAGGAGAAGGGGGCCACGCGCCTCGTGGTGAGCGGCGGGGAAGCCACCATTCACTCTCGCTTTCACGACGTGGTCGCGTACGCCAAGACCCAGGGCTACCGCTGGGTGCAGACCGTTACCAACGGGCAACGCCTCGCGGACCGCGCTTTTTTCATGGCCGCCGTGGAAGCGGGACTCGACGAGATCACGTTCTCGCTGCACGGCCACACCGCAGAATTGCACGACCATCTGACAAAGACCCGCAAGGGCTTTGAGAACCTGATGCGCGCGATGATCCGCGCCGTTCGCGACGGGCGCGTGATCGTGAACGTTGACGTGTGCATCAACAAGCAGAACGTGGATCATCTGGAAGCCATCGTGGCCCTGTGTTCGCGGGTCGGCGTGCGCGAGTTCGACCTGCTTCACGTGATCCCGCAAGGCGAGGCCTTCGAGCATCGCGACGAGCTGTTCTACGACGTGGATGAGCACGCCGAATCGTTGCGGAAGGTGTTCCGGCTCGCCCGCCATCCGGGCTTTCACATCTGGACCAACCGCTTCCCTGTTCAGCACCTCGAAGGCCTGGAAGAGCTGATCCAGGACCCCCATAAGATGCTGGACGAAGTGGGGGGGCGCCGCGTGCAGTTCCGCCGCTACCTCGATGCCGGCACCCCCATCGATTGTCGCGATGAGCGGCGTTGCCCGCACTGCTTCATCGAGCCCTTCTGCTCGGCGCTGGACCGCCATGTGTCTCGCGCTCATCTGGGTGGATTCGACACCTTTGACCTGGCCGATCGCTGGGATCTCGTCGGCCGAGCCCCGGTGGGCGTTCGCTGGATCACGGCTTCCGCGCTTCCGGAAATCCTTGACCGCCCGGTGCGGGTGCCGGTCGCGGCGCTGGATGGCCGGTCGCTTCCGCCGGGCTCCCGCGTCGTCGTGTCCCATGCCGACGAGCTCGATGCCGCCGATGCGACCGGTTCCGAAGTGGAGCTACGTCTCGATCAGGCGTTGGCCGCCTGGATCCTGGCGCACCCCGAACGCCTGGGGCCGCGCCACGTGCTCACCGCGCCGACTCACCCGAGCGCGGCCGAGTCGGCCGAGCTGGATCCGGATTGGCGCAGCTTCTTCCTGGCCCTGGGCCGCCGCACCCCGGTCGAAAATCTCCCGGCCTGCCTCGCCCCGGGCATGGAGCTGCGGCGGGCGCCGCGCCGGCTGGATGCCAAGCTGTTCCACGACGATGGTCGCTGGGGAATCGATGCCTTTGTCGATGAGTATATTGCTGAGCACTACCGAGCCAAGTCGCTGCGCTGCAAGGAATGCCCGGTGGTGGAACGCTGCGGCGGGCAACATCTCCAGTCGATCCGGGCCCACGGCTTCGCGCAGCTCGTTCCGCTGACCGGGGCTTGGGCGCAGGATGCCGCCGCGCAGCTCGCTTCCTGGCCGGATGATGACCCCACGCCGCGACTCTCGTTTGGCGCGCCGCCTCAGGCGCCGGCCCCTCGCTACCCCGTTCCCGGCGCCGACCCGGTGCCCTTCGTGGACACCGAAGCGGGCCGGAGAAGCTGATGGCGAACCTTGGCTATCTGCAACTTACCCGTGAATGCAAGCAGGCGTGTCGCTTTTGCAGCAACCCGCCGAGCGGCGTGGATCTCACCGAGGAGGAGATGCACGGCCTCATCGACGACCTGGTGGGCCGCGGGTACGACGGGGTGATCCTCACCGGGGGCGAGCCGACCATCGCTCCCCTGCTTTTGCCGGCGGTACACTACGCGAAGTCGCGTGGGCTTTTCATTCGGATGATCACCAACGGGCATCGCATCGCGGAGCGCGAGTTCCTCCGGGAGCTGGTGGAAGCCGGGCTCACCCATGTCCACCTGAGCCTCCATTCCAGCCGGGCGATCGTTCACGACTTCCTTACTCAAACACCGGGAAGTCACGGCCACATCGACTCTGCGCTCGCCCATGTGGCCGCCCTCGGCATCACGGCGGACATCAACACCGTCATCAACGCCTTCAACAGCGATCACCTCGATGAGACGGTGCGGTGGGTCGTGAGTCATCACCCGCACGTTCGGCATTTCGTCTGGAACAACATGGATCCGAACATGAACCGGGCGGAACGCAACCCGGACGTGATCCCCCGATTGGGCGAGTTTGAGCTCAGCCTACGCAGCGCGATGCGCTTCCTTTCCAGCACGGGTCGCAGCTTCCGCGCTGAGCGGGTTCCTCTGTGCTTCATGGCCGAGTTTCCGGAAGCGAGCACGGAGACCCGGAAGATCGTCAAGGAAGAGGAGCGTTGCATTCGCTTCCTCGATCGCAAGGGGTTCGTGCTCCAGAAGCAGTTCCTTCACGGCAAGGCGGCCGCTTGCGACCGCTGCGCGATGGATGCCGTGTGTGCGGGATTGTACAGCATGAACTATCACTACGACCCTGCCGAACTCTTCCCGCTCCTGGGGGATCCGGTGGCCGTGATGCGGGCGGTTCTGCGCCGCGACCCCGAGCCCGAGCTGGTGGAACGCGTGCTGGCCCGCCGCGGCCTGCGCAGCGACGAACAACCCGATGATCACGGGCAGCGCCTCGCGGGCGGAGGCACGGTTTCCACCGACCACCGCGAAAGCGCCCGCGTCGTGATGGGAAACCGAGGATAAGCCATGGCGAACGCATCGAAGAAGCACCCCCAGAACGCGGCCGGCCCGTGGTTTGTCGATCACACCTGCATCAGCTGCGACACCTGCACCGACATCTCCCCCGAGATCTTCGGCCGGGACGTGAATCGTAAGGCGTTCGTGCGCGAACATCGGCCTGAGGAGGCGTCGCTGTTCGTCTTCGCGAAGGAAAGTTGCCCGGTGGAAGCGGTCGGCGAGGACTAAGGGCGCGAAGGTCGATAAAGCCCCATCACGAACGGGGGCGGCTGCTCGGTGGCGTCGACGTCGGTGCCTTCCTCAAGCCGTGCCTCGACCTCGGGTTCGCCTCCGACCGGGGGTGTGCCGGCTGCACGGTACACGAGGGTGCCCCTGCCTGAATCGACCCACCGGGCGGGCCCGAGCGTTTGCATCACCTCCACGAAGGCGGCGGCCTTCGGCACGCCGGGGGGCAGCGCGACGGTTTCGGTGGCCGCGAGGCCGGGCACCTCCTCCGCAAGAAAGCGATATTCATCCCTGTGAATCCAGCGTGGGCCGGTCGCCGCCGGACCGAAGAGCATGCCCAGGACGAGAACCCCCCAGCCGACGAATCGCAGCCTGGCCACCCCGAGGGCCACGAGCAGCACGAAGCCTCCCTGCGCGAAGGCCTGCAGTCGCACCGCATCCGGCAAGGGGGCGACCTTCAACACGAACGGTGCGGCCGCGATCAGCGCCCATGCCAGTGCCCGCCGCCCGCCGCTCGCCCAGAGCCCGAAGGCGGCAAGAGGCCACCAGAGCGCAGGCGTGAACCCGGCATGCGCGCTCAGGAAAAAGCCGGAAGTTGGCCCTGGTTCGCCAAAGCGCGGGAGGAGCGCAGAGCCGATGACGGCCAGGTCGATGGCCGCGCCTGGCCGGAGCGCGCCGGCCGTTCCGCTCCCCAACGCCGCGAACCCGGCCGCGACGGCTGCCCCCGCCGCCCAGGGCAGCCACCCCCGTTTCGCTCCGGAGGCCCAGGCGAGGGTCACGACCAGGGGCGCGACGCCGATCAGGTCCGCGCGCGTGGCCACGGCGGCGATCCCCGCCGCGGCAGCGAGCGCCGCAGAGCCATAGCTCCGGTCTTCCCGGAGCTCTCTGGCCGCGAACAGCGCCAGCGTTCCCCAGGTGATGGCGCTGACATGCTGGGCTTCGCTCCAGGACATGGAGGTGTGGATGGGAAGGAACGCGGCCGCGATCCCGGCGGCCCAACCGACCCGTGGGCCCCCCTCGCGGGCCCCGATGGCGGCGACAAGCGCGGGCCACACGCTGGCAAAGAGCAGGTTGGTCGTGAATACGGCGTCGGGGTGGGCGCCAAGGAGCCGCACGCCGGGCACCATCCAGAGCGCGTAGCCATCGCCCCACCCGGAAGCGCGCGAAAGCCCCATGCCGACCAGGAGCTTTTCGTACCCGGCC
>CAMBIK010000148.1 GCA_945867435.1 Klebsiella pneumoniae
GCCAAAGTCGTGGCGGACAAGGCCGCGGCCGACAAGCTCGTCGCCGACAAGGCGACGGCTGACAAGCTCGTCGCCGACAAGGCGGCAGCGGCCAAAGTCGTGGCGGACAAGGCCGCGGCCGACAAGCTCGTCGCCGACAAGGCGACGGCAGACAAAGTCGTGGCGGACAAGGCGGCGGCTGACAAGCTCGTCGCCGACAAGGCGACGGCAGCCAAAGTTGTCACGGACAAGGCGACGGCTGACAAGGCGGCAGCGGCCAAAGTTGTCACGGACAAGGCGACGGCCGACAAAGTCGTGGCGGACAAGGTGGTGGCGGAAAAACGGGCCGCGGACCTCAAACCACTCGCCAGTACGGCAACGATCGCCCCCCGCACAGGGCTGGACATCCCGGCCATCCTGCTCATGAGCGCCGGCGGTGGACTGATCCTGGGCGGCACCGCGATGAACTTCACGGTGGTCGAGCCGGCCTATGCCGCCATATCCGAAGCCAATGCACACCCGGGCACGATGACTGCGGAAGCGGCCACCGCGTGGGAAGGCCGCTTCGACATCGGCCGCACCAGCACCATTGCGATGATCGGCGCGGGGGCTGCGATGGTCGCAACCGGTGCCGTTCTCCAGGTGGTGGATGCCAATGTCGCCATTCTACCGAACGGACTTGTCGTCTCCGGCCGCTGGTAGCACCACGGGCCATCGCGGCACCAAGTCGACCCGCACGCCGTGGCGCTCGGTGCCCGCAGCCCGCAACAGCACCGCAGGTGCCCCTAACCAGCCCTCGGCAGCCCAAACCTGATCAAACGCGTGCAGAGGCAACGGCGACCGCGCCGGCCAGTTCAGCGGGCGAGCGACAACCGAGAGATCCACATCCCGCAGGGTGCGGGTAAGCCGTGGCCCCGCCAGCGGGAGCGGCGCATCCAGCGCGACCACCAGCAGCGATGATTCAAGGCCATCAACAGCCGTGTGCAGTCCATCGCGCGCAGCGCGCTGCGCCGAGGACCATGCAGGCACCGAACCGGCCGCTGGAAGGCCCGCGAGCAGCAACGGGAAGGCGGTGCCCTCCGCAATGGCCACGAAAACCAGGCCGACATCGCTTCCAGGCGCAGGGAGGTCCACCCACCGGTCGGAGTCTCCGCACAGGCTGAACGCGCCCCGAGTAAACACGTGAATCGGCCCGTTCGCCCCGGCCATCTCCATGGCCTCCCCCCCAACGCCGGCTCGCACTGCCTCGATTGTCTCCACTGAGAGAGGACCGCGAACGACGACTACATCGGCCTGTTCGTCGGTAATCACCAGAGCAATGCCAGGCATGTCGCGTGCGACAGTCCACTGAACCAGACGCACCCTTTCTGCCGGAAGCGCGAGGTTCCGGGCACAGGTGCGTGTCTGCTCCAAAAACGGAGCGGGGTCCAGACCTGGAGTCTCTGCGGGCGCCAGGGGGATGCGCACCCCAATCGCGGCCGCCAAGCCGGCGCAGAGCACGCCGACCCCCAGCCCCTGATCGCCCCGCAGCCATGCCGCATACGCCAGCCACGCCCCGGCCACCCACAGCGCAGGCTCAAACAACAGCAGGGTGGTCGCGGGGCCGCTGGCCTCGGCGGCCCACCCAACGCACGCCCCCGAGAATCCGACCGCCGGCACGAGGAGCATGCGCAGCACGAGGCGCAAACGGCGCATGAACTACCGAACGATCGGCTTGTACTTGAGGCGGTGCGGCTGATCCGCCTCCGCGCCAAGCCGCTTGCGCCGATCTTTGTCGTAGTCTTCGTAGTTGCCTTCGAACCAGACGACCCGGCTGTTGCCTTCGAACGCCAGAATATGGGTCGCGATCCGGTCGAGAAACCAACGGTCATGAGAAGTAACGAGAACGCAGCCGCCGAAGCCTAGCATCGCATCCTCAAGCGACCGCAGCGTATCTACGTCGAGATCGTTTGTCGGTTCATCGAGCATGACCACGTTGCCGCCACTTTGGAGCATGGTGGCCAACTGCAGCCGGTTTCGTTCGCCGCCCGAGAGCGTTCCCACCTTCTGCTGCTGATCCGTGCCCTTGAAGTTGAAGGCCCCGCAGTAGGCGCGGGCGTGAATTTCGCGGTTCCCGACACGAATCACATCGCGGCCGCCGCCAATCGTCTCGAAAACGGTCTTGTTCGGGTCGAAGTTGCGCACCTGGTCGACGTAGGAGAGCTTCACAGTCTCCCCAACGGCCAGCTCGCCCCCATCCGCCTGTTCCTGGCCGGTGATCATTCGGAACAAGGTGGTCTTACCCGCGCCGTTGGCACCGATGACGCCGACGATGCCGCCGCGGGGCAGATCGAACTCCACATCATCGAACAAAACCCGATCGCCGTACACCTTTCGCAGTGCCTTGGCGCGAACCACGACGTTGCCGAGTCGGGGGCCGGGGGGGATCACGATGTCCGCTTTGCCGACGCGCTCTTCGGGTTCTGCGGTGAGCAGATCCTCGTAAGCGGCGATTCGAGCCTTGCTCTTGGCCTGCCGTGCCCGCGGCGACATCCGCACCCATTCCAGTTCGCGCTCCAGCGTTTTCGCGCGAGCGCTCTGCTGCTTTTCCTCTTGTTCCAGGCGCTTCGCCTTCTGCTCCAGCCAACTTGAGTAGTTGCCTTCCCACGGGATTCCGGCCCCCTGGTCGAGCTCCAAAATCCAACCCGCCACATTGTCCAGGAAGTAGCGATCGTGCGTGATGGCGACGACCGTACCCTTGAACTCCTTCAGCGTACGTTCCAGCCACGCGACGCTCTCGGCATCGAGGTGATTGGTGGGCTCGTCCAGCAGAAGCATGTCGTTGGGAGCGAGCAGGAGCTTGCAAAGCGCCACACGCCGGCGTTCACCGCCGGAAAGCACCGAGATCTTTTGATCCCCCGCCGGGACACGAAGCGCATCCATCGCCACTTCAAGCTTGCGGTCCAGTTCCCAGGCGTTCACCGCATCGATCTGGTCTTGCAGCTCGGCCTGCTCGGCCATGAGCGCATCGAAGTCGGCATCTTCCTCGCCCATGGCGTTGCCCACTTCCTCGTAGCGAACGAGCAGGTGCCGGATCTCCTTGACCGCTTCTTCAATCTCCTCCCGCACCGTCTTGGTGTCGTCGAGCTTCGGTTCTTGCGGGAGATACCCGATGCGCGTGCCTTCGTGGGCCCAGGCTTCGCCCGTAAAGTCCGCGTCGATCCCTGCCATGATGCGCAGGAGCGTGGACTTGCCCGCACCGTTGTTACCCAGCACCCCGATCTTCGCGCCCGGGTAGAAGCTGAGCCAGATTCCCTTGAGGACCTCGCGACCGCCGGGCCACGCCTTCCGCAGGTTCTTCATCACATAAATGTACTGGTGTGCCATGGCGCCATTCAGCTATCCTGCTCGCGCCCTTCCCGCCGGACCCAAACGAGTTAGTCGCCCGACCTCTCAACGGAACCGCCCATGCTCGTCCTCGCCTTTTCCATCCTCGGTTGTGCCCAGAAGACCGATGTCGACGCCCTTACTCTCCGCGTCACCTCTCTCGAGGAGAAGATCGCCATCCTGGAGAAGCAGCCAGCCGCCAAGGGACCGCCGGCGGGCGACCCCGTCAAGGAAGAAGCCGCGAACACGGTCATGAAGGGGGTCACGGAGGCGATGAAGGTGGCCGACTACCCGGCGGCCAAGGCTGGCCTGGAGCAGCTGATCAAGGAATTCCCGACTACCAAGGCTGGCAAGGCTGGGGATCGCATGTACAAGGAAGTCGGCATCATCGGCACCGATGCCGCGCCGATCGAGGTGGACTCGTGGTTCCAGGGCAAGGGCGATTATGCCAACTCGAAGGCCACCCTGATGGTCTTCTGGGAAGTCTGGTGCCCCCACTGCAAGACCGAACTGCCGGAGCTCGCCGCCAAGGAGGCCGAACTCAAGGCCAAGGGCGTGCAGATCATCGGGTTCACCAAGGTCACCAAGTCGGCCACCGATGAAACGGTCACCGCCTTCCTCAAGGACAACAAGGTGAAGTTCCCGATCGGCAAGGAAAAGGATGGGTCGATGTCCAAGGCGTTCAACGTCACTGGCATCCCCGCAGCCGCCCTCGTGAAGGATGGCAAGGTGCTGTGGCGCGGCCACCCCGGCCGCCTAGACGACGCGACGATGGACAAGCTCATCGGCGGCTGATTCCCGCGCTAGTCTCCGGTAAACACCGTACAAATGTCCGGAAACACCGAAAAGTCGCCATCCGCGAAAGGAGAGGCCGCCCCGTAGCGATGCGGGAGCGGCCATTCTCGCAGGAAGGTGTCCGGCTGAGGCGGATAGTCGTGGCCGCCGCCATGATTGCAGGTCACCACGAAGTGGCCATCCGCGATCAGCGAGGCGGCGAATTCCAGGGTGGCCTCATCGAAGTGGACCACGGCCATGCCCGCATCGAAAGTGTCGGATTCTCCCCCGTAGGTCAGCAGTGCCGCAAACGGCCCCGCGGGCGTGGCGTAATCCACGACGCTCCCCGTGCCGCCAGACCAGGGCATGATCGAGGCCAGCGTGTCGCCGCGATGAATACCAAGGAAGCTGGCCCACAACGCACCGGCTGAGAAGCCCATGGTGTGGACGCGGGCGATATCCCCCCCCAGCTCGCTGACCGCGCAGGAACGGAGGTCGTCGTACAGGGCGAGATCCTCCTCGCCTCCGCCCACAAAATCAAACTCGAAGGGAAACTTGCCGGATGAATCAGGCGCTATCACGATGGTCTCGTTTTCCTCGGCGTAGTCCTTCAGGCTTAAGGTTGAGTTCATGTACTGGGCGTTGCCACCGAGCGGGTGCCACACGAACAGGATGGGCGGCGGTTCGCTGGGATCGACCGGAAAATACACCAGTGCCGTCCGTTCCAGGTCCATCGAGGTGAACTTCACCCTTCCGCCGTCGCCAAAATCGGGGCAGGCACCATCAGTAGGCTCGGTGAGGGGGGCCGGCTGAGGGACCGATTCTTCCTCCTCTGCGGCGGAATCCCGCGTGTCGGAAGCGTCGAGAGTTTCGGGGGCGCACGCAAGCAGAAATAGAGTGAGCATGGTTCCAACCGCGTATCGCGCCTTGGCGCCGAAGGGGGAGTAGCCGGGGCCGTCCTGGCGGCGTAGGATGCGCCCCATGTCCACCCCCCTGATTGTCGGCATCGCAGTTTTGGTGTTGTGGCTGGCCCTGGAATTCAAAACCAGCCGCCCCGATGGCACGCTGGTCAAGGTGCCGCCCTACCGAAGGATCATGCAGTACCTGATGCCGACCCGGAACGAGTCGGTGGTGTACTTCGAGATCTTTATCGACGCGACCAACTTCCTCGCCTGGATGGAAAAGGCCAAGTCCAGGTTCGACGCGAACATCACCCACGCCACGGTGGCCGCGGTCGGCATGGCCATTTCGCATACTCCGGCCATGAACCGCTTTGTCGTCGGGCGGCGGCTGTACCAGCGCAAGGGGCGCTGGCTCACGTTCTCCATGCTGCGCGTAAAGCTCGACAAGGAAGCGAAGATCGGCACGGTAAAGCGCGAATTCCTCGATGGCGAGAACTTCCGGGATTGGTGCGACCGCGTGAACGGTGGGATTCGCGAAGAGCGCAGCGGCGTGAAGACTTCGGGCGACAAGGAGCTGGACCTGTTCAACCTGCTCCCGCGGCCGGTGCTCATGTTCGTTTCCAGCGCGATCGGCTGGCTAAACCACTACAACATCCTGCCCGGCTTCTTCATCAAGGACGACCCGATGCACACCAGCATCTTCGTCGCCAACCTCGGCAGCTTGAACATGGGCCCGGGCTATCACCACCTTTACGAATATGGAACATGCCCGTTGTTCGCCATGGTTGGAAAGATCGAGGACGTCCCGATGGCGGTCGACGGCGAGGTAAAGGTGCGGCCGCGCATGCACCTCCGGTTCAGCTTCGACGAACGCATCGACCATGGTCTCGGCGCCCGTCACGGAATGGATGCCATCAAGCGGATCCTCGCAGATCCGCAGCGATTCCTGGGCTGCACCGCCGAAGATGGCAGCGATTGCAAGCCGATGTGGCCGAACCCCGAGTGGGACAAGCCGTAACGAGAGCCGCCTGACGAGCGTGTCCCGGCTATAGTTGCCCGCACACGGGGTTTCCGGTGCTCTCGCTCACGCTCTACCTTGGCTGCGTTGGCGGCCACCTCCACGGCCTGGACAGCCCCGACGCCGAGGATTCCGCACAGGCGGAGACCGGAGAAGGCGACACTGCGGGCGATACCAGCGGCGATTCGGGCGGCGATTCGGGTCGAGATTCCGGGGACACCGGCCCTGGCCCCAATCCCTTCGCCGATGGCGATGGCGACGGGTTTCCGGATGCCTGGGCCGAGACCGAGTACTGGGAGGAAAGCCCGCTCGCCTCCCTCCTCCTGCCGACCGAAGTTCCCGACGGGACCCACTGGGAGGTCCGCATCGCCACCAGCACCGATCGCTTGACGTGGGAGCCCGACAACCGGGTGATCGCGCACGGATTTTCAAGCTTGGACCTGATTGTCGCGGGGGAAATGCTGATCCTGGCCGGGATGGTCGATGGTGCGGTGGCCCGCGACCTCCCCGCTTCGGTTCAGGGATACAACATTCCCGCCATCGCGACGGCCGACCTCGAGACCTGGGGCAGCCAAACCTGGCCTATCGGCCAGGGGAGCGAGACCAACGTGGTGGACCCTTCGCTCCAGTTGGGCAGCGACGGCGTGCTGCGGGCCACGTGGTTCGCCCACTCAACTCCGGGCGTAGACCCCGCCACGATCGAAGGCATCCACCTGGTACAACGCGGGACATGGTCGGATACCGGGACCTTCATCCAGGACGACTTCGAAGAGGAGTTCGCCGAGGAATGGCTGGCCGACCCCGTGATCTGCGAGCTCGATGGCACACCTTGGATGTTCTACACCCACTTCGCAGAACGAATCCGGGCAGCACGATCGACCGATGGCGGCGGCCATTTCGAGCCAGTCACCACGTTCTCGTGGGAAGAGCCCAGCGTGCCCTTCTGCATCGCCGAGGAAGACGGGATTCGCGTCATCGCGCAAACATCGGGCGGCCGATTTTCTCCGCGGCAGGGCTGGGTCGCCTCCGACGGCTCGTTCACCGAAATCGAACCGTTGTACGAAGATCACCCGTGGGGCGACAACTGCACCTCCCCGGTGGTCGGGTACTGGCAGGAACGTTGGGTGCTCGCGTGCGCGGTGCAGGTTCAGGGCGAGTAGGCAGCGGACTCGTTAGCTCGCACGGATGCAACTCTCCGTGCCTGAAGCGGTCGCCAACGCCGCCGCCGCCGCCCTCCCCGCCACCCTGCAGGGCCTGATCGGATACCTCAGGATCCCCGCCATCTCCTGCGACCCGGCGCACGCGCCCGACGTACGCAAGCTTGCCAGCACGGTGGCCGCCGATCTGCGCTCGTTAGGCTTCACCGACGCCACCGCGCGCGAGCTTCCCGACGCGCTGCCCTGCGTGACCGCAAGCTGGATGGGAAAGCCCGGTGCCCCCACGATCCTCGTGTACGGCCACCTGGACCTGCAACCGGTGAAGGGCGAAACCTGGACCAGCCCGCCCCATGAGCCCGCCGAGCGCAACGGGCGGCTCTACGCGCGCGGGTCCGCCGACGACATGGGGGGCTGGGTAAGCCACCTCGCCGCCTTGAAGGCATGGTTCTCGGTTGCCGGTGGGCTGCCGTGCAACCTGCGCCTGGTGATTGAGGGGGAAGAGGAGATCGGGAGCCCCAACCTGGAACGCTACATGGATGCCTTCCCCGAGTGCTTCCTGGCGGATGCGATGGTGCTCACGGACTGTGAAAACCCCTCGACCGAGATCCCCGGGCTCACGGTGTCGCTGCGTGGAATCCTGGAGTGTACGGTGCGCTGTACGGCCTTAGACGCCGATATCCACAGCGGACTGTGGGGGGGGATGGTGCCCGACGTTTCGTTGGCATTGATGGAGTTGGTGTCGCGACTGGTGGATCAAGACGGTCGAGTGAAAGGCCTGCGCGCAGACGTTCCGGAGGCCTGGAGAAAGGAAGCCTGGTCGGTCCCTGTCACCCCCGAGGTGATCCGTGAAGGCGCCCACCTTCACCACGGCGTGGAGCCCCTTCCCGACCGCGGGCTGCCGCCCGCCGAGCACCTCTGGCGCCAGCCCGCCGTGACCGTCGTGGCCACCACCCTTCCCACGCGTGAGTTCAAGAAGAACGCCCTCAGGCGCAGTGCCGAGGCGGTGCTCTCCGTACGGGTCGCCCCCGGCATGGCGGATGCAGCCTTGAAAGCGGCTTTCGACGCGGAGTTGCTGCGGGACCCCCCGGGCTGCGTGCTGGTCTCGGTCGAATGGTCCACGGGTGACTCCGGTGCCTGGCTGTACACCCCCCAAGGCCCGGCGTTCGCCGCCGCGGATCGCGCCTATGTTCGCGCATGGGGGCGCCCCCTTCTGCAAGTGGGCGTGGGCGGCAGCATTCCCTTCGTGGCGCTCTTCGGGCGGCGCTTCGGGAGCTTGCCGCTCATCCTCAACGGCGTGATCGATCCGTTGACCACCGCGCACGGCCCGGACGAAAGCCTCCATCTGGGCGTTTTCGCGAAGGCCATCCAAGCGAACGTGTACCTCTACGACGAGCTTGCGAGGGCGTTGCAGGGCTGAGTGGGGTGCTTTGGAACAATGCCGAACGCCGCCACGGTTCGAGACGATTTCGATACCGGGGCGGCGTCACTCCCAACGCCGCCCTGAACCGCTTGCGGTCCCCAAAGCTCGCCATGCCGAGCTGTGACTTGATCTCATCGTCGGTGACCTCCGCGAGATCGGTTCAGAAACTCGCGAATCGTCAACGTGTTTCTGCTGCGATGGCCGGTCAGGATATCACGGTGGTGGGCCGCCCCCCGGTGTCAGTGTGCCCGGTTCCCTGCCGCAGGCTTCGCTTCCACGGGTACCGCCCCTGCCGGCTTCACTTCCACAGGCTTCACGTCAGCGGGCTTCACCTCCAAGGGCTTGGCCTCCGGCTCCTTGACCCCCGCGACATTGGCGGTCTCCAGCCACTCAACCGCCCCGGAATCGAGGTCGTAGTAGGCCGCCATGATGGAAAGCTCTCCCTTGACCTGTCTGGCCTGGAGATCTTCGCTCTCGCCGAGGGCAGCCACCTGCTGGTGAATGTTCTTTCGCACGGCCTCGTCGAGGTCGACAATCCCCGCAATTCCCGGGCGGATGAGCGACATCAGCGCATCCAGGTTGGGTCCCAGGCTTTTCTTCGACATGGCCGCCTTCACAGCGCCACAGCCTTCGTGCCCCATGACCACGACCAGCTTGGTGCGTAGGTAATCCACGGCGTACTCGATCGAACCGAGGGTGAACGGGTCGGCCACGTTGCCGGCCACGCGCACGGTGAAGATGTCCCCCAACCCCGCCCTGAAGATGTGTTCGGGCGGCACGCGCGAATCGGCGCACGTCAGAATCGTACAATACGGACGCTGCTCGTTCAGCAGGGACCTGCGCCGTTGGGCGCTCAGGTCGACCTGCCAGTTGATCCCCTCCTTGAACTGCGCGTTGCCACCCAGCAGCCAGCGATGCGCCTCGCCGCCATCCCCAGCCAGGGTAGCGTTCGAAGGGGGCTCCTTCGCAACCGGGGCTTTGGCGGGGGCTGCCCTGGTCGCCGGAGCGGTCGGGATCAACCGGGGGTACACAAACCAACCGTAGCCCAGTCCCGCGCCCAACATGGCCGTCAGGAGCAGGCCCAAAACCACCCCCCTCCGAGCACCGGCGGGTCGGGCAGTCGAGGCTTTGGGATCGTCGAAGTCGTCCAAGGGAGTTT
>CAMBIK010000149.1 GCA_945867435.1 Klebsiella pneumoniae
TGGCGTTCGTCAACCCCGGTGCGGGTGACCGCCATCCGCAACGCACGCGGGCTGACAACAAGCACGGCGAAGCGCTTCGCCCGTGTCAGTGCCGTGTAAATCAAGTTACGACGAAGCATCACGAAGTGAGACGTGTGAAGAGCAAGGACCACAGCGGGATATTCGCTTCCTTGAGACTTGTGGATGGAGATCGCCCACGCCAGTTCGAAGGTGTCGAGGGCATCTCCGGGGATCGTGACAACCCGCCCTTCGAAGTCCACATCCATCGACGAAGGGGTGACCGACACGACCCTGCCCACATCGCCGTTGAAAACATCGAGATCGTAGGCGTTCTTCGTCTGGAGCACGCGGTCTCCAAGTCGGAAGCGGCGGTTGCCACGAACGATCTCCTGCCCGGTGGGATTGAGCGCGGCCCCGAGCCGTTGGTTCAGCGCCACCGTGCCCAGCGGGCCCGCATGCATGGGCGTGAGCACCTGAACATCGCGCAAGGGGTCGAAGCCGTTCGCGGGCAGCCGTTCCGTGACCACCGTGACCAGCAACCGCGCGAGCTCCTCGGCATCTTCCCTCGACAACACGAAGCAATCCTTGGCGCCTTCCTCGCGCTCGGAAGAGACCGGTACTTCGCCCTGCAACATCCGGTGGGCGTTGCGAACGATGGCGCTCTCGGCAGCCTGCCGGTACACATCCGTCAGGCGGGCCACCGGAACTGCGCCGCACAGGATCAGGTCGCGCAAAACCTGCCCAGGACCGACACTGGGGAGCTGGTCCACATCCCCCACGAGCACGAGCCTCGCATGGGGAGGCAGTGCCGCACAGAGCGCATCGAACAAGGCGATATCGACCATGGAGGCTTCGTCTACCACCACACAGTCGGCTTCGAGGGGGCGATAGACATCGCGACCGAAGCCCTCGCCGCCGGCCCCCCATTCGAGGAGCCGGTGAAGGGTCTTCGCTTCCTGTCCGCACGCATCCGTGAGCCGACGAGCCGCGCGACCGGTGGGCGAGGCAAACGCCCATGTTTCGCTGCGGCGACGTGCGAGTTCGGCCAGCACGCGAACAATCGTGGTTTTGCCGGTGCCCGGCCCACCGGTGATCACCACGACGCCCGAAGTGAAGACCGCCTCGATGGCCTGGGCCTGCCCCGGAGCTAGTTGGATGCCTACGGCAGCAGCCGCATCGGCGACGTTCACGACTTGGGCCTCCCCACGGCGTGTCGCGACGATCTGCGCGGCGACCCGCCGGGCCACGCGGGCCTCGACTTCTTCCATCGCCGACCGATACACGGGCCGGTCGGCCTCTTCCGGCGCTGGGTGGCGCACCACCCTGCGGGTGTGCGCGGCGTCCTCGAGAGCCTCGATCGCCACGGTGCGATCCACGTCCAGGCTCACGAGTCGTTCCACGAGCGCCGCCTCGGGAAGGTAGCAGCTGCCTTCGTCTTCGGCGGTCTTGAGCGCGTAGTCGATCGCGGCCTGCACCCGTTCTGGCGCACTACGGTCGACACCGTGGGCCCGTGCGAGGGTATCCGCAGTGCGAAAGCCGATCCCGGGTACCTCGACCAGGCGGTAGGGGTGACGGGAAACGATATCCGCGGCCCCCGCCCCAAACGTTCCCAAGACCCGCCGGATCGCCCCGGCGTTCACGCCATGCCCGCGCAGCGTGACTTCCACCTCGCGCCCCGATCGCTCCGACACCCAGGTGGACACGATCTTCTCGCGGGTTTTGGGCCCTATGCCTTCGACCTCGGCGAGCCTCATGGGCTCCGCCTCCAGCACACGGAGCGTGTCGAGCCCGAAACGATCCACGATGCGGCGTGCGAGCTCAGGGCCCACGCCTTCCACAGCGCTGAGCAGGTAGCGTTCCAGGCCGGCCAGCGTGCGGGGTTCCTCGATAAGAATGGTTTCCACCTTGAAGCGCGGACCGAAGCGCAGGTCGGTCTGCCATTGGCCGGTCGCGACGAGGCGTTGCCCCTCCCGGACGTGCGCGATCGGCCCCAGCACCGTGATGTCTCCCGACGAAGAGTTCACCTTCGCCACAGCGAAGCCGCCATCCTCGGAACGAAACACGAAGCCCGTGAGCTCCCCCTCGATGCGATCGGCGTACACGGCAGAGACCTAACCCATGCTGGAAATCTGTTCAGGTGTTTTGCTGACTCGCCGCACCCGACTTTGAACGGCCCGTAGCAGGAAAGGCACCGCAGTGGCCGCGATCAACGAAACGAAGCCTACGTTTCGCATCCCCATCAGCGCTCCGGTGGGGGATGTGGTCAACAGGAGGGTGCCGGCGAAGGCCGCAAACGCCGACGTGAGGTGCTGGGTTGCCGAGTTGAGCGATTGGAACGCGGCACGTTCCGCCGGAGGGGCAACGAGCGAAAGCAGTGACTGATGAGCGACGTTCCGTGCGCTCATCGACAGCATCATCGCCGGGAACAAAAGGTACACGGGAACGGGCGGCGGGTCGAGCACCCACCAAAGCATCGCTATGACCGAAAAGCCTGCTGTGCCGCCAATCACCAGCGCCCGCGGTCCAAAGCGGTCGATCAGCCGGCCGAACACGCGGAGCCCCACGAAGGAGAGGGTTCCCCCCGCCATGTAGAGCCAGCCGAGGTGTTCCCGCGGCCACGCGAGGTTGAATTGGATGAACGCGCTTAGGTTTGGGATCGCGATGAAGGCAGACAAGGTGGCCGCCGCCGTGGCACCGAGCGCGGCCCACACCACTCCGTCACGAAGCAGGCGCGGGACGGCCGCGCCCACCTCCGCGCCGCGTACCAGGTGGCCGCGAAGCGAGGGAAGGAGCCAGGTGGCGCTGGCGGAGATCACCACCCCCGCGCCCGCCACGGCGAAGAACGGTGCCCTCCAGCCGGCGAGCTCCGCCAGGAACAAGCCGGCGGGAACGCCCAGGACGCTGGCGATGCTGAACGCGCCCATCACCGAGCCCATCGCCCGGCCGCGGCGCTCGGGCGGGATGACATCCGCTACAATGGCCAGCGCCACGCTTGTCGCTGGGCCGCCGAAGGCACCGGCCAGCACCCGTGTCACCACGAGCGAGCGGAAGTCGGTGGCGAAGCCGCCGAGCGCCGTGCCGGCCGCCAGGCCCATCATGCACACAAACAGCGCGGTGCGGCGATCGGCTTTGTCCAGAAGTGGGCTTAGTAAAAGCCCCGTGACGCCTGCGGAGAGGGTGTAGGCTCCGGCCACTACCCCAAGCTGGTCCAGCGGCACGCCGAGGCTGCGCCCGAAGTCCGGCCCCAAGGGGATCACCATCATGAAATCAAGGATATTGACGAATTGCACGGCACCGACCAGGCCGATGACCGCGCGCTCGGAGCGCATCCGCGCGGCCTATCGTGATACCCCCCAGGGATGCTCGTTCGCGTGCGCGCCTTGGTGTCGGGGCGAGACTCGTGGGTCCGGGCAGCGGCTTGGATCCTGCCGGTTTGTACGGCATGGGCGCTCTTCTGCACGCTGCGCGCAGCGGCCTTCGAGCGCATCCGTACGCTTCAGGTGGTGGAGAGCTACGGCTTTGCCGTCTATGAGCAGCTCATTCACAATGCTGCCCTTCACGGGGAGTTTTTCCAGACAGTACACCGTGGCTACATCGACCATTGGATGTGGTCGGGGCATCGGTCGCTCCTGCTGTACGTCGCTTCCTGGCTGTACGCGGGCTGGCCCGAGCCGATCACGCTCGCCACGTTTCAGGTCGCGATGGTGTCGCTCGGATGCCTACCGGCGTTCGGATTGGGGAAGAGGGTGATCGGCGGAGGCATCGGCGGCACCATTGGGCTTTTGATGTACGCCGGCTTTCCGCCGCTGTGGGTCATCGCCCTGAACGACTACCAGGACCTGGTTCTCGGCGTTCCCTTCGCGCTGGCTGCTGTGTGGGCACTCCGGGAGCGCTCTGTGCTCGGGTTCGTGCTCGCGGGCTTCGGCTGTGCGATGGCGCGTGAAGAGTGGGCCATGACCCTACCCATCCTCGGCATCGCCGCGAGCGGAGGGTGGCGCCCGCGCCTCGGTTTTGCGGGCCTCGGGGTCGCGGTGGCAGGGGTTTTCGGGGCGATCGTGTGGTTTCTCGGACGGGATGCGGTCGGGTACGAAACCCCCATGAACACGCAGATCGGGGCCGTGGTCGGACACCTCCCCCCGATCCAGCGCACCTGGGCCGACTTTGAACGCTTCTACGTTCACTTCCTGCGCCCCGCGACGTTCGTCGCGGGGCTTGCTCCCCTCACCGCTCTCCCTGCGGCCGGCGCCTTCCTTGTCCATCTGACCACGCCCAACGGCAGCGGCATCGACGCCGACTGGCGGGGCCACATCCATCACATGGCACCGGTCGCCGCGTTCCTGATCGCCGCCGCGATCGACGGTTTTGGAGCTGTGGGGGCGCTGGTGTGGCCGTTCCGAGGGCTGCCCAGGTGGCGAGCGCTTTTGGAGGTCCGGTGTGCTCCGCCCCGTTGGGCACCCCTCGCCCTTTTGGTGGGCCTTGGCGCGGCGTTCTGGGTACACGATCGGGCGTGGGTGAGAATGCTTCGCCTTCAGCCAACCTTCTCCCCGATCCTCACCGAGCCCACGGGCGTGGCGCCGGAATGGGCGCTGGCAGAATCGTTGCCGGATGAGGCCGTTCTCGGCGCCGACCAGGCGGGGGCGCTGCTGGTTTCCGGCTTCACCCGCAGCTTCACCTACGGCGAGAGCCTCGACGAAAAGTCAAAGATCGGCCTACGAGAATTCGACTACTGCTTCGTGAACCGAAAGGACGCTGGTATCGCGGCCCAGGCCGTCGTTATTGGCGCCGTGGTGGTCAAGGAAACAAGGAACTATGAGCTTTATCGATTCCCGAAGGCGGATCGATTGCCAGCGGACCCCTATCGCTAACTGCGACCTCACCCCCCTTCGCACGATGGGATAGCTGCCCGCTTCGGAGGCTTCATGAAGCGGATCGGACATTGGATCGATGGCGTTGAGGTTCACGGCAGCTCGGAACGGCATGGTCCCGTCTACGATCCTGCGACCGGTCGCGTGCAGGCCCAGGTGGACTTCGCCGGGGTAGACGAAGTCGATGCGGTCGTCGTCTCGTGCAAGCGGGCCGCCGAAACGTGGAGTCAGTCCTCCCTTTCTCGGCGGGCCGAAATCCTGTTCCGCTTTCGGGAGCTGCTGGATGGCCGGAAGGCGGACCTTGCCCGCATCCTTACGAGCGAACACGGTAAGGTGTTCTCCGACGCGATGGGCGAGATCTCCCGCGGAATCGAAAATGTAGAGTTTGCCTGCGGAATTCCGCACCTCCTCAAGGGCGAGCACTCCGAGCAGGCCGCCACGGGTGTGGATGTGTATTCGCTGCGGCAGCCCCTCGGCGTCGTGGCGGCGATCACGCCGTTCAACTTCCCGGCGATGGTGCCGATCTGGATGCTCGCGAACGCCGTTGCGTGCGGGAACGCATGCGTTTTGAAGCCGAGCGAGAAGAATCCTTCCTCCTCCATGTTTCTTGCCCAGCTCCTCAAGGAGGCTGGCCTGCCCGATGGCGTGCTGAACGTCGTGAACGGCGACAAGGTGGTGGTGGACCGCCTGATCGAACACCCGAACGTGGCGGCGCTCTCCTTCGTGGGCTCAACCCCTATCGCCCGCTACATCTACGAAAATGGCACGCGCAACGGCAAGCGCGTGCAAGCGCTCGGTGGCGCAAAGAACCACATGCTCGTCTTGCCCGACGCTGATGTGAACATGGCCGCCGATGCCGCAGTCTCGGCCGCCTACGGTTCTGCAGGTGAACGCTGCATGGCGGTCGCGATGGTGGTCGCAGTCGGAGATGTGGCCGAGCCCCTGGTGCGCGCCATCGAAGCCCGCCTCGGCCGCATTCGGGTCGGCCCCGGGACCGACCCTGAGAACGAGATGGGCCCGCTCATCACGCGAGAGCACCGGGACAAGGTCGCCTCATACCTGGATATCGCCAAGGCCGAGGGCGCGGAGGTCGTTCGCGACGGCCGCGAGCAGAAGTTCGATAACGATGGGTTCTTCCTGGGGGTTTCCCTCATCGACAAGGTCAAGGCGGGGTCCCGCATCCATTGCGAAGAGATCTTTGGCCCGGTGCTCTCCGTCATGCGCGTGGGCTCCTACGAGGAGGCACTGCGCATCGTGAACTCGCACGAGTACGGCAACGGGACCGCCATCTTCACGCGCGACGGGGGCGCGGCTCGCCGCTTCCAGCGCGAGGTGGATGTTGGAATGGTAGGGATCAACGTACCGATCCCGGTTCCAGTCTCCTACTACTCCTTCGGCGGCTGGCGGTCGTCGCTGTTCGGCGACCACCACATGTACGGCCCGGAAGGCATCCGTTTCTTCACGCGCACCAAGGTCGTCACCAGCCGGTGGCCCGATCCGGCCACCTCCACCATCGACCTTGGGTTTCCGCGAACGCGGTAGGGCCCGCTGGGCGTTGCGCGGGAGTCAGCACCTTCGCCCCCGCCTGAGTCGGATGCCGGTCCCCAGTTCCCCGCCCCCGCGCCTATTTGGCGTAGACTTCGAACTTCTCGGGATGCAGGTGCAAAAGCGCCCGCACCACGACGCGCTTGCCAAGCTTGGCCTCGATCTGCTCGAAGACGGCGTACTCGTCGCCATACAGCACATCGGCCACTGTAGGGTGAACGTTGACGTAGAGGGTTTCCTTGGCGATCGCACGCACGGATTCGCGCTGCAGCTCGCGGAAGATGTCGTAGCACACGGTCTGGCGGGAGCGCACCGAGGCCCGGCCTTCGCAGGTGGGACAGGGTTCGCTGAGGTAGCGAACCACATCCTCCTGAACGCGCTTGCGGGTCATCTGTAGGAGGCCCAACTCGCTGATCTTCAGCACATTCGTGCGGGCGCGGTCGGCTCGGACTTCATCTTCCATCGCCCGGAAAATGCGTTCGCGGTTCTGTTCGCGGTCCATGTCGATGAAGTCGACGATGATGATCCCACCGATGTTGCGGAGTCGGAGCTGGTACGCGACCTCCTTGACTGCCTCGAGGTTTACGCGCAGCGTGGTTTCCTCGAGAGAGGAGCTCTGGCCGACATACTTGCCCGAGTTAACGTCTATGCTGACGAGCGCTTCGGTCTGATCGATCACCAGGTAGCCGCCTGACTTCAGCCACACGCGACGCCCCAGCGAGCGATTGATCTCGGTCTCCACGCCAAAGGTGTCGAAGATCGGATCGGCGCCCCGGTAGAGGTGTACTTTTTCCTTAAGACTCGGCGAGAACTCGTCAATGAAGCCACATACTTCCTCGTATAGCTTCGCTGAATCGACGACCATGCGTTCCACGTCGTCGTGGAACGCATCCCGCACCATCCGCAGCACCAGGCCATGGTCCAAGTGGAGCGGCGCGGGTGCCTTGCGGGACTTCGCGGAGTCCATGACCTTGTCCCAGATGGACACAAGGTAGTTCATGTCCTGCTTCAAGGTGATGTTTGTCTGTGTGGCACACACGGTGCGCACGATGAAGCCGCCGCCCTTGGGCCGGTTCTTGTCGACGAAGTCGCGTAGCCGACGGCGTTCCCGGTCCTTGGCGATCCGGCGACTGATGCCAACGTGGTCCACCGTGGGCATGAACACGAGGTAGCGCCCCGGCAACGCGACGTGGGTGGTGACCCGCGCGCCCTTGGTGCCGATCGGATCCTTCGATACCTGGACCACGACTTCCTGGCCTTCCTTGAGCAGATCCTCGATCGAGGGCTGCCCGGGCCGTGGGGCATCGCGGGGCGGCGCGACTTCGGCCACCGTGCTTTCTTCGTCTACGTCGGCGGGTTCGGTCTCATCGTCGTCTCCCGCGTGCTTGTGGTCGAACATCTGGGGCCAGATGTCGCCCACATAGAGGAACGCGGCGCGGTCGAGTCCGATATCGACAAACGCAGCCTGCATGCCTGGCAACACGCGGACGACGCGGCCCAGGTACACGTTACCGACGTAGCCGCGGTCTACCCCGCGATCGACGTGAAGTTCGACCAGGTGGCCGCTATCCATAAGGGCAACGCGTGACTCGCGGCCCGTCGTGCTGACGAGGATTTCAGTAGGCAATGGACACCTCGTTCAGGTGCCCGCAGAGTCAACGAAGCCACCGCGCGGATCGCATCGTGCGCGTCCGTAGGGCTGAGGGGGATGGGGAACGGGGTTCGTGCCATCTGGCTCCGCGCGACCATCGACCCGGCGCGCAGCGCAACAGGCATCGAGGAGGCTCGGCGGGTACCCGAAGATCGGGTTGGGGTTTGGAAAGGAGTCGGCGGACAAATGCCCGCCTGCAGCACTTCTAACTCACCCCCCTCGCAAACGCTACAATTCCGCCTATCCTTGGAGAGACCACCAGAGCGCGCTCACCGCCAGACCGGCCAGCACGCCACCGCCCACCAGCAGCATCCGTGACGGTCCGGGGCGAACGGTCGCGGCGGACTGCTCAGGTTCGTCGTCACCCACGAACGTTTCAGAGCCCGACCTATCACCCATCTTCCGCGTTCGCTGCCGCATCGGCGAAGGTGCGCCGGGGTTGGACCGCCCGCGCGCTCCCCCTCCCTCGCTGACCCAGCGACGTTCGCCGCGCAGGATGGCCCGCAAGGTGGCGACATCCGGGGCGCGCATTTCGGGGTCCACATGCAGGCAGGCCTCCACGCCAACCTGCCATCTGGCCTCTACATCCGGAACGTGAGAATCCAGGGGTCGAAAGCGGGCGTGGCCGGCGTTGATGAGCACTTCGTCGATCGAATCTCCGCCGAATGCAGGTTCGCCTGTGACCATCTCGTAGATGACGCATCCGAGCGACCAGATGTCGGCCCGGGCATCCACGCTCCCCGCATCGCGAGCCTGTTCCGGCGCCATGTAGGCCGCGCTGCCCAGGATGTAGCCCGCACGCGTCAACTTGGTCTCCGGCGGTTCGAACTCTGGCCGGGCCAGCCCAAAGTCAGCGATCTGGGGAACCCATTCCTCGCCGCGCTGCGCAAGCAAGACGTTGGCCGGCTTGAGATCGCGGTGGATGTAGCCGGCGCGGTGGGCCGCTTCGACCCCATCGAGCACCGCATTGACCGCCGCATCCAGGCGGGACCCCACCATCCGGCCCCGTTCCAGTTCGGTATCCAGAGTAAGTCCGCCTTCTAAGAACTCAAGAACGATCCCCGGGGTGCCATCGACTTCGACGATATCCAACGCTGCGAGCACGTTCGGGTGGCGCACGAGGGACTGAATCCTGCCCTCCCTCGCGGCGCGCGCCAGCAGCTCGGGGTCACGACTTCTGGACACCTTCAGCGCGCCGAGCACTCCGGTTTCAGTGTGGCGAACCCGCCACACTCGCGCCATCCCGCCTTCGGCGAGGAAACCCTCGACCTTCCAAACGCCGAAGCAACGATTGTCGAGCAAGGACTCCGGAACCACATCGCACGCTATCCGTGAGCGGGCGCGGCAGCGATGTCACGTCCGATGAAACCTGCGCTCCAGTTCGGCAATCTCGATCCGGATCGCCACGGGCCGGCCGTGCGCGCACACCGCGTGGTCCACGTCGTCGAGCTGCTCGATGAGGCCTCGCATCTCGCGTTCGTCGAGTGCTTGGTTCGCTCGAACACTCGTGTGACACGCGAGGGTTGCCAGCACAAGATCTAAGATTTCTTGAGCAAGATGACCGGAACCCCCGTCGGTGAGGTCGTCAGCGATATC
>CAMBIK010000150.1 GCA_945867435.1 Klebsiella pneumoniae
CTCGTCTAGCGATACCGGGACGCCTCCCCCCCTGGAACAGGGGTTCAGCGCGGCCGCCACCGTTTTCACCTCGATGAGGGCCGGGCCACGTGGCGCCGCCTTTGTCGACAATGACACCGCGTTCGTCGATAGTTTTCTGGACCACTCCGTCGGCTCGCTCGACGTGGGGGAGGGGCGTCGCCGGGTAAATGTTCTGCTCGGAACTATCAATTCTGGGCTCACCATGCGAATGGAAGGGCACACGGCCTTCGAAGGGGTCACCCCCGAGCTCGACCCTGAGCTGGAAGAAGGGCGGGACCTGTTCTATTCCGCCGTAAGCTCCAAGATGGCCGCCGATGGTGCTGGCGTGTCCTGCTCTACCTGCCATTTCGAGGGCCGGAACGATGGCCTGACCTGGACCTTCACTGACTCCGTGCGTCAAACGCCTACGTTCGCCGCCGTTGTGGCGGAAACCGCGCCGTACACCTGGACCGCCGGGGTGGATACCATCGCCGCTGAAGCCGTGGTGACCAGTCAGGGGCGCATGGGGGGCACGGAGCTTTTGGCGGGCGAAGCTCGCGCGCTCCAAGCCTTTATCCAGTCCATTCCGGAGGTGGATGTTGCCGCGCGCGGCTCCACGGATGAGGCCGTGGTGCGCGGTCAGGCGTTGTACAACAGCGTCGATGTCGGCTGTGCCGACTGCCACCCCGCGCCGCTGTACACCGACAACGACAATCACGATATCTACGGATTGTCTGGGGTGAATACACCATCGCTCGTCGGCATCGCCGCAAGCGCGCCGTACCTGCACAACGGCTCTGCGGCCACCCTTCGGGACGTCCTGGAATCCGCCGCGACGGGGGCCATGGGGTCCACGGCGGGCCTCACCGAAGCCGATCTCGACGATCTCGAGGCGTTCCTCCTCAGTATCTAGGTCGTTTCCCCCTCAGATCTGCTCGCCGTGGCCTGGACCGCGTGGCGGTACACCGCGATCTGCAAAGCCAGGAGGAAGACCCAGATCAGCGTGTCCGCGGGGGCAAGCAGGAGGGTGCTGACCGCCCGCCCGAGGCTCGGCTCGGGGGTGAGGGTGCGAAGGATCGCCGGGAGCAGCTCCTCGGGCCGGCTCAGGTCGACCGAACTGGCCAAGGCTAGCAGGTCAGCGAGGCTCGGCCCGGAGGAAGCACCCGGGACCAGAAAGCTGATGCAGGAAGCACCGCAGGAGAGGAGGGCGGTCGTGGCCAATACGAGCGTGGACATGCCCACGATCGGCCATGCAAGAGGGGACCCATGCTTATCTGGCGAGCGCGTCAGTCCGAGGCGGATGGACCTTCGGAACGCGCCCATCCCCGAGCCGGTCTCGTAGGCATCGACCACGGCGAAGCCGAAGGGGAGCAGCAGCAGGCATCCGCCGAGCCACCATGTGCTCGTGGCGCAGTTGACGATGAACATGGAGAGCAGCCAGCTGAACTGGAGAGGAAGCGAGAGCGTGCGCCGGAGCCCCGCCCGCAGGTTGATGTCCCGGCTCGCGGCCACATCCGCAAGCACAAGGAAGGCCCAGAGGATCGCGACGAGTTGCAGCACCAACTGAGTGAGTACGACCGCCGCTATCAGGTACGTTCCTCCTGTCAGGGTGGCCTCCACCGCGCCGGGGTCGGTGAGCAGCGCGAGCAGGTCTGCGAGGTAATACTCAGTCATCGCCTGGGGAATGGCCCCGAACCATGACAGAATCACGACGGGGGGCAACCAGTGGGTCGCGCTCCGACCGAGCAGGGACAACGAAGCCGTGAAAGCCGAGCGCATGTCGGAAATCGGAGTCGCCATGCGCCCCCTGTATGCGCTGCGCGATAGCGAAGCGCGTGGTTGTGACGTGGCGTGGCACTTTGGAGTACGGCGAGGCGCTTCTGGACCAGCGCGCCTATCGGGAGGCTGTCATCGCCGGGACCGCGCCCGAAGCGCTGTGGCTCCTTGAACATCCGCCCGTGATCACGACGGGTCGGCGCGAGGCGCACGTTGATGCCGTGCGAGTCCGGCAGGCCGGCTTCGATCTGGTGGCGACCGAGCGCGGTGGGCTGGCGACCTGTCACGAGCCGGGACAGCTCGTGGGCTACTTGTTCGTGGATGCCTCCCGCCTCGGGGTTCGCCGCCTGGTCGCGGCCTTGGAGCTGGCAATCGTAGGGTGGCTGGCTGATTTTGGGGTGCAGGCGGGGGGGAGTGCTGGAAGGCCCGGGGTCTGGGTAGGGCGAGAGAAGGTGTGCGCGCTCGGTCTGCACGTGAAGCGGGGGGTCACGATGCACGGCTTCGCCTTGAACCTTGTGAACGACTTGCGCGGCTTTGGGCTGATTTCGCCGTGCGGAATCGTGGAAGGAGGAGTGACCACGCTTTCCAGGCTGGTTGGCGGAGCTCCGACCCCGGAGACCGCCGCGCCGAGCGTGGCCAGAGCGGTTGTTTCCGCCTGCGCCGCCGCCAGAGTTCGCCCGATCGATGCCCTTGACACCTTGATCGTGAAAGAGTAGGTGCGGGCGCTCGCTGGCACGTAGCTCAGCGGCAGAGCATCGCCCTGACACGGCGAGGGTCGTGGGTTCAAATCCCTCCGTGCCAACCACCTTCCATCTGTTTCCTTTCTCCCAGGAGATTTTTTGCGCGGACCCATGCGGCGTGATGCCCAGCAAGCCCCCCCCGACCGCAACGAGCCTCGTGTCAACGAGCGCATTCGTGTGCCCCGGGTGTATGTGGTCGATGACGCCGGCGAAAAGCTAGGCGAGATGGACACCATCGAGGCCCTGGCGATGGCGAGGGATCGCGGAATGGACCTCGTCGAGGTCGCTCCGACGGCTCGCCCGCCCGTCTGCAAGATCGCGGATTTCGGAAAATTGAAGTACGAGAAGAAGAAGCGCGAAACCGAAGCTCGCAAGAATCAGGTCATCGTCGAGATCAAGGAGATCAAGCTCCGTCCGAAAACGGACGATCACGACTTCGATGTGAAGCTCCGAGCGGTCGAACGCTTCCTCGCTGATGGCGACAAGGTGAAGGTGACCGTCCGCTTCCGCGGCCGGGAGATCGCCCACCGGGACATCGGTGAAGATCAGTGCCGCCGCTTGGCTGACCGCCTGGGCACCACTGCGATCGTCGAACAGTCCCCAAGAATGGATGGGAAGCAGATGTTCATGCTGCTCGCCCCTGGCAAGAAAAAGTAGGAGTTCCATATGCCCAAGCAAAAGACCAACCGCGCGGCCGCCAAGCGGTTCAGCAAGACCGGTACCGGGAAGATCAAGTACAAGAAGCGCGGCCTGCGCCATTGCCTTGAGCACAAGTCGAAGGACACCAAGCGTGCCCTCGGCAAGACCGGATACATCGACGACACGAACCACAAGCAGGTCGCCGCTCTGATCCCCTGGAAGTAGTTTTTGACCCCGCCGCTACCGCTTTTTGCTGGGACGCGGCTTTCACCCAAGTGGAGTCTTCATGGCACGTATTAAACGCGCACAAATCTCGCGCGTCCGCAAGAATCGTCTTTACAAGCGCGTCAAGGGGTTCTTCCTTGGCCGTAAGCGCTTGCGCCAGGCGATGGAACACGTCGATCGCGCGAAGCGGTTCGCCTTCGCCGGTCGGAAGCAGAAGAAGCGGCATTTCCGCGGTCTCTGGATCAGCCGTATCAACGCCGCGCTGGCGCCGAAGGGCATCTCGTACAGCCGGTTCATCCACGCTCTTTCGCTGTCGAAGGTGGCATTGGATAGGAAGATCCTTGCCGACCTCGCGCTGAACGATCCCGCCGGTTTCGACGCGGTCGTGGCGCGGGTGCAGGCGGCGGGCTGATCGTGCTCCTGCTCGTTCTATCGTTCGTCGCTTGCGACGAAGCGACGACGACGAGCTGGGAGCAGTATAACGCCGACGGCGACTCGGTCACCGTGGCGGTCGGCGCAGTCGACCTGTTGGCCGGGGTGAATGCTTCGCTGCACAGCTCCACCGGGGAGGTGGAGGTGGGCACCGCCTCGGTCGATCCGGGCGGTGGCCCCATCGGCACGGCCCACACCGTGCTGGTCACGTTGGGGGCCGACTACGCGCCGGCCGTCGACCGCGTTTCCGTACGCACCAACTCGCCCGATCTTGGCGAAGACGAGTACGATCTCGATGCCGATTCCACCGGGACCGGCATCTTCAAGCTCGAACTGGTCACCAACGGCGCTGAAGGCGAGGAGCGCGAAGATACGCTCACGTTCCGGCTCTGGACTGCCGTCGAGGGCGATAGTGGCGGTTGACCGCCGTCCAGCCGCGATTACGAAGGCGCGGTTGGTGGATGAGTTGCGTGCGTCCACGGGTTTGCCCCGCCAAGATGCGCTTGCGCTGTTTGAAGGGCTGCTGGAAGCCGTGAAGGAAGCGCTGGAAGCCGGGGAGGCCGTCAAGATCAGCGGCTTCGGCAACTTTGTCGTGCGGGTGAAACAGGCGCGGCGTGGGCGCAATCCTCACTCCGGCGAGGCCATCACGCTGCCGACACGCCGCGTGCTCACCTTCAAGCCCTCGCGGCTCCTTCGCGATGCGTTGCAGAAGCCTGAGGGCACGTGAGCGAGCTTCCCGACAAGCTCTTCTTCCGAATCGGCGAGGTCGCAGAGCTGGTGGGCGTAGAGCCGCATGTGCTGCGCTATTGGGAGACTGAGTTCAAGCTCCGGCCGCAGCGTTCGGCGGCGGGGCAGCGGCTGTACCGCCGGCAGGAAGTTGCGAAGCTCCTGAAGGTGCGCCAGTTGCTTCACCAGGAGGGGTACACGATCTCAGGTGCGCGCAAGGCCTTGGTCGAGGCTGCTGGGGAGGCCTCGCCGCGTCCGCAGCTTGGCGTGGAGATGGATGCATTGCGCGATGCGCTCAAGCGTGTGCGCAAGCTGCGTGCTGAAATTGTGGCGCTTGCAGGCGAGATGCGTGGGTAAGGGCTCCAACGGGGCCTCCGGGCCATGCTTGACAACCCCCTCGGTTGAGATAGTTGCGGGGCGTTCGGGGTATAGCTCAGCCTGGTAGAGCGCTTGAATGGGGTTCAAGAGGCCGCACGTTCGAATCGTGTTACCCCGACCATTGATCTGAGGGCCCGTCGAGGTATTCAACTTCTACGGGCCTTCTTCATTTTTCGGCCCAGAAGTTATCGAACTCGGTCCGCCCAGTAGTGTGGCTTCCGGCGAGCGTGCGCAACGGCGAGAACGAGTAGAACTCCGCCTTCAACGATGTAGTACACGCCATAGGGGAACCGCTTCACGAGAACTCGGCGCCCGGGCCTCTGGACGGAACGCGACCGGGAGACTCACCGGCGACGCCGCAGCTCTGCCTTCACCTGCTCCCACGGGATCGCGGTCGACGGTTCGCGTGAAGCTGATCCGATCTCGTGGACAGTTGTTGATGATGTTTTCGGATCACGATCAAGCCACGACGTGATCCGCGGTCCACGCGTCCCGGCGAGCACCTCGCGGCCTTCGTAGGCCAGTCGGGGTAGGCCGGGTCACCTCGCTGAGCGGTCCACTCCTTCCGACACGCGTCGCAACGCGAGCGGGATGAGGAACACGGCCAGCGGCCCCAAAAAAATGATTTTTGGCCAGAAGTGGGCCGCGATGATCAGCGCGACGCCAAAGTGCAGCGCCTGCAGCAGGCCTCGAGGGGCCAACGGCTCCCCGGCTTGCCTCCGCAAGACCATGCCGACGAGGTGGGGCACGACCAACGCGGCGGCGGTGAACGCGGCGCCCTCGACGGGGAACTTGACGCTTCCGATGGAGAGGAAGATCGCCAACGCGATGGAGAGCACCGCTGTTCGGCGTGCCCACGCATCGGCACGGGACGCAGGACTGGGCTTGTCGCAAGCGGGACAGGTGGTCGTGGCGCTTGCGACCCCGCAACGGGGGCAAGTGGTGTCGGCGGTCACGCGGTCAGCGCGTACGCAGCTGGCGTTCGGCTTCCAACCAGTTGGCTACGGAGGCGCCGCCTCGTTCCAGCCAGATTTCGTAGGCCCGCTGCGCGATGTCCGCTTGCGAGGGTTCCGGCACGGGAATCGCCGGCGCGACCGGCTCGCCGATGGGCTCGCCCATGGGCTCGCCCATGGGCTTCGGTGCGGTCTTCTTTGCCTTCGGCAACACCTTCGGCAACGCCTTCGCCTTGGGTGCTGACTTCGGGGAGGTCGGCGTGGACATTGTCAACCACTGGTGAGGCGCGGCGTATATCGTGGTTTCCGAGCCCTTACAACGCCAGGCTCAACCCGGTGCGAAGCTCGGAGACCTCCCAGAGCGCCGCGGCCAGCTTCACATCCTTGGCGGCCGAGGAACGTGCGGATTGGGTGGGCGCCCCGAACCAACCCAAAAAGCGCGGTCCGAAAAACTCGCCGCCCCGGGCCTCAGGGTCGGTGGCCGCCCGCAGCGTGGGCAATGCGCCGCTGGCCGCGGACTGCGCGAACACGGTGTTTCCCACCGTGAACAGGGCGGCTCCGAACGTGGAGCCCGTTTGCGTCGGGGCGACATGCTGCAGGTCGGTGGCGGCATATCCAGGGTGGGCTGCGAGCGCGGCCACCGCGGATTTTGCGGAGCGGAGGCGGCGGTCCAGCTCGGCTGTGAACAGGAGATTGCACAGCTTGCTCTGGCTGTACCATGCCCAGGCGTCGTAGCCGCGTGCGCCATCGAGGTCGTCGAGGTGAACGCTTCCCATCCAGTGCATGCCACTTGAAACGGTCACGACCCGGGCAGAGGGGGCCCGTTGCAGGGCCGGCATCAGCCCGAGGGTGAGCGCGAAGTGGCCCAGGTGGTTGGTCGCGAGCTGCATTTCGAAGCCATCGGCCGACAGCGTGCGCGGGATCGCCATGACCCCGGCGTTGTTGGCCAGTAGGTCCAGGGCACCCCGCTCGGAAAGCCAGCGATCGACGAAGCTGCGAACGCTGGCGAGCGAGGACAGGTCGAGCGCCCAGGCTTCCACCCGCGCCTCGGGTGTCAGCGCCCGGATGGTGTTCAGCGCCGCCTCGGCTTTCTCAGGGTTCCGGGCCGCGATCACGACATCCGCACCCTGTTGAGCCAGAGCGGCGGCGGTGTGCAGGCCAAGCCCGCCGTTGCCGCCCGTGACCAGGGCCGTGCGGCCCCGCTGCGTGGGAATATCGCTGGTCGACCAAGCCATTTTCGGTGCCCCTCCGGCCTATCCCTCGAGTTCGTCCATCTTGCGACGAAGACCCTTGCGTTCCTCCTTCAGGCCGGCCTGATCGGCCGCCGCCAGCGCTTCCTGAAGCAGCTTGGTGGCCGCACCCTTGTCGCGAGAGGACACCAAGCCGGCGAGATTCTCACTGGCCTCGACAAAGCGCTTCACATCCTTGGTGGCGCGAGCGTGGTTCATCGATTCGCCGAACGCGCCTTCCGCGTGGTTGCGCTCCCCGATCTTGGAATAGGCCACCCCTGCGTTGAACGAGAGATCCTTGAGGAATCGGGCATCCATGCCGCTGGAGCGTTCGCGGGCCTTGCCGAAGAGGGAGGCCGCCTCGGTGTTCCGGCCCAGAGCGAGGTTGTAGTAGGCGACGTTGTAGATGTCGACGGGGAGGAACTTGTCGAACTTCAGCGTTTGGGTGAGCTGGAGCGTGCGATTGGCGAACTGCAAGGCCGCTTCGAAGTTGCGAAGCTGCCCCTGCGCCTGGGCAAGGAGCGCGGCGGCCGAGCGCTCACGCACCGGATTCTGCAGCTGATTGGCCAGCTGCGCGACGCGAGCGAGCACATCTGCGGCGTTGCTGGCCTGTTTGGTGTGCAGCAGCGATTCGCCGTAGTGGAACCCAGCTTCCAACGCCAGGGGTGCCATGTTGAGCTGGCCCGCAAGCTCGTTGGCCTTCTTGAAGTGTTCGGCGGCCTCGACCTGCCGGTTTGCCCGTCGGGCGATGAGCCCCCGGATGTACTCGGCGTTCGCCTGGATCGGGGGTTCGTTCGCGAACTCCAGCGCCTGGCGGATGTGATCCAGCGAGGCGTTGGCGTTGCCTTCCTGAAGCTCAATGCTGGCAAGATGGTTCTCGATCTCGGCGAGCTTGAGCTTCTCTTCGCCCGCCGCGTAGAGCTTGGCGGCATCCTTCGCACGGTCGCGGCTGCGGTACATGTCGCCGCGACGGAAGTCCAGGCGGCTGCCGGCAAACAGAAGCCAGGCCTGCAACGTGCGGTCTTCCTTCGTGGTCGCCCAGGCGAGCGCCTCGTTGATGAGGGCTTCCGTCTGTTCCACCTGACCGGCCCCCACCATCCGTTCGATGATGTTGAGATACACGGTGCGGCGCAGCGGGTCGGGCCACGGCACGGCCGCGAAGTGCTTCAAGCTGTCGTGGACCATCGCCCACACCGCGGGGGCTTCCTGGCCAAGTGCCATGCTGCGCAGGATGTTGGCGCGCTGGGCGACGCCATATTCTGCGTACAACCTAGCTGTTTTCACAATGAAGAGGTAGCCGCGGGGCACCAGCACCCGTTCCATGAACAGGGCCACCCGGCGGGCAATCTCCTTGTCGGCATCGCTTTGGTGGGCGAGCAACACGGCTTCGCGGAAAAGCGGCTTGTTGAACTGGTACAGCCAGGTGCCAAAGCCCTGATGGAACTGGTCTTCGCGCACCAGCCCCCCGGCGGCATCCATGATGTCGTCGACGCTGTCACGGTCGAATCCCGCCATGTCCGCAACGAGACCGGAAGGGAACTGCACGCCGAGGAGCGCGGCGAGGTGGAAGATCCGGTCGGCATCCGCGGGGGTGGCGTAGCGACGCTCGCCTTCCTTCGGCGGGGTGGCCGGAGGGGCATCGAGCTCGGCTTCGTTGAGCGAGGTAGGTACGAGCGAGAGCAGGTCTCCCGCCGGGATCTCGTTGAGGGTGCCCAATCCTTCGAGGTGGTCTACCAGTTCGCCGATGAAACCAGGGCGGCCCTGAACCAGGTCGGCCACCCGCGAAGGGTCGGAGATGGCAAGCTGGCGGGAGGCGGCGTAGGCGGCCACATCATCCCCGGTCCACGCTTCCATGGCGGAGCGAATGAAGGTTTCTTTGCGGCGCTCGAGGAGGTCAAGCCAGGGGGCCGGCATCCAGGCGCGGGCTGCCTCGTCGACCGGTTCGCTGCCCAGAATCAGCAGCAGCTTGCCATCTTTCCGGAGCTCGCACAGGCCATCCAACGGTGCGAACAGCGCCAGGGAGTGAACGACGTGCACGTTCTGGAGTTCCAGCACCGTGGTCATCTTCTTTGCGATGGCGGCGACGATCTCGGGGAAGGCGGCCAAGGGGTTGTCGGCCGGAACGGCGAGCTGCATCTTCTCTGCGCCCGGCTCGGGCACGTTCTTCTTCACGCCGTCGATGAACACCTGGAACCAGCTCTGCTGGCGCTTGCCGAACTGAGGCAACTGCCCGGCGAGGATGAGTTCCACCTTGCCGCGAAGGATCGCGTCTCGGTAGAGAGCGCCGCAAAGCCCGGCGTAGAGCGCCTTCATCGCGGCATCCCCATCCATGTCTTCGGTAAGGGCAACGCGGATGACCAGCACATCTTCGTCTTTGGGCAGGAGGCGAAGCATCTCGGAGACGAGCACCCGCTTGCCCGAGCCCAGCGCGCCTTCGAGAACGAGGTACTGGGACTGGCCAGCCTTCGCCGCGGCATAATGCTTTTGCAGGGCCGAAACTTCGGAAGGACGG
>CAMBIK010000151.1 GCA_945867435.1 Klebsiella pneumoniae
CTATTCGATGTACCCGAGCTCCTTGAGCAGGTCGTTCACTTCCTGCTTCTTTCCGGCATCCACGTTGGGCTTCTCTCCTTTGTTGCTGCCCTTTGGTGTCTTCGAGTACCATTCCGCCACCGAGGATTCGAGCGCCGCGATGGCGGGCAGGGTCGCGACCTTGAGTCGGAGTTTTTCGGCGGGATCGTTAAGAAGGTTGAACCCGAACGCAAATGCGCCGCTGGCACGATCGTGGACCACCTTGGTGATCCCGTCCAACGAAAATCCAATGTCGGTGGTGCGCTCGACCACCGCCAGAGGCGGCTTGGTTTGCCGATACCACGAGCTACCTTGCCAGGCTGAAGGCTGCTTTGTGGCAAGGCCCACCACATCCAATACGGTTGGCGGAATGTCGAGCAGCCTTCCCACCTGACCGACAACACGGGCGGGACGTGCGCCCGGCACGCGGACCACCAGGGGAACCCGCGCCAGCTCCTCGAAAACGGAACGGTTGTGGCCCGCGAAGTTGTGGTCGCCCAGCTGTTCGCCGTGATCGGAGTGGAAGAGCACCATCGTTTTGCTTGCTTCGCCCGAGGCTGTCAGGGCATCCAAGACGCGGCCCATCCCGGCGTCCGCATCCCACAGGGCCGCTTCGTACTGCGTGCGCAGCTCGATGGCCCGCGCCGGCCGGGATTCTGCGGCCAGCTTGGGCCAGTCCCCCCAGTCCAGTCCCTTCGTGGGGACAGCAAGCGGCGTTCCGAGTGCCTTCTGGGCCGCCGCACTGGGCCGCCATGGGGTGTGGCATTGCATCACATGGACGTACAGCAGATTCGGCTTCCCATCCGTCGCCCAGCCCTTGATGTCCTCGATGGCGGCGGTGATCACGCCCTCGTCGGTGCCCTTCGACCAGGTGTCGAAGCCTCGCCCGAACCCCAGCGATTCTTGCAAGTGGCCGTTGGCGTAGCGGCCCTCCGTTGCGTAGCCGTTGGCCTTCAGGACCTCTGCGAGCGTGGGAACGGCCGCATCGACCACACGGTAGAGATCGAACTGTCCGATATCGTAATCCCAACCATGGGTACGAACGAACTGAGATGTGGTGTAGGAGAGGACGGCCGGCAGGGTCCAGGTGTACTGAGTCCACGCACGGTCGAACACGACGGATTCCTTGGCGAAGGCGTCAAGTCGCGGGGTGGTGGGGCTTTTTTCCCCGTAGGTGCCCATCGCATCGGCACGAAGGGTATCCACAACCAGCACGAGGACGTTCCCTCGGGGTAGCGAGGCCGGCGGGGGCGGAGCGGCAGCGGCCAACTGGATGAGCACGGGGAGCATGGCGGGATTGTATCCGGCGGCTATGGGGGGGCATGCTCCTCTCTTTCATTGCCCTGGCGCTCGCGGCTGCGCCGATGGAGTTGGTACCTCGCGGCGGCAGCGCCAAAACGATGTCCACGACGGTGCCGACCAAGGGCGCGCCCATCACGACCCAGGCGTTCGTCGCCGCGATTCTCGACTGTGACCGCTATCCGCTCACCGCATCCGTCCTCGGCGTCAAAGCCCTCATCCAGTGCAAGACCCTGGAGAGGCGCAGCGACGGGACCACCGTGATCTACCAGCTTACCGGCGGGAACATGATGGTTTCGTCCCGCCACTATGTGATCGCGATGAAAGTCGTCGAGCAAAGCGAGTCGAAGGCGCGCATCGATTGGGACCTCGTGAAGCACGGCGGCTCCGGTGGCGCCATGACCGGTCCGTACGCCGCGGCCCTGAACGCGCACCCCGATGCTGTGTATACGCCCTACAATACGGGCGGTTGGGTGTACGATAAGGTGGCCGGCACCATCGGCTATCGCGTGCAGAGCAACCCGGGCGGCACCGTGCCGGGGTGGCTGGTCAGCGAGGATGCCGTGATGGCGTTCCCGTTGGAGTTGCTGAAGTCGAAGTGGGGCGTGGTGCCCTAAACGGCCTCGACGATCACGGCGATTCCCTGTCCGCCCCCGATGCAGGCGCTGCCCAGGCCGTAGCGCTGGCCGCGGCGGCGAAGCTCGTGGATGAGCGTGCCGGTGATACGCGCGCCTGACGCGCCAAGCGGGTGACCGAGGGCGATCGCGCCGCCGTTGACGTTGGTAATACTGCGATCGAGGCTGAGTTCTCGTTCCACCGCCAGGTATTGCGGTGCGAACGCTTCGTTCACCTCGACCAGGGCCATGTCGCCCAGGGAGAGACCGGCGTTCTTCAGGGCATTGCGGCTCGCAGGCGCGGGACCGATGCCCATGATGGTGGGGTCGCACCCGGACACGCCCCAGCTGACCAGTCGGGCGATCGGCGTGAGTCCCTTCTGCTCGGCCCACTTGGCATCGGCCACGATGAGTGAGGCGGCGCCGTCGCAGATGCCGGAAGCGTTGCCGGCGCTGATCAGGCCATCCTTCTTGAAGTAGGGGGCCAGTTTGCTGAGCGTGGCCATGTCCGTGGCGCGAGGATGTTCGTCCACCTTGAACTCAATGTCGCCTTTGCGGCCCTTGATGATGAAGGGGATGATCTCGTCGTCGAACCTGCCCGCCTTGTGCGCTTCCTGCCACCGGGTTTGGCTGGCGACAGCGACCTCGTCGACCTCTTCGCGGGTGAGCCCATACTGGTCGCCAAGCTTCTCAGCGGTCTGCGCCATCGCCAGGCCGCTGAGCGTATCGGTCAGGCATTCCCAGAGCAGATCCTTCATGACGGGCGGGCGGCCGAACTTCGCAGCACCATCGCGCAAGCCGTGGATCACATGGGGGGCCATGCTCATCGCTTCCGTGCCGCCGCAGAGCACGGCGTTGGCCTGGCCGGAGAGAATCTCCTGAGCCGCGCTGATCACCGCCTGGAAGCCCGAGCCGCACAGGCGCTGCACGACGTAAGCGGGTGTTTGAACCGGCACACCGGCCTTCAGCGCGATGTGACGCGCGCCGTAAATGGCGTCGTTGCTCGTTTGGAGCACGTTGCCGTAGATGACATGGTCGATGTCGTCTACGGTCAGGCCGGCGCGTTCGATCGCGGCCTTGGCCGTGGGAACAGCCAGGTCATTCGCCGTGATGTCCTTGAGGGCGCCACCCTGGGCGCCAAAGGCGGTGCGGCAGGCGGAGAGGATGACGATGTCGCGGGAGAGGGCCACGGGGACTCCGGAGGGGAGCGGCGTCTATCTCAGCCGTTGCGGAGACGACGCGCACGCGTTCGCTCGTTTTCGGATAGTTTGCGCGGATGCGCCCCCTCCTCCTTCTGGTCCTGCTTTGCGGGGTCGACTCCGCCTTCGCTCGCTCTGTCAAGCCCCCTCCTCCGGCTCCCGAGCCTGCCCCCCCCGTCGCCCCGGCCCCTCCGCCCTCCTGGGCTGCGGATCTGCTCGCCGACATCGACCCGGCGGGCGAGGCCTGCACCGACTTCTACCAGTACGCCTGCGGGGGCTGGGCCTCGCGAACCCCCCTTCCGGCCGACAAGCCTGTTTGGGGGCGAAGCTTCTCGACCATTCGGGACCGCAACCTCGCCACGGTGAAGACCATTGTCGAGACCGCCGCTCTGAACCCGTTGGCGAAAGACAAAGACGCCGACTGGCGCAAAATGGGGGAAACCTACAGCAGCTGTATGGATGAACGGGCCGTGGATGCCGATGACACCACCACCCTGCAGCCGCTCTTCGCGGCGATCGATGCCGTGAAGAACGTGAAGGGATTCATGGCGGTTGCCGGTCGGCTTACCCAGTCGGGCGTGCGCCCTCTGGTGGATGCCTGGGTGGAAGGGGATTTCAAGGACCCCAATCGTAATATCCTCTATTTGGGGGAAGGCGGGCTCGCGCTCCCGGACAAGGACTATTATTTTCCGAAGGATGAGACTGGAAAGGCTACGCTGGTCGCCTACCAGGCCCATGTGGCCAAAATGCTGGAGTACTCAGGTGTGACAGCCGCGGATGCGCCCGTACAGGCGGCGGCTGTGGTCGCTTTGGAAACACAAATCGCCAAAGCCTGGGTGAACAAGGCGGACCTGCGTGACCCCGTGAAGAGCTACAACAAGCTTGACCGAACAGGGCTGGTGAAGCTCACGCCCAAGCTGCATTGGGCGGGGTGGCTCACCGCAATCGGCGGGGGCGAGGTGCAGGACATCTCGATCGACGCGCCGGAAACCTTCAAGAAGTTTGAGGCGATCCTCAACGCGGCACCGGCACAAACGCTGCGTGCCTACCTGCGTTTCCACACCATCCATGCCTATGCCCCGCAGTTGAGCAAAGTCATCTTCCAGGAAGACTTCGCCATGTTCCAAACTACGCTGCTTGGCCGAAAGGAACCCGAGCCGCGGTGGAAGCGTTGCATCGCGACGGTGAACACGGCGGTGGGTGAGGTGGCGGGGCGCTACTACGTCGAAAAGTCCTTCGCGGGCGATAGCAAGGACATCGCGAAATCGATGCTTGGCGATATTCAAGCCGCCTTTGTGGCGGGGCTGCCCAAGCTCGCGTGGATGGACGATGCTACCCGGGAACGCGCCAAGGAGAAGTCAGCCAAGATTGGGAAGAAGATCGGCTACCCGGACGTGTGGCGTGATTATTCTGCCCTCGTCGTTAGCCCCTACGCCCATGTCGGAAACGTCCTGGCCGCGGCTACGTTCGAGCACCGTCGGAACATGGCGAAGGTCGGCAAGTCGGTGGACCGCGGCGAGTGGTACATGACGCCGCAGACCGTGAACGCCTACTACAACCCGCTCACCAACGAGTTCGCCTACCCGGCCGGGATTCTCCAGGCCCCGTTCTTCGACCGGGCCTTCCCGGCGGCAAGAAACTACGGCTCCATCGGTGCCGTGATGGGGCATGAACTCTCGCACGGGTTCGACGATCAGGGTCGCAAGTTCGATGGGGATGGCAAGCTCACCGAGTGGTGGTCGCCCGAGGTCTCCACCCGCTACGAGGCCCAGACCGCCTGTGTGAAGGGGCAGTTCGACAACTTCGCCATCGCAGATGGAACGCACGTGAAGGGTGATCTCACTCTCGGCGAAAACATCGGCGACCTGGGCGGCGTTCGCACGGCCTACCGCGCATTCCAGGCCACGCCTGGGTACGCGGAACCCACAGGAATCTCCACGCTCACGCAGGATCAACTGTTCTTCGTGGCCTACGCGCAAAGCTGGTGCGCGGTTTCTTCGGCGCAGTACGACAAGATGATCGTGGCTTCAAACCCCCACAGTCCAAACCGTTTCCGCGTGCTCGGCCCGTTGCAGAACCTGCCGGAGTTCCACGCCGCCTTCGGTTGTGCGGTGGGGTCCGGTATGCGTCCGCCTACGATGTGCGAGGTTTGGTAGCTCGGCGTCGCACCCCGCCCAGGACCGCCAGCACCCCCGCCATCCCCGCGCCTGACGTTCCCGCGTTGCATCCGCACCCGGCGTCCGCGTGCACGGCTTCGTTTGAGTCAGGTTCCGGCTCTGGGCAATTATCGTAGATCGAAGGGTCCAGATCGTCGCAGTCGTAGGCGAGCACATAGCCGTCGAGATCCTGGTCGTCGTCGTTGCCGTCGCAGTCCTGATCGAGGCCGTCGTACCAGACCTCTGCAGCGCCTGACCACACGCGCACGTCGCTATCGTCGCAGTCCCGGCCCCCCGCTTCGACGGCGGTTTCTCCATCGCCGTCCACATCGTGGGTGTCGGCGCCCGAACAGTCTTGATCGATACCGTCGTAGGGCGTGTCGGTGGCGCCGGGGTGAAGGTCGGGGCGCGCGTCATCGCAATCGGCCCCGCCGCAGGCGAGAGAGTCCTGGCCATCGCCATCGCCATCGCAGCAGGCGGTCGCCGCCAGGTCCTCGGCGTTCTGCAGCGCGCTCGTCCCGGAGCTGCCTACCCCAACGACGAAGCGGAACGCCATGGCGGCCCCCGAAGGGAGCGAACCGGAGGCGGACCATCGCAGCCCCATCGCGGCATCGGCGGAGGCGCGCGCCGGGTCGGTGAGCGCGGGGTCAGCGTCGGTCGTGTTGGCCCAGTCCGCCCAGAAGCCGAGCGCGACGGAAGCGGGGTCGCAGGCCAGGAAGCCGATCGTGGCGCCGGAGTCGGGCCCCGAGCCTTCCACCCAGTCTTCGACACCGTTCCCGTCGGCATCGCGCACGTCGTTCACGGTGGAGTAGTTCCCCGAGTAAACGGCATCGGGGTCGGGGTCGGCTGCGAAGATGAGCCGCAGATCCTCGACATCCTGGAGCGAGGTGTTGGACAACGTGAATTGTACGCCGACCGCCATCCCGGCTTCGTCGAACCACTCCAACTTGGTGATCTCCAGGGTGCCACTGTCGTAGGTGGCCTCCAAGGCCAGCTTCCCGTTGCTTGAATCGTCAGCCACGTCCAGGACGATGATGCGGTTGCCCAGCGCCGAATTCGCGTAAACGTTGATGCTCTCTCCCTCGACCGAGTACGAAGCCGACCACATCTGGTAGGTTTCGCCGGCGTAAACGAACTCTGTCCATTCGTCGCCGAGTCGCGCCCTGAATCCCGCCCCCACGGCGCTGTCATTCCAGGTTCCGCCGGAGTTGTAGTCGATGGTTACGAAGTCGCCGGCGAGCGTGGAGGCGTAGGCCGACGTGCCCGCGAGGAGGAAGAGGTGCATGCTGGCGAGTATACACGGTTAGGCCAAGGCGGTGCGAACCCTCTTCGTCGGCGATGTTCATGGCTGCGCTACGGCGCTCGGAGCGCTGGTTCAGGAGGCCCGGCCCGAGCGAATCATCCTGCTCGGGGACTTGTTCACCAAGGGCGACGATCCCCTGGGCGTGTGGCAGCGCGTGTCCGACTGGAAGCCCGAGTGTGTCCTCGGGAATCACGACGCGAAGATGCTGCGCGTGTGGGGGGATGATGCGCTGGGCCGGGCTCAAGCGGTCTGCCGGGCCCTTCCCGAAGCCGCTCGCGATTGGCTGGCGGCGGTCCCGTCGTTCATCCACGGCGTTGGGGCGGCGGGCCCGTGGATCGCGGTTCACGCCGCCCTGCACCCGACCTTGGGCGTGGCGGGAACGGACCGCAGACTGGCCTACCTGACCCGCCGTTGGCCCGACGACGTGGATCTGAACAACCCATTCTGGTGGCAGATTTACACGCGAACGGAGCGTGTTTTCTACGGCCACGATGCGATGCGAGGTCTGCAGGTGCGAGCTCGCACGATCGGCCTCGACACCGGATGCGTTTACGGAGGGGCGCTGACCGGGTTCCTGCTGGAGGAGGAACGCGTCGTGCAGGTCCGGCCCGACGGCCAGCTCATCCACCCACCACAGCGCTTCTGGAGCGACTTCAGCGAGCCCGGCTGACCCGGCGAATCAGCGCTATCACGGTATCTTTCGCGCTTTGCAGCACGCCCTTTCGGACCAGGGCATGCGGAATGGGCAGATCGACTTCGGTGCGTACCCGGTAGGTGACCTCGGTGCCGCCCCCGGCGTGCGGGGCCAGGGACCATTCCGCCTCGTAGGCGGTGATCGAGTCACTTTGGAGCAGTCGGTACTTGAACCCGCGGGGGGTCGGGCATCGGAGCGTGGTGTAGTGCAGGGGATCCCACGCGCCTTTCACGGTCACCCCCAGCGTGACGCAGCTGCCCCGGCTCAAGGTCGTGACGCTGAGCACTTCCGGCGGCAAGGCCGCGGCGCTCTCCGGGTCGGACAGCGCGGCGCGGACAGCGGCCTCGCTTTGCGGAACGACGCAGGTGACCGACACGTTGCCAGATGGGTCGACGCTGGACACGGGTTCAGTCGCCGATTCAGCACCGAGAGCTGCGACGACGAGGCCTGAGGCGACAAGGAACAACATAAGCTTCTTGCAGGTGCATTACCATCGGCTGCGAGGACCGTCAACGCTTGATGCGTAATTGTTTACGCACCCCGAGCGACCTGTCCTCGGCTGTCCGTGGAGGCGATGCTCGGATAGCCCTCGGGCTGTGCGCATCGCCCATGCCTTTCGGCCGACCGTGCCCTCCACGCGGGCCCAGGTGCTCCAGGTCGTGCACACCTGTCACGCGCTCGCGGCGCGCGGCCACGATGTGACGATCTGGGCGAATCCCGCGATGAACGCACCGAAAGATCACGAAGCACTGCTCGCGGCCTGGGGTTTGGCGGGTGTCCCGGGCCTGCACATCGAGCTCGCACCCACGCGCTGGAGCCCCGGTGCCGGACTCTGGTTTCGCTGGAAGCTCGGTTCATGGTGCGACCGCGCCACCCCGGACAGCGTCGTTTACCTGCGGGAACTGAAATATCTTGGGGTGATCGGGGAACGTCCGCGGGTGGTGTACGAGGCCCATTGCCTGGAACGGCAGCGCGCCGCGGAGGAAGGGGGGGAGCCTGGCGTCATGGAGGCGATGGAGCGTGCGGCGCTCGGCCGTTCGGGGGGGATCATCGCCAACAGCGGGGGAACGATGTCGGCCTTGGAGGAAGCGTACGGGTCGGCACTTCCAGAGGTTCGCCGCGTGATCCACAACGCGACAGCGCCTGATCGCGTGGTCGAAGCCGTTCCTTCATTGCCCCCCGTGGTCGGCTACGCGGGCTCCGCACGATCCTACAAGGGGGTGAGGGGACTGGTGGAGGCGATGGCTGGACTCCCAGAGATAACCCTGGAGATTATCGGAGAGTCTCCAACCGGGTCTCTGCCTCCGAACGTTTGTTGGGTGCCGACCGTTCCCTACATGGATCTGCCGCCCCGCCTGGCCCGGTGCCGCGCCCTGGTCCTCCCGCTGGAGGACAACACTTTTGGCCGCCGCTACACCTCGCCTCTGAAGCTCTGGGACTACCTGGCCACGGGAATTCCCATCGTCGCTGCCGACCTTCCATCGGTGCGAGAGATTGCCGGGGACCTGCCTTTTTACTATCCAGCGGGTAGCGGCGAAGGACTGCGTGCGGCGGTGCTCGCGGCCATTCAGTCCCCAACGCGGGGTCGCCGCATCCGCACCTGGGACGACCGTGCGGCGGAAGTCGAGTCGCTCCTGGCCGAGGTGATCGCCCGCCCGAGCTCACGTTGATCCTGTACGTTGTTCGCTACCATCCGGCTTTGACGGAGACGTTTGTTCGTGACGAGGTGCGCGGGCTGCATCGCTCGGGGGTCCCCGTGGAACTTGCAGCGTTCGACGCAAGAGATGCCGTTGCGGTAGAGCCAGTGGGGGCGCGCATCCACGCGCAACCGCACCGGGCGTGCTGGCTGGCCGCGCTCCCCGCTCTGTTTGGGGAATGGTTGCGAAGTCCCTCGATCCTGCCACTCCGCGTTTTGTGGCTTACTACCTTGGTTCGCCGCGCTCAGCGTGTTCACGTTCACTTCGGAGGGGAGGCCGCCGAGTGGGCGGCCATCGCCTGTCGCCGGGCGGGCGTGCCCTATGGGGTGACCGTGCATGCGGTGGACCTCTACAAGCCCCGCCCTCTGCTTCCGGATGTGCTGGCCGGTGCCGCAACGGTCGTGGCGATGACGGCGTTCAATGTCGCGTTGATCAGGGAACGCTACGGCATCGAAGCGCGGCTGGTGCGCTTTGGGCTGCGGCTTGATTCGGTGCCGCAGGCGCAGCCGGCGCGGTCGCGGCGCATTGTCTCCGTGGGGAGGAACGTGCCGAAAAAGGGCCTGGATGCCGTGCTGCGACTCGCGGCGCGACTCGGGGGGGCGGGCGAAGTGGTGATCGCTTCCGACC
>CAMBIK010000152.1 GCA_945867435.1 Klebsiella pneumoniae
GCACGCGCCTCCGCGGATTGTGGGTTCACCGCCAGCCAAAGGAGCGACGAAGCGAAGGAGTTGTCCGCTCGCTACTCGGCCAGCATGTTCTGCAACGGTCTGTCCGACGACTAAATAGAACCTACGTAGCTGCACCGCGAACCCTCATCCATCCCCCCGCCCCCACGCCTCAACTCTCAAAAATTCCGCTTCCGGCTCCCCGAACTGCGGCTCGGGACCGCGCAGGCCCGGCGGGTAGAGCGGCAGGACTGCGCCCCTGACCAGAGGGGCGAGGGCACCGAGGTCGCGGCGGTCCGTGGGCAGGGGCAGGAGCGCCACCTCATCCGGAGAGCGTTGCAGCGTTTCGAAGGCGTGGTTCGCAGAAGGATCCACCTGGGACGCCGGTAGATACATGCGGTGGCAGGCGTGGAACAGGGTGGGGAAGGCGGCGCACAGCTCGACGGGGAGTGCGGTGCTCCCGAGGCCCAGGGGTCGCACCACGCCGAGCAGGGGAAGTCCCGTGTGGGCGGCGCCCAGGGGGCAGCGCAGGTCGGGCTGCGAATAGCGAAATCGCTGGGGATCGAGAACGGAGAAGCCGGACCGGCCGTAGGCGAGCAGGCGCACAATCGTATCCGGATCGTCGGGATCGACCGGCTCCATCTCGGCCGCAATCAGCGTGGGCACCTGGCGGCCGAGACGTTCGGTCTGCACCTGTCGCGCCAGGGTGACGGGCAACGCCCGGAGGATCGCTCCTACGCCTGAGCGCCGCCAGCCGGGGGCGACGAAGGCGTGGGATAACGCCACGATGCTGACGGAACGGGATCGGTCGAGATCCACATAGCAGTCGCGCACGCCCACCAGTTCGCTCCCCGACCAGACGCCGACGAGGTGGTAGGTGCCGTCGAGTTGGTCGCCGTAATGGAGCACCCGCTCTGCCACGAAGCGCTGGAGTGCGGCGCGCTCCTCCATCTCTCCGCGAGGCCCGAAGAAGGAAGCGAGCATTGTGAAGCACGCTTCAAAGGCCGACCCGTTCGGATCGCGCACTTCCTCGATTCGAACGCGGCTCAGCGCCTCAAGGCCCTTCGCACGATCGAGGGGGGCGAGGTCGGCGGGATCGAGGAGGTCGTGGGGCATGGGGAAGCGTGGGCTGTGATAGCTCAAGCGGGATGCGGATCAAGGTGGTCACCTCGGAGTATCCGCCCCATTTGGGGGGCGTGGCCACCTGGACCGCTGCCGTCGCTGGGGCCTTGCGGGGCGCGGGGCACGAGGTCCAGGTGTTTGCACACCTGGGTGGCGGGGAGGGCGTGAACCGTCTGCGAGGCCGCCACTGGAACCGTTGGGGGCATGCGTGGACCGCTACCCAGGTTCGTCCTCGCCTCTCCGCGGGAGATGTGGTGTTGGCAAGCACCTGGCCTCTCGCGGTTTACTTCGCCCCGGAGACGCCCCTTGCGGTGGCTTGGCACGGCTCCGACTTGACCAGGCCGCCGTTGATCGCGGGTCGAGAAAAGGTAGCGGGCCGGGCCGTGAACTTCCCGGTCTCGCGCTACCTGGGGAGCCTTTTGGGCGAGCGGCACACGGTGCTGCCCTACCCGATCGAGCCCGGACCGGTCGCACGGCGGGGAGAGGCGCTCCTTGTCATCGCACGCCTGGGGCCGCTGAAGGGGGTGGACCGCGCCGTGCGGCTGGCGGCGAGGCTGGGTCGGCCGCTGGTGGTCGTGGGGGAGGGGCCGGAGCGCGTTCGGCTGCAGGCGCTCGCGGCTGAGTTGGGTGTCAAAGCTGACTTTCGTGGGGCCACGCGCGACATTCCCTGGGACGGCACCTGGGCGCTGGCGATGCTGTCGCGTCCCGATACGGATGGCACCGGGGCTGAGGGGCTGGGGCTGGTGATGCTGGAGGCCGCCGCCCGGGGCATCGCTTCGATCGGGAGCGCCTGCGGCGGCATTCCCGAGGCCGCCAGCGTCATCCTCGCCGACCCTGAACAGGACCACGTACCGCCGCTGCCTTCGAGCGACGAGGTGCGCGATTGGCTCGTGGCGAACCACGGCACGGTGCGCTGTATTCAGGCTTTCGAAGCTGCTTTTGATGGCTTGCGCGCATAAGACTTTAGCGGCCTTCCCCGTTTCCCAACCCCGGGCACCTCTGCGAGGAGAATCGACGCCCGCGGCGGGGACGCACACGGTGTGACGGTCTGGCACTCATCCGGCCGCGCTCGCGACGATAGGCTATAGTTCGCTCATGTCTCCCGTCACCGCACCCCTGCCCCAGGATTCGGCTGGCCCGGTGATCTACCCCGACAATGACGGGCAGCCCATGGCCGACAACACCGAACAATTCGCGTTCATCCAGCTGGTTCAGGCGAACCTCGACGCGATTCGCGGCGATTTCGTGGCTGGGGATCACCTTTGGTACCCGGTTCGGGGTCGCCCCGACATTCGCGTAGCGCCCGATGTGTACGTGGCCGAGGGGCGTGCCAAGGGGCACCGGGGCTCGTATCGCCAGTGGGAGGAGGGGGGTGCGCCGCTCACGGTCGTGTTCGAGTGGTGGTCGCCGAACTCATCCTTCCCCAAAGAAACAGAGAAACTAAGGTTCTACGAGCGCTACGGCGTGAGCGAATTCTACTCCTGGGATCAGGTGCGGCAGACGTTTGCGGCCTTCCTCCGCGTGGGGGACACGCTGGAGCCTACCGACACGTCGGAGGGCTTCACCTCGCCTCGGCTCGGGATCCGCATGCTCGCCGTGGCTGGAGAGCTCAAACTTTTCCGTCCGGATGGCTCGCCGTTCCGCACGCTGAGCGAGATGGAGGCGGAGCGGGACGCGGCGACGGCGGAGCGGGACGCGGCGACGGCGGAGCGGGACGCGGCCATTGCGCGTGCGGAGGCGCTGGCGGCGAAGCTGCGCGCGCTCGGTCTCGATTCCGAGGAGGGATAACCAGGAAGCTGCCGGCTTTCCCCCCACGGGCGTTACGAAACCGGGCCCCCCAGACCGCCGGCGGAAGCTCCTACTCGATCTTCCAACCGAGCGTCGCCGCCACACCGTACACGCCACCGTGCAGATCGCGGGGATCGCTACGCCATTCCGACACGCTCCCATCCGGAAGCACCACCTTGCCGGGGTCGGGCAGGAACGCGAATACATGACCGACGGAGCCGCGCAGTCCGAGGGTCCAACGGCCGTGCTTCACTTCCGCGCCCAGCTCGCCTTGCGGCACGACGCTGAGCGCGTTTGCATACACGGGGAGCTCCGAGGATTCGACCGCGCCCGGCCTGCATGCGTAGCGAGGCTCGCTTTGTATACAGGCAAGCTCCACTCCTGGCAGCATGGCGGCGCGGACGGCGATCGCCGGGTTGAGCGTGAGCGTGCCTCCCAGCGCCAGTGGTACGCTGACCCGCACCAGGGCCCCGCCCGTATTTACCGCAGGTTCGCTGCCGAATCCGATGCCCGAATAGGCACCGAGGTTCCAGGTCGCACCGAACCCGACCCGCATCCCCGGTACCGGTACGGAGTACGCGATCTCCGTGCTCATGCCCGGGAGTTGATTGCTCAGGTTGACACCCGAGAACCCCAAAGCCCCGACCGCCACTTCCAGTCGGTGGTCGCCAAGTCGCCGCGCCTTCAGCCGGTCGGCCGGGAGCGCGAGCCGATGGGTCTGCCCGGCCTCGATGTGGGCGGCGAGCCCGAGGATCGTGTAGTCGCCGGTCGGCAGAGCGAGCCGGAGTGGCAGCGATACGCCCGCCGCGAGCCGGCGTCCCGACTGGGCAATCGCAGACTGCAAGTCCGCGTCGAGCTGCATCGATGTGGCTTCCAGAGTCAGGCGTGCGCTGGCCGCGCCCCCCGAGATCTCGATCCAGCCGTAGTTTGACCGCAGCCAAAGCTCCACCTGAGAGAGCTCTGCGCGGGTGTCCAGGTCGCCCGCATCGGCGCTGGCCCCGGCGGCGGCGCAGCGGATGGCTCGGTCGATGTTGCCCTCCCGCCTGGCAAGTTCGACGCAGATGGCGTTGAGCTCAACGTGGCTCGCATCGGTGGCGAGGCCGAGGGCCACTTCGGCTTCGGCGTCGTCCATCCACCCTTTTTTGAGGAAGTGACGGGCCTGCGCGGCGTGCCAGTCCGGGGATTCGCCCGCGAGTGCGGCGGCGACAAGCAGAATCATGGAGTGTCCCATCGCGAGAAGCCGGCGGCGGTGAGGATGCGGCGAGCGCTGGGACTCGTGGCGCGTTCAAGCTCGGAAGTCGGAAGGTCGTCTACGATTCGGCCGGCGTGGAGGAAAACCAGCCGCGAACAGAGGTGCCGGGCCAGGAGCACGTCGTGGGTGACCAGCACGAGGGCGCCGTCTGGGCGGTGGGAAGCCTTCAGCGCTTCCAGCAAATCCGCCTTTCTTGCGGCATCGAGCCCGGCGGTCGGTTCGTCCGCAAAAACCACGAGGGGGTCGGCCAGCGAGAGCGCGGCGAGGGTCAGCAGCCGACGTTCGCCGCCGCTCATCTCGTGGGGGAGCGCGTCTCTGCGGTGCTCCAGCCCGTATGCCCGGAGCGCGCGGGGAGCCGCGTCGGGGTCCGTGGGGCGGTGCACGCGGGCGGACTCAGCTAGCCACTCCCGCGCCGTGAGGGCCGCGTTCAGCGAGGCGGCAGCGTCCTGGACGAGGAGCTGGGCGCGGGGGGGCGGGCGTCGCCGTATCGCCGGGTCCACGCCGAGCACGGTTACCTCGCCGCTTTCGCGCTGAAGAAGCCCGCACGCGGCGCGCACCAGAGAGGACTTCCCGCTGCCGCTTTCGCCGATCAGTCCGACGATCTCGCCCCCGTGAATCTCGAGATTCACGCCATCCACCGCCACAACTGGCGGCTGGAACGACCAGGCCCGGCGGTGGGTCACGGTCAGGTTTCGTAGGGAGACCAGCGGCTTACCGGCCACCGCGGCGACCGGCAGCGCCTGCCCGCCCCAGCCGGGCGCGGCGATCCCGCGCGTCGCGTCCGCGAGGCGTCGCCCCGGTCCCGAAAGTGACTCCACCCGGTCGGCCTCCTCTACGATCCTGCCGCCCTCCATCACCAGGATCCGGTCGGCAAAGCCTGGGAGGAGCCGGAGGTCGTGGGTCACGAATACCACTCCCACATGGGTCAGGCGCCTGAGCTCCGCCACGAGATCGGCAGCCACGGGGGCGTCGAGGCCGGTGGTGGGCTCGTCACACAGCAGAAAGCGGCTTTGCCGGGCCAGGGCGGCCGCGGCCGCGGCACGCTGCGCCATGCCCCCCGACAGCTCATGTGGGTAGCGTTCCGCGGCGGTCGCCGGACTCGGGAAACCCAGGCGACCGAGGAGGTCCTCCGGGTTCGCCGCGACCCCTGCCAGCCCCCCCGCGTGCCTCAACTGGGCGCGAAGGGAGCGGAGCGGGTCCAGCGAGGCACGGCCATCCTGGAAAAGCAGCCCCACCTGACCACGCAGACTCTGGGGCGTTCGCGGCTGGCCATCGATGGTGACCCCCCCCGCCACCACCCCGGGAGCGAACGACAGGAGCCCCAGTACCGCCCGCAGCGTGAGGGTCTTCCCCGACCCGCTTGGACCGACGAGCGCAACCACTTCGCCGGCGTGAACCCGCAGGTTCACATCGGAAACGAGGGTGGTCGCGCCGCTTCGGACCGTGAGCCCGCGAAGCTCCAGCTCCGCGGGCACGGCGATGTCGGTGGAGCCGGCTGGATGCACGGCCCGTGACCTATCCAGTCTAGTACCGGTAGTGCTCAGCCTTGTACGGGCCGCTGACTGCCACGCCGATGTACGACGCCTGATCTTCGCTGAGCAGGGTGAGCTTGGCGCCGAACTTTTCGAGGTGCAGGCGGGCCACCTTCTCGTCGAGGTGCTTCGGGAGCGTGACCACCACGGGCTTCTTGCCGTTCGGGTCTGCGACCTGGTTCACGCCGTAGCTCTCCGCGCTCTTGTGGAGCTCGATCTGGGCGATCGTCTGGTTCGTGAAGCTCGCGCTCATCACCAGGCTGGGGTGGCCCGTGGCGCAACCGAGGTTGACCAGGCGCCCTTCGGCGAGCACGATGATGCTGTGCCCGCGACCGCCGTGGGTGCCGGTGAAGCGCCACTCGTGGACCTGGGGCTTGATCTCGATCTTCTCGACCGTGCCCGCCAGGACCATGGCCTCCAGACCCGCCATGTCGATCTCGTTGTCGAAATGCCCGATGTTGCAGACGATGGCGTTGTGCTTCATCTTCATCATGTGAGCCGCGGAGATGATCGACTTGTTGCCGGTCGCCGTCACGAACACGTCGATCTCGCTGACCACATCGTCGATCCGGACCACGTCTACGCCCATCATGCAGGCCTGAAGCGCGCAGATCGGGTCGACTTCGGTCACGGCGACGCGGGCATACTGGCCGCGAAGGCTCTCAATCGAGCCCTTGCCGACATCGCCGTAGCCGCAGACCAGCACTTTCTTGCCAGAAAGGAGCACGTCGGTGGCGCGCATGATCGCATCGACCAGGGAGTGACGGCAGCCGTACACGTTGTCGAACTTCGACTTGGTCACGCTGTCGTTGACGTTGATGCCGGGGAACAGAAGCGTGCCGGCCTGACCGCGCTCGTAGAGGCGATGAACGCCGGTCGTGGTCTCTTCCGAGACGCCGCGGATGGGCTTGGCAAAGGCGTGCCAGAAGCGGTTGCCGCGGGCGTGGCGCACGTCGAGCAACAACTGCAGGATCACGCTCTCTTCGAAGCTGCCGCCCTTGGTCGGGTCGGGCAGCTCGCCCTTCACTTCCAGCTCGTAGCCGAGGTGAACGAGCAGGGTGGCATCGCCGCCATCGTCGAGGATGAGGTTGGGGCCGGAACCATCGGGCCACAGGAGCGCCTGCATGGTGCACCACCAGTATTCTTCGAGCGTTTCACCCTTCCACGCGTACACGGGAACGCCGTTCGGGGCGGTGGCGGTGCCGGTCGGGCCGGCCACGATCGCGGCGGCGGCGTGGTCCTGCGTGGAGAAGATGTTGCAGCTGACCCAGCGCACATCGGCGCCCAGGAGCTGAAGGGTTTCGATGAGCACGCCGGTCTGGATGGTCATGTGCAACGACCCCATGATCTTCGCGCCCTTCAACGGCTGCGAGGCGAGGTATTCTTCACGGAGCGAAGCGAGACCGGGCATCTCGACCAGCGCGAGCTCCAGTTCCTTGCGGCCGTAGCGGATCGTGGCCGCGGAGAGGTCCTTGACCTTGTAGGGCGCGTCGGCGAAGAGCGCGAGCTCGGTGTTCATGAAGGGTTTGCTGGAATCGGCGGTGGTGTTCATGGAAGCCTCGTTGGGTTGACTCCATTCGTATATCCGCATGGACGAATGGATGGCAAGGAGATATTTCCCGAGCGTGAGCCCAACCCCCGTTTTTGAGCGCCTCGCCGCCCTCGCGGAGCCCATTCGGGTAAGGCTTTTGCGCGTTCTGGCGCATGAGGAGCTGGCCGTCGGCGAGCTTGCCCGCGTGCTTCAAACTTCGCAGCCCACCATCAGCCGGCATCTGAAGCAGCTCGATTCGGGTGGTTGGGTGCTGCGGCGGCGGGTGGGCACGGCCACCTACTTCCGAGTTTCTGCCGATGAACTTGGGGAAGATGCCCGGTCGCTGTGGAGCGTCGTGCTCGCCCAGGTCGAGGCCGATTCGGAGGACCCCGCCAGCCAATACGCCGAGGATCTTCGCCGGGTCGATGGGGTGGTCGCGGCGCGATCTGCCGACAGCGAGGAGCTTTTCCGGCGACTCGGAGGGCGGTGGGACGACGTTCGCGCCGAGCTCTTCGGCGGCAGCTTCGTCTTCGCGACGCTCGCGGGCCTGCTCCCGGCCGGGGCCCGGATCGCGGACCTCGGTTGCGGCACGGGCGCGCTGCTGCCCATCCTGGCCAGCGGCGATACCACGGTAGTGGGGATCGATCGCGAGGCCGCCATGCTGGAGGTGGCCGCCCGCCGCAGCCATGACCTCCCCAACGTGGAACTCAAGGCGGGCCGGCTCGACGACCTGCCGCTGGGCTGTGGAAGCGTGGATCTGGCGGTGTGTCAGCTTGTCCTCCACCATGTGCGCGAGCTGGGTCCGGTGTTCGGAGAGGTGGCCCGAGTTTTGGCTCCCGCCGGTCGGTGGGTCCTCGTCGACATGGTGGAACACGATCGCGAGGAGTATCGCGTTACGATGGGGCACCAGCACTTGGGCTTCCCCGAAACGCTGGTTCGGCAGCTCGCGGAGGAGGCAGGGATGAAGCTACGGTCCTGGCGAGTGCTCCCGGTCGATCCCGGCGCACAGGGTCCCGGGCTGTTCGTAGCGGTGATGGGCGCCCTCGATTCTTGATATGCGGGGTCTCCGCATGGACAGCGCCCACATCCCCCGCGCCGTCTTTGCCCTCGCGATCGCGGCGCTGATCCTGGTCCCAGCCGTTCGGGTGTGGACGCAGGAAGTGCCCTGGACGCCCAGCGCGACGATGGTGGACATGGATGAGGTTGCGCTGGCCCACCCTGCCGACCTGGTCGTGGTCGGCCCTTCGCTCGCGCGCACGGACGTGGACCCGCGTCGCCTGGGGGCCGCGCTGGCCTCCCCGCCGCTTTCCAGCGCCCGCTTTGCGCAAAACCTGGCTTCGGGGCCGGCCTGGTACGCGATGCTGAAGTACCGCGTCTACGCCAATGGGCTCCGGCCGCGGGTCATCGCCCTGGTGGCCACCATGGACTACCTCCTGGAAACGCGCCCGCCCGGCAAGCGGATGAGCGCGTTGGAAGAGCACTTCGCGGAGCCCGATGCGGTGCTTGCCGCGAAGACGTGGAACACCCGACTCCCGGCCCTGCTTCAGCGCGCCCTGGACCAACGCACGCGGCTGAAGGACCCGTTCGTGAACGCCTTCCGGGACGGCGCGGTCGGGCTGTTGGTCGAAGGTGCGGGCGCCCCGGCCGACCGGGTGGCGGCTGCGGGGGAAGCGCTGTTCGGACAGGAGCATGGCGGTACGCAAGCTCGTTTGCTACCCGTCGTTGAGCATGCTGTAGTTGGTGCCGTAGGAGGAGCCACCCGTGTCTCCGACCCCATGCTCAGCTACCTTCCCGACATCGCTGCCCTGGTGGCCGCGCACGGCGGGCGCCTGGTGTTGGTCTTGCCGCCCATGGCCCCTTCGGTGGCCAGCGAACACGCCGTGACGCCGACCGAAGACCGCGCCATCCTCCTCACGGCGAACGCCCTCGGCGTGGGCGTCGTGGACCTCCGTGCCATGCCGCTGGACGAGTTCGCCTACACCGACGGCTACCACCTTGCCCCCGAGGCGCGTGTGGCCTTCACGGATGCGCTCGGTGCGGCGATGGTGGAGTTGAACGTGCTGGGTACCGGCCCCATGCGCCCGGCTTGGTCCGCGCCCGTGCCCACGGTGGAGCGTTTCGGGGAACCGCCGCGCCTCCCCGTGAGCGAGGCCGCACCTGGCGAAGATGCCTGTCTGGTGGACCTGCAGGTGGATGATCTTTC
>CAMBIK010000153.1 GCA_945867435.1 Klebsiella pneumoniae
TCTCAGGTTGTACCCGTGCCGGATGGCGACGCCGAGCACACACAGGACCGGCGTGATCACCCAACCCAGCGGATGCCCCCACACGCTCGGATAGTGATTGCTCACCATCACAAAAAGAACAGGCAACGTGAGATAATTATTGTGGAGCGAACGCAACGCTCCGGCCGCTCCCCGGTCCAGCGGCGGCGGTTGACCCGCCACCATCGCGGCCACCATCGCGGCCTGCCCCGGGATGATCACGAAAAACACGTTGGCGACCATGATCGTGCCGATCGCGGCGCCGAGATGCATCGCCGCAGCGCGGGGCGCGAAGGTGTCGAAGAGCGCGTACGAGGCCGCGACAAACACCGCCAGTCCCAAGATCGCGAAGGTGCGCGGGCGTTTCGCCAGGGGGGATCGGCACATCAGGTCGTACACCGCCCAGGCCCCCACCAGCAGCCCCGCGCCGACCGCGACGGCCGCCCCTACCGACAGGTCCCGCACGGCCGGGTCGATCATCATTGCCTTCGCTTCCACCCAGTAGGTGGTCGCAAGGAGGAAGAAGCCGGTGATCCAGGTGAAGTAGGCCTCGTACTTGAACCAGTGCAGCACCTTCGGGAGCGCAGCAGGGGCCCCTTCAAACTTTGAAGCGCGGTAGAAGGCCCCGCCGTGAATGGCCCACACCTCGCCCTTCACGCCCGCGTTGGCATCGGCGTCTTCTGGGGGTCGAACATGGTTGTTCAGCCAGTTGAAGTAGAAGGAAGCCCCGATCCAGGCCGCGCCGGTCACCAGATGGAACCAGCGGAGGTTCATCGAAAACCACTGGAGGAGGTGGGAGTCCATCGGCGCACGGTAGCGAAGGGCGGTTGGCGCGTCAAGGGAGGGGCACCCAGGCTATGCTGGAACCAAGAGGTCCCGTGCCCCGGATTCTTGCCGCCGCCGAACGCCTTGCGGAAGAGCTCGACTCCCCGCAACCCCGCCTGGATCAGGTGGCGCTGGCCATCGCTGCGTTGGACCCGGAACCGCTCGACGAGGAGGACTCGTTGGGCATCCTGGACGACTGGGCGGCCCGCGTGGCGGAACGAGCCCACGGGGTGCCCGACATCGACGACCTTCAACGCGTGCTCGGCGAAGAACTGGCGCTCTCGGGCGGTTCAGGCGAGTACGACGCTCCGGAAAACAGCTTCCTTCCCCGAGTAATCGCCCGTCGGCAGGGCCTGCCGATCCTGCTTTCGATCGTGTGGATCGAAGTGGGGCGGCGCGCGGGGGTGCCCGTTTTTGGCGTGGGACTGCCAGGCCACTTTGTCGTCGGACACTCGACCGGCCCGGGTGCGCTCACCCTCCTCGACGCATTCGACTGTGGCCGGCGGCTGGGACCCGCAGAGGTCGCCGCCCTGATGGACCGAGCCGGCGCTTCGCTCCACCCCGCCATGCTCGCTCCGGCTACCGCTCGAAGCGTGGCGGTCCGGATGCTCCGGAACCTCACGGGCAGCTACGCCCGGCGCGGGCGCATCGACGAAGCTCGCTCCGCAGCGCGCCTCTGGTTGGCGGCCGCCCCCGATGACCCGGCGGCCACCGAGCTCTTCGAGGAGTTCGACCGACAAGCCCACACCATCTGGAGTTGACCGCCGTGGTACCTTGCCGGCGATGAACGGTTCGACGCTGTCCAGCGCCCGCGTCCTGGTGAACGGGCGGTTGCAGCCCGCCACGCTCCGAATCAGCGGCGGGCTGATCACGGCAATCGAGGTTGACGTTCAGGATTCCTCAGGCATGGACTTCGGCGAGGATGTGCTCATGGCCGGCCTGGTGGACGCCCACGTTCACATCAACGAGCCGGGGCGCACCGAGTGGGAAGGCTTCGCCTCGGCCACCCGAGCGGCGGCGGCGGGGGGCGTGACCACCCTGGTCGACATGCCCTTGAACAGCATGCCCGTCACCACGACGTTGTCGGCCCTGCACGCCAAGATCGAAGCCGCCACGGGGCAACTGCATGTGGATGTCGGCTTCTGGGGCGGGGTGATTCCCGGGAACGCCGGAGAGATCGCCGCGATGAGCGCGGCCGGTGCCCGCGGCTTCAAGTGTTTCCTGTGCCCCAGCGGCATCGACGACTTCCCCCAATCCACCGAAGCGGATCTGCGGATCGCGATGCCGGTCCTGCGGGCGGCCGGGGTGCCGCTGCTGGTGCACGCAGAGCTTGAAGGCGATCTATCATCCACCGAAAATGCTTCAAATCCAACACTTTATGCCACCTACCTTCACAGCCGCCCCAAGGAATGGGAAGACCGCGCCGTCGCCCTGATCGTGCGTCTGGTGCGCGAGACCGGCTGCCGCGCCCACATCGTTCACCTCTCTTCCAACACCGCGCTGCCCATTCTGCGTGCGGCCAAGGCAGAAGGTCTTCCCATCACCGCCGAGACCTGTCCGCACTACCTCTGCCTCACCGCCGAGGAAGTGCCCGATGGCGCGACCGCGTACAAGTGCGCGCCCCCCATTCGGGAATCGAACAACCGCGCCGCGCTTTGGGCGGCGCTCGCCGATGGCACGCTCGACTTCGTGGTGACCGACCACAGTCCCTGCATCCCCAGCCTGAAACGGTTGGACACCGGGAATTTTCTGGATGCATGGGGGGGAATCGCCTCGTTGCAGCTCGGGCTCCGCAGCGTGTGGACCCAAGCCCTGCGGCGCGGCCACTCCATCGCGGACATCGGTCGGTGGATGGCTGCCGGGCCGGCCGCGCTCGCAGGCTTCGCAGACCGGGGCACGCTCAGGGTGGGGGCACGCGCCGATGTGGTTCGTTGGAAGCCGGAAACCTCTTCCGAGATTCAAGCCTCCGCGCTGTTTCACCGCCATCCGACTACGCCCTGGGTAGGCCGCACGCTCCTGGGCGAAGTGGTGGACGTATGGTTGGGCGGAGAGCCGATTCTACAGGCCGGACTCCCGGTAGGACCTCCCCGCGGGCGACCGCTTCTGGACCCCCGTTCGCCCCCAGACCCTCTCGCGCAACGGACGAAACATGGCTGAGATCGTTGGAACTCCCGCATTGTTCACCGGCCTAGTCGATCTCGCGGCGGCCGCGATCGGCGGCACCGCGCTGCTAAGCAGCGACGACTTCTTCGCGGGTCAGGGGAACCTCTTGAAGGCCGCCGCCGCCGCCTTCGACCCCAGCACCTACACCGACCGCGGCAAGGAGATGGATGGCTGGGAATCGCGACGCAAGCGCGTTCCGGGCCACGACTGGTGCATCGTGCGCTTGGGCGTGCCGGGGCGCATCCGGGCCGTGGAGATCGACACCGCCCACTTCCTGGGCAATCACGCGCCCTTCGCCTCGCTCGACGGTTGCAACGCCCCGGCCGACTGCGCCCCCGAGGTGCTCCGCGACACCGTGGAATGGACTCCGCTGGTCTCGGAGACCCCGATGAAGCGCGGCTCCCCGAACGTGCAGGCCGTTCGGAACGACAGCGTCTTCACCCATGTCCGATTGAACATGATCCCGGATGGCGGCATCGCCCGGCTTCGCGTGTACGGCGATCCCATCCCCGCGAAACACGCCACAGACCTGGTAGATCTTGCGGCGGTGGAGAACGGCGGCACGCCCCTCGTCGCCAGCGACAGCTTCTTTTCCCCCATGACCAACCTCGTGCTGCCGGGCGAATCCCCGATCATGAGCAACGGCTGGGAAACGCGGCGCAGCCGGCCGCCGGGAATGGACTGGATCATTCTTCGCCTCGGGCAGCCTGGGGAGATCGAGAGGATCACCCTCCAGACGCACCACTTTCGCGGCAACTACCCCGACCGGGCGGCGGTGGATGGGCTCTACTGGCCCGACGCACCCCCCTCGCAGCTCGTGAACCACCCGGACTGGGCAGAGATCCTTCCTTCCACCCGGATGCGGGCCCACGACAGCGTGGATGTGTCCATCGCCGCGCCCGGTCCGTGGACGCATGTGCGCCTGCGCATCATCCCCGACGGAGGGATCTCAAGGCTGCGCGTGTGGGGCCGACCGTCGGAACGATCTCCCGCGGATGCCACCGGGCTCGTGGCGACCCTCAACGGACTCGGGGAGGCCGAGGCGAGCGAGGTGCTGGCGCGATCCTGCGGCAGTCGGCGCTGGGTGAACGCGATGCTGAAGCTCCGCCCCTTCGGCTCCCTCACCCAACTGCTTGGAGAGGCCGAACGGGCCTGGTGGGGCTTAGGCGATGGCGACTGGCGCGAGGCCTTCACCCATCATCCCAAAATCGGCGCAGACCCCGCTTCGCTGCGAGCGAAGTTCGGCGCTACGGCAGATTGGGCGAAAGGAGAGCAAGCGGGTGTGACCGGGGCCTCGGATGCCATCATCGAGGCACTCGCCGCCGGAAATACTGCCTATGAGGCACGGTTTGGATTCATCTTCATCGTGTGTGCGAGCGGCTTGAGCGCGGCTGAAATGCTCACCCGGTTGGCAGAGCGAAGAGACAACGAGCCCGCGGCCGAGCTGCGCATCGCGGCCGGCGAGCAGGCGAAGATCACCCGTTTGCGCCTGCTGAAGCTGGTAGGATCCTGAATCATGGCCAGTCCCCTCACCACCCACATCCTCGACACCGCTAACGGCGTTCCCGCGGTCGGAGTGCCGATCACCCTCACCCGACTCAACGGGGAAGGTGTGGCCACGATCCTCGCTTCAGGCGTGACCAACCGCGATGGCCGGGTCGCGGACCTGGTCGATCCCTCCCGCTTCGGCGTGGGCCGCTACTGCATCCGCTTCGACATCGCGGCCTACTTTGTGGCCTTGGGCACGCCAAGCTTTTTCCCTTGGGCGGAAGTGGTGTTCGACGTGACCGATGCCTCGCGCCATCACCACGTTCCCCTGCTGGTCTCACCCTTCGGGTTCTCCACCTACCGCGGCAGCTGAAGGCCGGGTGAAGGCTCCGATGCGAGGCCCGCGGTCGAGGAAGCCGAACGCCGTTCCCAGCTCAGCCTCCAGCTTCCACCTCGATTCCCCCTCCGGGCTCACCTCTTCAAGCACGCCCGCCGCTGCCCAGTCGATGAGCGTGGCCCCATCCTCGGCGCGGTCCACATCGCCCAGCGCAAAAACCCACAGGGGCGGGTCCGAAACGTAGGTCCACTTGGGGGTGGCCAGCCCTTCCGCGAGCGCGTAGTCGATCACGCGCGAATCCTCGGTCGATTCTCGGTTGTCGAAGACCAACGCCGAGTCTCCGCTCCACTGGAACTGGTGTTGCAGCCGCAGCGCATCCTCCAGCTTGGGAAAGGCATAGTCGCTGGAAGGGCCACCAAGCTGACGGCCCACCTCCCCTGTCGCCCGATCCACCTCGACCAGGGCGCCCAGCTGACGGAATCCAGCCATATAGGTGCCTTGCCCCTCGTCGAAGTCCAACGCATTCCCTCCGGTCCATTCGCCATCGCCCGGAAGCGTGTCGAGGTCGGGCTGCCACAGGTCGAACGTGGAAAAAACATCGATCGAGTCGCCGGTCTCCAGGTCGACCTCGGTGATGGTGTTGCCGATCACCTCGATGCCATCGATCTCGCGGGGGTCATAGTTCAACGTCGCGATGGTGCCATCGCTCAACTCCAGGAAGTCATGGGAAAAATCGGTAAGTTCATGGCGTTCGATCTCGGCACCGTTCCAGTCGAGGCCGATGAGTTCAGAAGGATCCGACTTGTCGGCCCGCGTAGCCGGCACCCCCCACACGCCCAGCCCATCCCGCCTAGCCCGCACGCGCACCAGGCGGTCCTCGGTGGGAATCTCCACAAACCACACCGGGTTTCCGGCCTCGTCCAGCACCACCGCCCATTGGGAATCGCCCATCAGCGAGGTCACCGAAAAGCCCTCCCAGCCGGGGCTCCCGGTGGTCGACCAGCGGGGCAGCGTGACGGGCAGAGGTCCGGTGGTGAACGCAACGGGCTGGCCTGCGGTGCCATCTTCCGCCTCCACGAAGAGGTCGTACTCGGTATCAGCCAACAATCCGAGCACGGGCATTGACACGACGCCGACTTCCGCGGCCGCCCAGTCGCTGCGCACCCGCACCGCCCCTGCCTCTTCCGCCACCAGACGCGTTCGCGAGCCCGGGGCTGCGTTCCACGTCGCGTTTCCGACCGTGGACACGCCGCTGGAGCCGAGCACGAGGAGCCCGTACCCATCGCAAGCCAGCAGCATGAGCAGCGCGATCACGCCCGCCTCGCCTCTACCACCCGCGCGTACACCGCCTCGATGGACCCGATCACGGAATCCCAGCCGTATTGACCGGCTTTGGCGCGGATGACCCCCTCCCCCCGGTCCCCGCCCATGCGGTCGCGGGCCCGGGCGATGTCCGCCGCAGCCCGACTCGGGGCGCCGTAATCCGTGAGAATGCCCGTGGGCCCCTCCACGAAATAGCGGAAGGCACGATTGTCCTGCAAGACCGGCAACAAGCCCGCCGCCATGGTCTCCACGACCGAAATGCCAAAGCTCTCGTATTCCGCAGGCCACAAACCCAGGTCGGCGGTCCGCACAGCCTCGTGCATCGCCGCCTCGGTCACCTTGCCCTCGAAGGTCACGCGGTCGGTCAGCCCCAGAGAATCGCGCTCGGCGCTGAGCTTGGCCACGAGGCCTTCCACCACTTCCGGTCCGACCACGCGAGCGTGAAAGGGGCGCGAGTCCACATCGCGAAGGGCCGCCAGCGTGCGGAGGAGCGAAGCGAGTCCCTTGTGCACATCGACCCGGCCGAGCGTGACGAAGTTTCCAGGTCCAGGGGACCGTTTCAACGCCTGCCAGGGGGCCAGATCGACCGCGTTGCGGATCATCACTCCCCGGTCGGTGAGCGGTGCAAACAGCTCGTGATCCTGGTCGCTGGTGGTGACCAGCGCATCCACACGATTCACGAGGAGACGCGTCATCGTCTCGAACCAAGCACGTTTTCTCCGACGTGCGTAAGAGGTGTGAAAGAAGCCTCCGTGGGTTGAAAGCACGATCGGCTTGCCGTGGATGGGGCGGGTGGCCACCAGCCAGTCGGCGAGAAAGTCCAGCGCATGCACATGCACAACGTCGTAGTCGGCAACATGGCGAAGCACGCTCGGCGCCACGGGGTACCGGGTGCTGCCCCGAAAAGGGATCCGCGTGATGCCCACGCCGTGATGCGATTCGGATTCGGGGAGCGCCCTTCCATCCTCAAAGGCCCGGTTCAAGGTGACCACATCGGCCACGTGCCCCCGCTGCACCAGCGCTTCGGCCAGCCACTGCACATGGCGCTCGATGCCACCGATGTTCGGCCAGAAGACCCGGGCGACCAGCAGCACACGCATGTGCGCGGGCTATCACGCGCCGGGCGGGGCGCTTTCCCCCTCTCGGCAGTCACCCCCAGCGCCGGGAAGTTTCACGGACTTGGGAGGCGCATAGTGCGCCATGGGTAACTACCCGGCCTGGGCGGCGGTTACGTTGCACGCGTCGATGGCCAGCCCGACTCCGTTCGCAGACTTCGGCAGCGATCCCGTACGGCAGTTCGCGATCCCCCTGCTCATCACCATCCCCATGGCGCTCGCGCTAGCGTTCGGGGGGCCCCACTACATGGCAGCGATGGCGATTATTGGTGTAGGCGGAGGGCTCTTCCTCGCCAATCCCAAGATCTTCATCCTGGTCTTCCTCACGCTCATCGCGATGCGGAACTTCGTGGCCGGCGGTGACCGCATCGCCGTGGGCTCTTTCGACTTCGATCTGGGCGGGTTGGTGAACGTGCTCGCCACGGGCATCGGGTTCGTGTACTTCTTGGTGCTGTGGAAGAACCCCTTCAAGGGTCGATCGCTCACGATGCCGTACGGCGTTTTCCTTGCGTTGTTCGCGGTGTCGATGGCGTGGGCGGACGAAACACGCTGGTCCTCGCGCTTCGTGACTCGGCTCGCCGCACCCTTCTTCACCTACCTCATCATCTCGGACATGCTGGACAAGCGCATGGTGCGGCAGGTGATCAACGCGATCTACCTGAGTTCGGTCGTCCCGATCGTGTACGGGTTCTACCAATGGGGCACAGGCCAGGGGAACGACATCACCGAAGGCTACGTCCGGGTGAACTCCAGCTTTTTCCATCCCGCGCACTTTTCGATGTACCTCACCTTTCTGTTCTGCCTCGCCTACGCCGAGTTTCTGGACGGGGCCAAGACCAACCGTGGGCTCCGGCTGGTGTACCTTGTGCTGCTCGTGGCGCTGGAGATCAGCACCTACACCCGGATCAGTTGGGTGGCGATGACCGTGTGCTGGATCTACCTGAGCTGGGTGTACAAGCGGCGCTCCTACCTACTGGGCGGGGCCTTGCTCGGCGGCTTCGGAATCATCGCCTTCGGAGGCGGCATCGTAGAACGAGTCATGGACGCATCAAGCGCCTTCGACGCCAGCATCGGCGACGTGTACGACCTGAACACTTCCGTGGGTTGGCGCCTGTACTTCTGGGACGAGCTCACCCGGCGCTTCTGGGAACACCCCTGGCTGGGACACGGTGCCGGAAGCTCCGTCATGCTCGGCGTGGAGCTGTTCGGGCAGGAAGCGGCACCCCACAACGGCTATCTTCGGGTCGCCTACGAAACCGGTTGGGCCGGCGTGCTCGCCTTCGGTTGGGTGCTTGGCACGATGATGTGGCAAGGGCTGCGGCTGATTCGACGGCGCAGTAACGGTGGTCTGTCGATGGTTTCCCACGTTTATGTGACCATGACCATCAGCTATGTCATGCTGAACGCCACCGACAATATTCTAGAATATTACGAGGTGGCGATTTACCAGTGGGCCATCCTCTCTTTGGTCGAATACAACAACGTGCGGGCGGCACGCACGGGCTACATCCCCGCAGCGCGATTCGAAGAAGATGTCACGCTGCCAGACGAGGAATTGACCGGCGTCACCCAGCAGATCGCCGACGACGAGGCGGCGGCCGAAGAAGCAGCGGCAGCGGCAAAGTTGGGGGGGAGATCGATGCGGTAGGCACCCGTGGCGCTCATTCCGGCAACAGGGCATCCACGAAAGCCCCCGCATCGAACGGGCGCAGGTCCTCAATCTTTTCGCCTACGCCCACCAGCTTGATCGGCAAACCAAACTCCTCCGCGATGGCGATCACCACGCCACCCTTGGCGGTGCCATCCAACTTGGTGAGCACGACGCCCGTGACCCCGGCCACATCCTTGAAGAGTCGGGCCTGCGACAGCGCGTTCTGACCCATCGTGGCATCCAAAACCAGCAAGACCTCGTGCGGTGCCCCAGGCCGCAGCCGCCCGATCACCCTGCGTACCTTGCCAAGTTCGTCCATCAGCGCCGTTTGGGCCTGGAGCCGCCCCGCCGTATCGACAAGGACCACATCCACGCCGCGCGCTACCGCGGCCTCGACCGTCTGGTGCGCCACCGCAGCCGGGTC